>NZ_CP092489.1:1885000-2240000 GCF_025643335.1 Endozoicomonas sp. Mp262 | reverse complement strand
TAGCAAAGGGCTGGACTATTTGCTGACCAAAGAAGCTGGTTTTTTGAACCCAAAGTCGATCGGTTAAAACATCCGTATCTGCCACAACAATAATATTAACAGGCTTAACTGATACGGAGAGGTGTTCAACCTTTAGCTTTCCAGAACCGTCACCTTGGTTATCGGCAACAGGAGTCTGCTCATTTTTAGACTCGGTTTTTTTTGATTTCTTGCTGACAGCTTTTGCATCCCCATCCTTTTTCTCAACTTTATCATCCCCTTTCGGTTCTGGCTCAGGAGGTCGGCCATCCGGGTATGCAGTTTTTACTGTCCCGGTTACTCGGGCAATCAAGGTGTATTGCTCCCCGGTTGGCTTAAAGCTTTTATAGAGATTACTGGGGTCAAACATCATTGAAAACGCATCAGCATCCATCAGCATAGAGTTAGTACTGGAGCGAAGTAGCGGATTAACCGTTGTCTCTCCTTCCTCCAATGAGTGGACAGCACCCGCAGTGGCGAAATTCACGCTATTAAGAGATGATGTTACAACATCCTCTTTATTGAAGTTATTTTCTCCATAGCCAAGAATTCCCAAATGCCTCACTGGCCTTCCTGAAGGAGAACCCACTGACAAGGCATTCGATGCATCAGCAAGCACTTTCTTGGGATCAACAGATATTCCCCAGGCTTTAAACAAAGGCTCAAAGCTGGATGATTTATCTCCTCCCATGCCCATCATCATGCCTCCCATACCTCCCTGACTCTCAGACTCCGCATTAGGGTCAACAAAAACCAGAGCATTGCCACCAGCCAGAACGAACTGATCAATGGCATAACGCATTTGGTCTGAAAGGTCTTTCGGATGGATGATTACAAGCAATTTCAGATCAGCAGGAAGTTCCCTGGCTCCAGGCTCAACGGTTGTAACGTCATAAAGCTGTTCCAGCTGGGAAATACTGGTCCAGGGACCGGTAGATTGACGGCTTGCCATATCAAACCCGCCATGTACCTGCAGGCCTGATATCAACCCCACTTTAGGCTTGGTTTTCTGGGTAACAGAGTAAACCAGCTTGCTGATATCATATTCCAGAAATCGTTCCTTATCCGGGTGAAGAAAGCTGATGACTTCATGCTTCCCTGAATCACCATCACTGGTGATAACAAGACCAAAATACGCTTCTTTTGCCCCTCCGCCCAAAGGAATGGCCTGAAGCCCATACTCCGCCGCTTTATCCTCATTTTCAGAAAATGGCTCAGGGTCAATAACCTCCAGTTTTAATTTGCCCCTTGAAGCTGCCACATATTCCTCTAGCAGCTCTGTGACCCTGCGCGCATAATTCCTGATAAATGGCAGATCCTGCGTTTGGCTATCAGAGTAAAAAAGCTGCAAAGTGGCATCACTTTCCAGGCCTTTCAATAAGTTATGAGTCCCTTGAGACAAGGTGAACAACTTGTCCTCTGTGAGATCAAGTCGAGCACCTTTAAATACCTGATTAATGGCAACAGTCAGCAGCAGTGTCAGCAGAGCCAGCACCAGCAACCCTGCCTTTGAAAACAGTCGTTGTGTCATGTCCGGCTCCTTAGTCCGCTTTTTTCATATCTATAGTGATAGCCGTAGCTACAAGCCACGCCAGAATCATAACGATAAAATATAAAAGGTCTCTTAAATCCAGTACTCCCTTACTGATCGCCTCAAAATGAGTCATAAAACTCAGGGCCGCCACAGCATCCACCAGCGACTGAGGTGCCCAGACACGAAATGCATCCAGCACAAGTGGGAAACCTGCTACCACAAAAAGGAAGCAAATAACCACAGTTACAATAAAAGCAATAACCTGGTTTTGAGTCATCGCAGACATACAGGAGCCAATGGCAAGAAAGCCACCCGCCATCAACCAACTGCCAATGTATCCCGCAAGAATGACACCATTATCCGGATTTCCCAGATAATTCACCGTTATCCATATTGGGAAGGTCAGCAACAATGCAATACCACTAAATACCCAGGCTGCCAGAAATTTTCCTAATACGGCCTCTTTAAGGTCGATAGGTAGCGTTAAAAGCAACTCAAGAGTGCCAGCTTTACGCTCTTCCGCCCAAAGCCTCATGCTGAGGGCAGGGATAAGGAAGAGATAAAGCCATGGGTGAAACGTAAAAAATGCTGCCAGATCTGCTTGACGAAGCTCAAAAAAACGCCCCAGATAAAAGGTAAAAACTCCCGTCAGCATTAAAAAGATAACAATAAAGACATAAGCCAGAGGTGTAGCAAAATAGCTACCCAGCTCACGTCTGAAAATAATACCTATGCTTTTCATTAAGCCACCCCTTCCTGATCACCACTAAAAGTCAGCTCTCTGAATACATCGTCAAGGCGACCACTTTCCATATAAAGTTCCCTTACCTCCCAGCCATTAGATGAAATCAGTTTGTTCACCGTATCAAAAAGATTAACAGCACCCTCTTCCTGGTTCTCTGGAATTAATGTATAGCGACCAGGGGTTCCAGGATATTCCTCAAGCCTTTTAACTCCCTTCAAACCAGCCAACTCATCCACCAGAGAGTCTTCTGAGCCAAGCTCAATGGTAATAGCCCGGTGATATTGTGAGCGTGCCTCCAATTCTGTAGGCGTGGAATCAGCCACAACCCGGCCATTTGCAATAATAATGGCCCGGGAGCAAACGGCAGTTACTTCTTCAAGAATATGGGTGGAGATAATAACGATTTTATCTTTGGAGAGGCTTCTGATCAGCTCCCTTACCTGGTGTTTTTGGTTAGGGTCCAAACCGTCCGTGGGTTCATCCAGAATCAAAACCCTGGGATCATGCAGGATTGCCTGGGCAATACCTACCCGCCGCTTAAATCCCTTGGATAAATTGTCAATAGGACGATCCAGAACAGCCTGAAGGGCGAGCTGTTCAACAACCCGGGTCACCCTCTGATCTTTTTCTTCGCCTTTGAAGCCCCTGATTTCAGCAATAAATCCCAGGAACTGGGATACCAGCATATCACCGTAGGCTGGAGCCCCTTCGGGCAAGTAGCCAATTAAAGACTTGGCTATCACAGGATCTCTTTCAATATCATGACCAAATAAGGAGACAGAGCCAGTACTCGGTCGAATAAAACCTGTCACCATTTTCATGGTGGTTGACTTTCCCGCGCCATTTGGCCCTAAAAAGCCCAGTACTTCACCAGGCCCCACCGAAAAACTGATCCCGTCTACGGCACAAAAGTCACCATAAGACTTTCGAAGATTATCGATTTTTATCATCGTCGTCCCAACCAGTTCCAAATCTCTGTAGATGAGCATTTAGCTTAAAAGAATATAGAGCTTGACCTTGGTATTTCAACATTAAAGTCAATAAAGAGAATCCAGGCAATAAACTTATGGGGTTGCTAAAGTTTATCCATCAACAGCCTCCACACCCGGATCATCGTTTTTCCCTCAGCCAGAAAGACAAGTACTGAGTAGAAAGTAGACCTGATGACCGAAGAGTCAAATGGATAAGTATCCTGAAAGCCAACAGCCTATGATCCAGCATTCTGACAGTTTACCGGACTCCACCAAATAAAAGGCTTTAACGCTCAATTTTACCAATGGCTTGGCTATTTATTTTCATGACATAGAATTAATACTGCTTTTCGGATTTTTTGCCCTGAATCAAGAACCTTTGTTGAACAGATTATTAATTAAATCAACCAGATTACCAACATCCTTAGGTGATAACTGGCTCCCTCTGTTTTTTTCCTGTTGCCTTTGTTGCTTTTTAACCTGAACCATCGCCTCATCAACTTTTTGCTTTATTTCCTCATCAGAAACTTGCTTATCGGAAAAACAATCAATTGAAAAAAACAGAAGTAAAATAGCAACCACCTGAACTTTCATAAAAACTCCTTACTTTACCGCATAAACAACCTATCCTGAATTAGACATTAACCTCAAATCTTTCGCATTAAGAGAGAGGAACTCATTCTGCTGAACGTCAACTCATAAATAGAGCCACCGTTCCAACAGGAATTCAAAATAAACTCCCTGCATGATTCTAGCTCAATATTCAAAGTACTGAGAAAAAAACACCCTCTTCAGTCAAATTGCCAAACAGATGATGTGTTGAAATGGGCTAAAAATTATATTACCTAGCACTATTGGCAAGTCTATCCATCAACTCATATCGAAATTGCCTAATGTCTTCAACCGGCGAACTAAAGCTTTCTCTGGCTGCCTTTTTCGGTGAAACAAGCCCATTAACCATCACCACAAATAGCAGAGGCTCACTGCCTGAAGGAAAGATATACCCCGCTACAGCACTGACGCCTTTCATCGTCCCGGTTTTAAACCATCGATCTTTATATGGCCTGTTAATAAGCCAGGGACTGTCACTCCCCCATTCCCGCCATGCCATGGCCAGCACATCTGCCAACGTCGATGCACTGATCAAGTTATAACGGGACAACCCGGAACCGTCGGCGATGTGACTATGGGACAAATCAATCCCCTTATCCCCCAGCACTTTAATAATGGCGTCAGTACCCCTTTCATAAGAGCCGGAAAACCCTGTCACTTTATGTCCCAGGGTTTTCATAAGACTGTCTGAAAACAAATTATCAGACCGCTCCAGAACAGGCTTGAGCAAACCAGCCAGGGAGTCAGACTGATGCTCAGCCAACAGCACAGGAAAGGATGCCCCAGGCTTCCCGATAACTATCCGGCCTCTATGCAGTAAGCCTTGCCCCTTAAGCATTGAAGCCATCTTTTTCTTCATGTAACGCTCATAGTGCTTAACCGCAAAGGCCAGTCTCAAGGGTTTCTGGCCAGGTTCAAGACATCCGGTCAAACGGTATTCATAATCGGAAGAGGGCCAGGCTTTTGGCTGGCATTGCAACCCATCCCGAGACTGTCGAGTGATAATCTGATTTTCTATCTTTTGAAAATCGCCTGGTTGATCGTACCGGATAATTGTTTTTTTGCCTTCACGTCCCGGCTTAAGCCAGGCATAAAAACAGTTTCGATCAAGAATCATGCCGGTTGACGGTGCGGCAAAGCAAATACCCAAGTCATTCCAGACCACCCCTTCCGCTTTTGGATAGCCACTAAATACCGTATCATCCAACCAGATATCCCCAACAATTTCCCGGACCCCTTTCTTTTTGAGGATCGCCAGCATCTCTTCAAGATGCCTGGATTTCAGAGAAGGATCACCACTAAAAGCTATAAGAATCCCACCTTTATATATCCTGGAGCGCCCAATATTCCTGCTCAACAAGAGGCGGGTCGGGTAGCGATAATCTGCCCCTAATTTATCATAAGCCGCGACAGTAGTAAGAATCTTTAGCGTACTGGCTGGAATAAGATTCAGGTTCCCGGCTTTATTAAAAACCACCTCTCCACTCACCGCTTTTTTTACAAGAACCGAGCTGACAGCACCCGGAGGCAACAGCTCAAGCAGCTGCTCAATTTGCCCTGAAAGGCTATTGTTTGAAACCCGTTTTTTCTCCGGGGCAGGTGTATGCATCAATGCCTTTACAGGGTATTGGTAACCAATACTCAAACAGACAATACAGATAATGCACAGCCTCTTCATAAGAAAAGCTCTCCCGCCAGATTCACCTCAAACATACTACCGCAATATCTGTGCAGTTTTTACTCTGTAACACAATGGCTACTATATAGCAGGCAAGCAGTGGGTTATTATTTAAGTTGTGACGCTGGTCAATTATGGGATATTCAAAAGTCGTTCCAAAAGTCTGCACGTAACAAGGATCACAGAAGTAGTTGCCAGGTAGCAGCATGACTTTTAGGGGCTGTTGACGTTTGCTCGTGTGCTCAGCCAAAACCAGCGGTTTCGTGGCTAGACGCAGTAGCGCAGGAAGACTCACGTCTTTCAAGCTACTGCAACGACGGCACGGAATCGCTGGTTGTGGCCCTTCGGGTGGCTCGTAAAGCGGCTTTCCGACTGCGTTGGACTGGCTTGACGTAGAAATAACTATGCCTGCACCAGTCCGTCCGGTGTGCCCCACTGGGTATTGCGGAAAACCGCTTTACGAACCACTGAGCTCACGATCAAACGTCAACAGTCCCTAAGACGGCTTCTCAACGTTAGACATGGCTGGCTCATTGCTGCCATAGTATGATCAGTTTAATTCTCCGGTAAGTGACAAGCTTCGTGAAAAAACTCAAACTATCTTCCAATCAGCTCATTGCAAAACAGCCGGTCAAGGATCTTGGGTTCAAGTCCACAGATGATTTGGACAAATATGCAGGCATCCTGGGCCAGGAACGCGCCACCAGTGCCATCAAGTTTGGCGTGGCTATGCACAGAGCTGGCTATAACATTTATGTCATGGGAGAGTCAGGTACTGGCAGAATGTCTTATTTGAGGAAATACCTTGAGACTGAAGCCAGCCGTCACAGCCCTCCCAGTGACTGGGCGTACGTAAATAATTTTGATAACCCTCGCCAGCCCAAAGTTCTTCAGCTTCCAGCGGGCCTTTGCAATAAATTGCAAAAAGATTTTGAACAGTTTATCGACAAACTGTTAATGACATTCCCTGCTGCGTTTGAAAACCCAACCTATCAGCAACGAAAAAGCATGATTGAACGTGACTTTAACAAGCGCTACGATCAGGCCATCGACCAGATAGAACAGGAAGCACTTAAAAGGGAAATTGCCCTTTATCGTGACTCCGGTTCATTAAGCTTTACCCCCATGAGCAAGGGCAAAGCCATGGACGAAACGGAATTCGCCCAGCTCCCGGATAAAAAGCGGGAAAAATTCAACAATAACATTTCCGAACTGGAAACCATGCTCAACGAATCGTTAGTTGAACTGCCTCAATGGAAGCGTGAATCTAACGAAAAGCTTCAGACCCTGAATCAGGAAACTATTGACCAGGCCCTTGAACCTCTTTTGAAGCCTCTGCTCAAAAAATACAACGACCAGGAATATATCATCACCTATCTGGGTGCAGTAAAACAGCACCTACATCGTTCAGTGGTTGAGTTACTTGCCGATGAGCGGGCAATGGAGTCCAAGGAAGACGCCAACAAACGGTCAACACTTGAAGAGTTGTACGCCCCTAACCTACTGGTTGCCCACTCTGATAAACCCAAGACACCCGTCATTTATGAGTCCCACCCGAATTATAAAAATCTGTTTGGGCGGATCGAATACTCCAGTGAAATGGGGGCATTAATTACCAACTATCGGCAAATCTGTCCCGGTTCTCTCCACCTTGCCAATGGTGGCTATCTCCTGCTAGAAGCTAACAAACTGCTGGAAGAGCCTTTCGTCTGGGAGGCACTGAAGAGAGCATTAAAAGAACAGCAATTAAAAATTGAGTCTCCTTATTCAGAAATGGGGCTACTTAATACAACCACCCTTACTCCGGAAACCATACCACTGGATGTAAAGGTGATACTGATTGGCTCCAGGGATATCTATTATATCCTGCAACAACTGGACAATGATTTTCATGAGATGTTCCGGGTATTGGTAGATTTTGATGACCAAATACCACGCTGTCCCGAAACCATCAGGGCCTTCGCTCAACTGCTGAAGAACAGGGCTGATGATGAAGGCTATCCACCACTAACCGCTTCAGCTATTGCCCGCATGGTAGAACACAGCTGCCGGTTAACGGAAAACCAACAACAACTGTCGGCAAAAATAGGTGATTTATTTGACCTGTTGGCGGAAGCTGATTTTATTCGCCAAGCGCAGAATGGTCGAAAGATCAATCACGATCATATTGATCAGGCTCTTCATGCCAAGGCCGAACGTACAGGCCGGGTCAGTGACCAAATTCTCCAGGACGTACTGGAAGGTAGCATTCTGATTGATACCGCAGGAGAAAAAGTAGGGAAAATCAATGGACTAACAGTGTTGTCTATTGGGGATACCAGTTTCGGCTCTCCCGCCCGCATCACAGCAACAGTGTATCCTGGCTCCCAGGGCATTGTCGATATTGAGCGAGAGGTATCCCTGGGACAGGCCATACATTCTAAAGGGGTAATGATTCTCACCGGTTATATGGGTAGCAAATATGCCCAACACTTCCCCCTAGCCATATCTGCCAGCCTCACCATGGAGCAATCCTATGGCTATATTGATGGCGATAGCGCATCAATGGCTGAGCTGTGCTGTCTGGTATCTGCGCTGACTGATACACCTATCAAGCAGTCTTTTGCTATCACAGGCTCTATGAACCAACACGGTGAAGTCCAGGCTGTGGGTGGTATCAATGAAAAAATTGAAGGTTTCTTTGACCTTTGCCAGGCCAGAGGTTTAACCGGTGAGCAGGGAGTGATCATCCCTGCTGCCAATAAGCGCAATCTGATGCTCCATCAAAAAGTCACTGATGCTGTAAAGGCTAAACAATTCAATGTCTATGCCGTCAACCATGTTGAGGAAGCACTGGAAATCCTGACCGGCCACAAGCCTGGCGCCCTCAATAGTAAAGGTGAATACAGCAAAAATTCCATTAATTACAAGGTGGTGAACCGGCTAAAGGAAATTGCTGAACTTTCCAAGGAAAGCCACTAACTGGACACATAAGAAGAGGGACCCTGCCAGCGGCCATCTTTTCTCTGGCCACCCGGGAGGCCCTCTCTCTGGTCTACGTGAGGTATTTCGTGATCTGAATAGCTCCGCTGAACCTGAGGCATTTCACCTAACAGTTTTGGCAACTGACCTTCAGGCATATCAATGCCGGCTCTATCAAGCTGGCCCTGAATCATTTTAAACCGCTCTTTTACACAATGCTCTGCGGCAACTTGCAAAGCACTTTGCTCCACTTCCAGAGCACGCTTCAGGCGCTGGTCATTGGCAAGGCTGCGCCTGGCCAGATCTTCATCCATCTTCTCTGCTTCACCCTGTTCCACAGTGACCAGGTGACTGACAGCATTTCTTAATAGCATATCAACCGTTTCTGAAACCTGTTTTGCACACTGCTTTTCCATCCGTTCTGACACAACCTTTTCAGCCGTTTTACGGGCTTTTTCTACTTTTGTATCTTCGTCCAGGTACTGCCTGCAAAGTACATCTCCCAGCAATAATGCCATTTGATAATCCTGTAACCGACGACGAATATCCGCTGGCTTATCAAGCCGAATCACCTGCGCTTTTTTATTGCCACCTGTGGTCTCATTGCCTTCATCAGGCATGGAAGTAGGGGCTGGCATTGTTATGTGGCCGGTATCCCAATCCATTTCAACACCCAGTTGCTGGGTCAACTCTTCCTGAAGCATTTCTAAAATAATGAATACATTATAAGACAAGTGTTTTTCATCACCTGATAACAGTCGCTTTACAGAGGTATCCAGATTCAATGCATCCAGTCTGGCACGACATAACGAAGCATCTGCCGGCATCTCTTTAATAAACTCGCTGAGCGTCTTCCAATCCTGAAGCTTTTGATGGAGTTGCCCGGCCTGCTGATTCAGCTCTGTACCATCATCGGGCAGCAGTTTATCCACAACCGCCATTACCTCGGTAGCCTGCTCAGGACATGATCCCAGAAAGTGTTCCCAATATTGGATATATGCCTGCTGACAGGTTTCCCTAGCCATAGCCAGATCATGTTGGGCCTTGGCCCAGGGGTTAGTTCTCAGCTTTTTGCCGATGCTGCCACCCAGATCAACCTTAAGCTGACTCAGCTGGTTTTTAGGGTCATCCTTTAATTCACATAACAGGTTCTTTACCACCATTGCAGGAGATTCAAGGTTTTCCGCATACATCAGTTTTTGGGCAATAGCATGGGCAGCATACAGGAAAGGTGCTCCAAAAGGCTGACCTGCTGCAAGGGAAGCCAGTAGTGTAGGAATACTGAAGCTGGTAACCATAACGACGGTTGCCCAGGAAGCAGATGCTACTCCCAGGGCAGCAGCAAAGCCTCCGGCCGTTGCTGCACTCAGGGCCAATACCCCAACAGCACCACCGACGATCAAGCCCACCTTGCCAAACTCAAGGGCAAGCCTTTTACCACTGCCCTGACCATGCCAATACTCTTTGATAGCCTGGGTTAAGCGGTTATAACGGAAAACAAAGGGCCTCATCAGTTCACTGTTTAAAAAACCGGTTTTCAACAACGATGTTCCCTTTACGGTATCCGCCAGCATATTCGCTGACCTGCGCATGGCATCCATTCTTACCATGGTTTCAGCAGGCCCATGCTGAAGGGTTGAAAGTGCCATATGCAATGTCCGAACCTCATCGTCTGACATCACCCCCACATCATGCTGTATTTTTTGAACACCCCATAATTCAACGGCTCCTTTTGCCCCTTCATAGGCGGCATTACCCAAGTTCCCCACCGCCAGGTTTTTACCCACATTGACCACCACCTTGGCAGCCTGCAATGTTGAAGGTGCCTCTTTAAGCATTTCACACAGAGCATACATCCTTTTGACGGACTCCCTTTCCTTAGAAGAAAGCTCCTGAAACTCTCGATAAGGTTCAGAGAAACGTTCGTTAACATAGCTTTGAGCGGTTTCCCCCCAAGCTCTCCAGTCCAGTTGTTCAAAAAGCCGTCCCAATACAGAATTGTCCCCGAAAACCTGTTTAACCATAGCGGTGCTCTGGGCAATATCCCCCATCATATTTCTTGCCATACGAGGCTGACGCTTCATTAGCGCTTTAAAATCCTCAAAAAACTCTTTACTTAAAACGCCACTGACTTGTTCACATACACCATTTTTAACGTTCAATAGATCCCATAGCAGCTTGACAGGATTGCCCCGATCCTTATACAACCGGTCACAGGCCTCTTCTCCAACGATCCCAAGCTTGCCTGTCGCACTATATAAACGACTGAATATTTCCTGTTTTTCTTGCTGATAGTCATAGCCATCCAGTAATAGTTGATGCTTGAGTTTCAGCTTACGTAGCCTCATCTCTACAGGCTCCTCATTCCCCTGTAAAACCTTAGCACCAACCTGCCACCAGCGACCCACCATGCCTTTATCATGGTTCCTCAAAGCCACAGGACCCGACCGTTTGTGATCAATGGTGGTTATAACACGGCATATCTGATCAAGACGTGCTGTGGTATCCTGGCTGCTATCTTCAGAAACAATATGATGTCCATAGCTGAAAAGAAGCTCCATCTGGGCATTGAATACCAGACTGCTGGCCTCAGCCTCGGCAGTGATAGACACATCCCTCACAGGTTTGGTTTTCAACTCAGCCAACTTTAAGTTCGCTTTGTTTAAAGCATCGAGTTTAGCTTTTAAGTAAGGCTGACTTTCGCAGTCTTCATAGGAAAGGATCGCTGCCAGAGGACTACTGTTGTACATTTCCCTGCCAAGCCTTGCCATCAGGGCTGAACGGATTTGGTCAACCCTTTCCAGCATTTCAGCACAGAGTTCATCGTTGTATTCGGACATCAATGACTGACAGTTGCCACACCATGCCAAATAACCCTTCGATTCGCTGGAATCCACGGCACCTGAATCCAGTTTGGCTTGCATGGTGTTGATGGCATGTTTGACATGAGTAATAGCCACGCCTTTTTGCAGGGAGTGCTTTAAAGCTTGATTGTCTTCAGCTTCTAACCATGAAGTTAACGCTTCGGGAGAACCGCTGTTTTCTGCCAATCCCTTCTCAAGTGCTTGCGAATTTCCATTATGACCCCAGCCTTCACGAATACCGGCAGTTAGCCAGCGCATTGCCAGCCCGAACATTTCCGGAATTTTTATAAAACGGGCATATAAACCACTGGCGATGTCTTCCCCCAGATTCCGGGCAAGAACTGTGGCGCTTGAACCGTCCCTTAAAGCTTGTAACGCATACCTCTGCCTTTCTATTCGATAGGCCTGAATTCGCTGATCAAGAAACGCCTGCAACTGCCCCTTAGAGCTTTTATGAATATCTGAACGCTCCGGATCAACAAAATCCATAAAGTCATCATCAAGCAGTTCTTTATCAAAAAACTGTTCAAATGCTTTTGCATCTTTTTCAGGGTTAAATAATAAAGCCGCCTTACACAAATCCTCATAGGGTGTTTTACCATATTGCTCTTCATGATCCCTAAGTGCCTTAAGCAGCTCTTTCATCTTTGCAATGGAATCACTCTCGGAAAGGCTTTCATCCAGTTCATTTAAACGTCGATTCAATTCATCAATTTGAGTATTAGCCCTTTCCCGATCACCAACCCAGGTTCCAACGTCTTTTTTAAGCATCTCCAGTCTATATTCTATAGTCTGTAACATGTCCTCCGGATGACTTTTAAACAAACTTAACAATAAATCAGGGTGATCCATTAAATACTGTTCCGGGTTTTCCACGGATGCTTTAATGTCACAAAGTATATCTACGAAAGGTTTACTATCATCTTCAATTGACTCATAACTTTCCTGTCTTTCGACACTTCGTCCCTGTACCTGTTTATCGGTATTCACTTCACCACTCTCCCTGGGTATTGAAGAGGTGGCTTGATCCTTCCTTCTTAGAGAAGCCCCAAGAAACTGCTTGACGCTGTTTCCTACAGATGATGATCCACTAACCTGCTGGCGAGGGTTATGACCTCCAACAAATAGCCTGCCAATAAAATCCATCATCATGCTTACTCCTTTTATAATTAATATTTTCTAATACTTTTGATGACTTATTTAGCTAAAAATTCCCCACGATCAAGTATTAATTCATAAGACTTTTAGCTAAAAAAGTGGAAACTTAATATAGTTCCCACTTTTTAAAACTAATAGTTATTAAAAATAAACTATTTCTCCAAAACAGTAATGCCAGATACCGCCATAGCATTCACAGGCTTTACTCCCCCCGCATCGTTATAGGTGGCATTGCTTTCCATGTAACTCATATTAAAGTAATCCACCACTTCAATCCGGTATTGGACACCTGCCTGTAGATTCACAGAAATCGGAGTTGAATTTCTTAATGGACGACTATCACCTTCCGGAAGCACATGGGGTAACTGAATAATGCCCTCAGCCAACGGCTCAGTCGCACCAGCCCGGAATACCTTTATCTGCTTAACGCCATTGGTAATACCCAGATTAATGGCATGATGGCTGTTGTTGTATTTTACGCTAATATCGTAGTTGCCGGTTTTATCCACTATCAGGCTTTCAAGCGCCAGTTGATCCTGTTGGGTTCCCCACTCCTTAAGATGCTCTCCACTAATATGCTTATCAGGAGCACTGACTACACTACTGTGTTGCAGTTGATCCACAGAGAAAAACCGAACTGAACCCATGCAAACCGGCTTGGCATGGTGAGAGCTATTTCCTGACTGCTCATAGACCGCCTCAGCACTGTAACAGTGACTGCCTGTTGCACCTGCATCAACGTCCAGCCAGGATTGGGTAATATCAATATTACTGGCGACCTTTTCCCCATCACGATAGATATTATAAGTCACCCCGGACCCAGGATTTTTTTCATCCTTCACTGCCACCTCTATTCCCTGAGCAACTGGCCTGACCTCTTTAATAACAGGCTCAACGGGTGCAAAGACACGAGAGTCCTTAATATCCAGCGGTTTGACATCCTTATCAACCCTAGTGATTTGATGACTACCGGCTTCCAGTGCTCCCATCTGAACAACAATAGTATTGGTTTCATTCAGCCGTTCTTTATCAATGGAGCCTGAAACAGCTTGCCCATTGAGCGTGATAGCATTCACACCATAATAACCCTCACTACCTTCTATATATTCAGGCAGTTCAGTGGTGATAGAGAGCTTTTTGCCCTGATAATCAAGATTAGCAAGCGTAAAACTTCTGGCAACATCCTTTACACCATCCATAGCCCCCATGATTTTATGGGCCTGAGCCGTAATGAACGGATTAATATGAAAACCATTGTCGTTCAGGTGATAACCAAACAGTGTCTCCGTCACCATTCCCAGGTATCCCCCCACTGACCACAATTGTCGCTGGGAATTAATAACAGGTCCGCTTAAATCCGGATTATCCACATCCATCAGGGAGGGTTGACCGGAAAGCCATTCCAGGTTTTCCATATTGGATAGGTTCAAGGCAGCACCACGCATCAGGGACGCCATAGCGTTATCGAACACTGCAACATTGTGAACCCGGGCAGCGGCTTTCAAGCTGTAAGCCGTAACAAAGGGCCAAATAGCCCGGTTATGATAGACAGGAACATCCGGTTGCTGTGGGAAATAAACCGGTACGCCAAATTGCCCATGAGGGTAATGGGCAAGGCTCTGCGCTGCCCGCTCTTCTGATGCAATCCCGGTAAGGGTCACCAGGGCAATACCCAGCATATCAAACTTGGCAACGGTACTATTATCCGTATGGGTATTGGTGAGGCTGGCATACATTTTTTGATCTTTCAGCCAGAACTTATCATTAATGGCCTTTTTCAGGTTATCCGCCCACTCCTGGTATTTCTTTGCACTCTCTAAATCCCCCTGTCGGGTTGCCAGCTTACTGGCCAGAGTCAAGGCAACATAATGGGTAGCATTGGTAGATAATGATTTGCTCATACCAATATGGGCAATATCTTTACGAATCCACTGGGCGTAGGTTTGCTCACGCCAATCAAGGAAGGATTGCTCACCGCTATAAAGTCCATCGGTATGATCAAATGCTGCCTGGCGATCCGCCTCAAGCGTGTTACCAAGAGCTTCAAAGGCCTCACGGGCAAAGGTGCTGGCCTTATCTTCAGGCAGGCTTGTTAACACTTTTTCAGCACCCAGCGCCCAGGTTGTGCGGTCAGTGCTGATCGGCCAGCTGCCACCGGAGCCTGTATCCTGAATAACCTGCTTACCACTGCCTATCCGGGGAATGGATGGATTAAGTTGAGGTTTGAGTGAGGCACGGAAGGCCGATAATTTAAACAACAATGAATTCATAACCCGTTCAGGGTCCAACGCAGCCAACCCTAAATTAGCCGCATAGGATAAATCCCGGGTCCAGACGTAATCCCACTTGGCTCCGGTTTTAAAGCAATCACAATCAATTGCAGCCCCACCGTTATAACTGCCATCACTGATCTGGCTGACACTATCCCGTTTCATATCATTAATAGCTAAAGCAAACAGGGCATCAAATAATAGACTACCAGTGTTCACTTTAGGCTGGGATCCATCTTCCATCAGAGCAACATACCCATCTCCAGGGTCTCGAAGCTCCTGGGTGGTGGACAACGCAAATTCACGCAAGCGGGCATCTTTCTTTTTAACCGATACCGTGACCTGCTCATTGCCTCCTTTCCAGGTAGGATAAGCCTGCTTAAGTACCCATTCATGACCTTCATGGGGATTAGTCATCGCCATATCCGCATCACTGGCCCGGTTAAAATGAAAATTTATGGAAGGTGAAGAGAGGTTTTCATTGGTAACTTCCACCTGAAAATCATAAAGCCCCCGCTCCATAACCACTAACCGGTTATTCTGGCCTTTATTATCAAACATCGGATAGTCAACATCGGGACTTACACTGGTTTCCTGTTCAGTGCTGGCCGCAAAATCAGGGTATTTATTCCACTCTGGGCCAGCCACTTTAAAAGGAGGCAGCCCGGAACTGAATTCCACATTGTTTAACGTGTAAACCCCCTGATCATAGTGGAGCTTGTATTTATCATCCCGGCCCCAGCCTGAAAATTCACCCACCAGATACAGGTCAAAGTCCCATGGAGCTACTGATGACGTGGTTGGACTATCATCAGAGTCGCCGGAATTACACCCTGTTAACAATACAGCACCACCCAGTAACGCTGCAGATAAAATCGTATTTCGGATGATCATTGCTACTATCAACTACGTACTTATCGAGATGCACACCTTTTACCGGTGAGCAGAACCTCAAAAAAGCCGTACTTACACGATACTGACACTTTTTATAGGCAGGCAATAGATACACGTCATATGTAAGCGTTTACCTTTTCAAGCAGCCCCTAACAGCGTGTCGGACTAGTAGCATAAGTACTTCCCCCAAGAAACAAGCGCCATTAACTAAACTATAGTGAGCAGGCAGTTGACTCAACTATCAAATAACTGCTTTCGATTAATTTCCAGTGATATCCATGACTCATTATCTTGACCCCATAACTCAAGCGACCTTCTCACTAACGGATCGCATCTGGTGCTCACCGGCGGGGCACCCTCTGATGGTTGCACCATTAAAAGGAATCACACGTGAACAGATAGATCAAAGTGAACGATCCATCTGGCGCTATAAAGCAGCACTGCCAGTTAATATAACCAATTCCGTCAGCCTCGGTGAAGGCTGTACACCTCTGGTAAAAAGAACCTTTAATGGTGCTTCCTGTCGCTTCAAGCTGGAGTGGTTTGCCCCTACTGGCTCTTTTAAGGACCGGGGTACAGCGGTGATGCTCTCTTATCTGCAACAACTTGGAATAACCACCGTTATTGAAGACAGTTCAGGCAATGGCGGCTCATCAGTTGCCGGCTTTGCCGCCGCAGCGGGCATCCAGGCAAAAATATTTGTACCAGCCTCAACCCAACCAGCAAAAATTGCACAAACCCGTGCTTATGGAGCTGAAGTCATACTGGTTCCTGGCCCACGGGAGGCAACAGAAGCGGCAGCTATTGAAGCAGCATCAAGCGGTTCCGGTTTTTATGCCAGCCATAACTGGCATCCATTTTTTTTACAGGGAACAAAAACCCTGGGGTATGAAATCTGGGAAGACCTCGGGTTCAACGTTCCCGACAATATCATTATCCCTGCCGGGGCAGGCAGTAATCTTCTGGGGTGTTATCTGGCCTTTAAGGAACTCATGGCTTCAGGAGAAATCCGTCGTATGCCAAAACTGTTTGTGTCACAGCCAGCAAACTGTGCTCCCATTCACACCAGTTTTCAGGCGAGTGTCGATGATTATATGCCCCAGGAATTCAAGCCCACTATCGCCGAAGGCACGGCCATAAAAAAACCCATTCGCCTGAAACAGATTTTAGCGGCAATTCATGAATCCGGTGGCGGTACCGTCGCCATTGCTGAGGATGATATCCAAGCGGCCAGCCTGACACTTGCCAGGCAGGGATTGTATGTTGAACCCACTTGCGCACATGCCGCCGCAGGGTTTACCCAGCTACTTGAAAGCGGACAAATCCACAAAGATGATAATACGGTTGTTATAATGACAGGTACCGGCTTAAAAGCGCTGGGCTATTATGCGGCACAGTTTCAATAAACAGGAAAAAAAGAAGGTCAAAAAAAAAGCCTCTCAAAACTGAGAGGCTTTTTAAATATGGCTGGGGTGGCAGGATTCGAACCTGCGCATGACGGGATCAAAACCCGTTGCCTTACCGCTTGGCGACACCCCAACTGATTCGCTTAAATGGTAGCTAGGGGCAGATTCGAACTGCCGACCCCAGCATTATGAGTGCTGTGCTCTAACCAACTGAGCTACCTAGCCACAAAAGCGAAGCGCTATTTTCTGGATTAAAACCCAGTCTGTCAATCAGTAATACTGAAAAATAGCATTAACAGATAAAATGGCTGGGGTGGCAGGATTCGAACCTGCGCATGACGGGATCAAAACCCGTTGCCTTACCGCTTGGCGACACCCCAAAAGAACTGTTCGTTCTTATGCTTTCAATGGTAGCTAGGGGCAGATTCGAACTGCCGACCCCAGCATTATGAGTGCTGTGCTCTAACCAACTGAGCTACCTAGCCGCTGAAAGCTGGAGCGAATTGTGGAGATTTAGGCCTTGGCTGTCAAGACTCCAGATACCCTTTTTCGATTTTCCGCAATAGAGCAACCAAAAACGCTAAAGCACCTTCCAGATAGAAACATCCTTCCACAAGCTCACAGAAGCGCTTTGCCCTACCATACGTCACTATAAACAATAATCCAGGTGACCAGCGCTGTGAGCCAAGATATTTAGTGCTGCAATGCCCCTTTCACAGTATCCGCAGCTTTACTTCATGAAATAGCGGGAGGGGGGTTCAGGTGATTATTTTCAAATTAATTATTGAACTTTATAAAAATATAAGCTTCTAACTTAGGGTACAGATAAATGCACTGCCATTTTCCAATGAGCCGTTACTTTTCTGTAAAACCTAGGGGCTGTTGACGTTTGCTCATGTGCTCAGTCAAAACCAGCGGTTTCGTGGCTAGACGCAGTAGCGCAGGAATAACCTAAAGGTCACGCGGACTCACGTCTTTCAAGCTACTGCAACGACGGCACGGAATCGCTGGTTTTGGCCCTTCGGGTGGCTCGTAAAGCGGCTTTCCGACGGCGTTGGACTGGCTTGACGTAGAATAACTATGCCTGCACCAGTGTCCGCCCGGCGTGCCCCATTGGGTATTGTGGAAAACCGCTTTACGAGCCACTGAGCTCACGATCAAACATCAACAGCCCCTAAAAAAACTCATAAAAAACCCATCAAATTTAATTAAATATAATCTTTTTAACCGCCAAAAGAAAAATAGCAAGAATAGATTAAAGACCTACTAATAAAAAAAACAGGAGTGAATTCAATCATGAAAATAAAACCAATTACAGGAACCACCCTGCTTATATTGTTTTTTACAACCTTAATTAATTGCGGACTAATTTATGCCGATAGCAGGCATAATCCACCCCCGGTTATAAATTATTTTAGCTACAGTGATATTACAGGCACATCTCAACATTCATCTTATGCTGGACATACACTTCTCAGAGAACTTCCAAAAAAGTTTTTTACTGTTGATGGATACAGCCGAGAATACGTTAGCGACTTTGACCTGATAATTCAAGATAGTAAAAAAAACATCCTCATGCTAGCAACCTCACCAGAGGCAGATCACAATGGTGTATTAGATTCTATCAATCATAATATTTTAGATAATGCAGCGAAAAACTATAACTTAATATACAGAAGAATAAATAGTCATACTCAAATACCAAAACTGTTCAATCAATTATCAAAAAGATATGGAAAATTCGAAATTATGATAATTGCAGCTCATGGTAGTTTTTACAACCTCTCATTTCCTGGCGGTGCGTTATTTTCGCGTGATTTAAAAAAAGCCATTGGCGAAAAAATAGATATGAGTGGTTTTGATAAAAACCCATATGTATTCCTATATGCTTGTGAAACCGGTTCAATGGTTAGCGAAATGAGTTTTCTGGATCATTTGTCCATAGCTCTTCCTGATATCACGGTAGCTGGAAGCTCAGAGGTTATTACCAGTAAATTCTCTGAATCCGATGTCACGGTTGATACCGTATACCCACTTCGATTCAATATTACCCAAAGCGGAAGAAGTGTTCTTGTTACTAAGAAATTTGTACCTGGCTCCGAGGCTAACCGAGAACCAAAAGAACTATATATACAAACCAAGCGGGATTATCCGATTTGGAGAAAAGGGGTCGAATTTCATCATGATGAATACCTCTCACCTTCTGCTTATTTCGACCCTGTACTTGGTAAATGGTCCCAAAAAAATATCGATTCCTGGCAAAGAGTCCAGTATATGAAAAAAAATGACCAATATTATAACCCTTCGATCAAACAGTTTATAAACAATCTAAAAGAAAAAAATGGCAGGATCATGCTTGAAAACCCAACTGTAAAGATGCTTAAATCATTAAGTACTTATCAAAATCAGCTACAGTGGCTTATTCCAGAAATTCAGGTATTATTTCTTTCTTTCCATGACATGTGGGGCGGTTATCGTCATGAAGTAAAAAAGGTATTAAGTCATATATACAATGATTATATCACAGGCAACCTTGAGCTTGATATTGAACTTATTGTTTCAGATGGCCATGATTCATCATTCGTTGCCTATGACTACTTTCATATCTTAAGAGTACCTTGGGTTGCACTATCAAATAGAGCGTATGAGACCGAACTTAATTATATTGGGTTTGAAAAAGATGATGTAATTTACAGCATTGATAGTGATTCATATAACTATCAAACCCCATAAATTTTAATTCATTCAATCTCGTATAGTTTTCAGGCTGAAATAATATCCTTATAATTAATTCCGGATTTTCAGCCTGAATATTAAAACACTGCCTTTGACAATAATTTCCCGTTCAGTGCACATCAAAAACGTCTATCGACATACTCTTCAGGCTCTTTTTCAGCCAGCACCTCAATAACATCACCCTCACGAATAACCCCTTCATTCTGGGGAATGAGATTCTGACCAAAATGCACTTTGCCATTACGACCTTTACGGAATTTAGCCAATGTTACCAGCGGCTCCTTTAACCCATTAGACTTACCAGTGCTGGGATCTACCGTTGTTAAAATACAACGGCTACAAGGTTCCACCACATCAAACACCACACCGCCTATTCGAAACCTTTGCCAGCGATCCTCAGCAAAAGCGCTAACCCCAGACACCACCAGGTTAGCCCTGAACTGAGCCATAGTATGTCGGACGGGTGACCAATGATTCAGCTCATTCAGGGATGCCTCAGAAATCACCAGCAATGGAAAACCATCAGCAAAGCTGACCTTTACACCGGCCTTACTACCGGTTCTATTTGACTCATCCCCCAGATAAAGCAGGCTGGCAGGCTGCCCTATAATTCGTGCAAACCATTCGCCTGCAGCAAGATGAGTGCTATAAGCTGTAAAGCGATCACTCCATACCCCGGCTTCGGCCAGATCCATAGAAAAGTCCGCATATTTCAACATTAAGCTGGGCTGCCCTGGATAAGACAACACCAAGCCATTGTGTCTGAATACTGAAGACACTTTTAACAGCTGGGGGTATTTGCGGGCAGTCACCATGCTACCATCCCACAAAATAACCAGAAAACGCCGGTCAAAGCTTAGACCTATTTTTTCTACCCAGCTGGATACGAGTTTTACCCCCGCCGTGGACTTGACTGGAAATACATTAATTTTGGAAAGAAACGCACTACTCAAAATAGACTCCCTATTTAAACTGTCTGAAGAGTTATCTGTTTACCCGTTAAAACTAAAACTTAAAACATAATAAGAATAATTATTATTAAGATTGAAGATATATTATCTGTGCAGTAGGATGTACGCCGTTTCAACAAGGGATCAGGCCGGAAAAATCGCCATGTTCAAAAAGCTTATATCAGGTATAGCGTTACTCGCCTGCACACTTATCGCCATGCCCTCTCTGGCTGAAAAAATCAATATCACTGACCTTGCAGGCCGAACTGTTAAAGTAGAGCATGGTGCCAAACGCATTATTTTAGGTGAAGGCCGCCAACTTTATATTATTGCAGCCCTTGACCGGGAAAATCCGTTTAAACATATTGTTGGCTGGCGCGATGACCTGATTCAGTACGACCCGGATACCTATGCTCTCTATAACAAAAAATTCCCTGAAGCCTCAACCATAAAAACACTGGGAAACCCTTACTCCAGTGAAATTGATATTGAAGCTGTTATTTCCCTTAAGCCAGATGTAGTGGTCTTTCCACTGGATAAGTTAAAGACAACCCGGGAAACCGGGGTTACAGACAAGCTTGGCAAACTTAATATCCCTGTCGTCTATATCGACTTCCGCACAGACCCTACTGTGAACACAATTCCAACTATCAGGTTATTTGGACAGATATTGAATCAGGAAGACCGGGCCAGGGAGCTGATTGACTTTTATCAGCACTACATGACAATGATTAAAGAGCGTACCACCGCTCAAAAAGATAGCGAGCGGCCACTGGTCTTTATAGAAAAAGCGGCGGGCCTTGACCCCAATGCATCAGGTAATACCTTTGGTCCTGCCAACCTGGGCCAGTTGATTGAAGTGGCTGGCGGGCGCAACCTGGGTAGTGAAAAGCTTACGGGCTATTCCGGCAAACTGTCTCCTGAAGAAATTTTTGCTGCACAGCCACAGCATATTATTATGACCGGCGTAAAATGGGATCAGGCATTTCCTGACTCTATGGCCATTCCCTATGGTTACGATGCCACAGCGCAAAACATTCAAGGCCGCATGCAGGGACTGGTTAAACGACCCGGCTGGTCAAGCTTACGTGCCGTGCAATCAAAACAGGTTCATGGCATTTACCACCAGTTCTACAAAAGCCCTTACAACTTTATTGCCACCTTACAGTTTGCCAAATGGTTTTATCCGGAAGCGTTCAAGGATGTAGATACCACTGCCGTCTATAAAGAATTTCATAAGAAATTCCTGCCCATTGATTACAGTGGTTACTTCTGGTCAACCCTGAATTAATCAAAAGAGAATGTCTCCCCCGGAACTACGCCAATGAGTGAAGCTGTACTGGCCGCCACATCACATAACAGCGGCCTTTTTTACCTTAAAAAAGTCAGAAAGAATGTGCTACTTATAGCCGGGCTTTCATTATTAACCACCTTTAGCTTTCTTACGGATATCTCCATTGGTTCCAGCAGTTTTACTCTGGCTGATGTAATCCGAACCATTCTGCAGCCTGAAAGCGCCAATGGTTTATTATCCGTAATTGTCTGGGATATTAGGCTACCCATCGCCCTGATCGCCCTGCTTATTGGTGCGATTCTGGCACTGGCTGGCGCCCAGATGCAGACCATACTGAATAACCCGTTGGCAGATCCCTTTACCCTTGGCATATCGTCTGCCGCCAGCTTTGGTGCAGCCCTTGCCATTGTCACCGGTATCAGCCTGATTCCCTTTGCCGGAGCTTACGCTGTCACAGGCAATGCCTTTGTCTTCTCACTGATAGCCTCATTTGCCATTTATGGCTTTACGCAGATTCGGGGAGTAACGGTGGAGACAATGATTCTGGTGGGTATTGCCTTAATGTTTACCTTCAATGCACTGCTGGCCCTGTTACAGTATGGTGCGTCTGAAACTCAGTTACAGCAGGTCATCTTCTGGATGATGGGCAGCCTGCAACGAACCTCCTGGAATAAAATTGCCGTCTGCACTGCACTGTTAGTAGTCTGCCTACCCTATTGCCTGCAAAAAGCCTGGATGCTGATGGCTCTCCGTATGGGCGATGAGCGCGCCCGCACCATGGGTGTCAATGTCAAGCGCTTGCGAATTCAGATGTTGATCGTGATATCACTGCTGGCCTCTGTTTCTGTGGCCTTTGTGGGAGCCATCGGCTTTATTGGACTGGTTGCCCCCCATCTGGCACGAATGATGGTGGGAGAAGACCAACGATTCTTTCTGCCCGTAGCTGCACTCAATGGCGCACTGATACTCTCCCTCACATCTATTATCAGCAAATCCATTGTTGATGGTGTGATTTACCCCATCAGCGTGATCACCTCATTAATTGGCATCCCATTTTTTATCAGCCTGATTCTGGCTTCCAGGAGAAAAAACTGGTCATGAGTTTCTCCATTACCAACCTGAACTTTGGCTATCGAAACCAGGCTGTACTCAAGAATATTTCCATTAATAACCTTCAACCCGGCCAGTTTGTCGGGGTATTGGGTGCTAATGGTGCCGGTAAATCAACGTTGTTCAAGTGTATTGCTGACACCCTGAAACCGGCATCAGGGGAAATGATGCTCTCGGATACACCACTGGAGACTTTCGATAAAAATGAACGCATTCGCAAAATTTGCTATATGCCTCAACACTTCCAGTCCAATGCAGCACTGACAGTATTTGATGTGGTGATGCTGGCAAGAAAGTTTTCCATTGCCAGCAAAATGGGAAAGGCCGATATCAACCAGGTGGCCAGCACCCTGGATATGCTGCAAATAGAGCACCTGGCCAACCGGAATATTTCAGAGCTATCAGGTGGCCAACAACAAATGGTCTCGCTGGCTCAGGCCATTATCCGCTCCCCGGAGTTACTGCTACTGGATGAACCCACCAGCGCCCTGGACCTGCAAAAACAGCTTGAGGTGATGGATTTAATCCGGCAATTCAGCCATCAACGGCAGATTATCACCATGGTTGCCATCCATGACCTGAACCTTGCTGCCCGTTTTGCTGACCAGCTGATACTGATGTCCAATGGCACCGTTCAAAAAACAGGCACCCCCATAGAGGTTCTGACACCCGAAGCGATTCTGGCTATTTATGGGGTAAAGGCTGCCGTCCGGCACGATAGCGATAACAGGCCGGTAATTTCCGCTATCGAGTCAACCCGTAAATTAAGCCTTGGCTTTTAATGGCTGCAAACAGGCTTGCTGCATGGCAGGCCTGTTCAGAAGGATTTTACCAACCTCCACTAATACCAATAGTTCCAGAAACATTAACAGGTAAGGGTAGATATTTAGTGCCTGAACCAGAGGGAAGAAAAAGGCACATAACAATGCTGCACTATACAGCCCGATACGGTAAAGGCATCTCCAGCTAAACGAACCCTGCCGCCTTCTGAAAACCCGGAAAGCGGTTGATAAAAGCAAAAATAATAAGATAACAGTATGGAGGGCAATCCCGGTTTTTGTATAAACAGTAAACATATACTCCATTTTCCTGAAGTATAAATGCTTCATTAACCCGCCTTTATATCCGGACAGATACTCCAGAACCACCAGTGCAATTAGCACCAGCAGTTCAACTCCGTAAATCAGCTTGCCGGTAAGGCATTTGCCTGAAAGCACTGACATTTACTTTTCCGGTTCACCTGAAATGGTAGGGTTGCCAACCGTATTACTCCAGCCAATCCAGCCATCACTGAAAATACCGATATTCTCAAGACCCATTACATCAGCATAAGTATAAATTTCTGCCACACGCCAGCCACTGCCACACATAAAAGACAGGTGTTTACTGGTATCAATACCCTGACCTCGCCAGAGACCCAGAATCTCACCCGCATTTCTCATGGTGTTATCCAGATTACGGTAGTACTCCATTGAGTAAGAGTTCTTTTTACCGGCATAACCAAAGATAGCTCCTGGAATCCGTCCTTTTTTATCATGGTAAGAGTAGCCGCTGGATTTACCGATAAACTCATCCCAGGTGCGGTTATCCACCAGGGTAAACTGTTCCGGTTTTTTCAAGCCATCCTGCACTTCGTTCATTGTATCAATCACATCAGGTCGGCCAGGAATACGAACACCAAATTCATCCGCCGGTACGGGCTTATGGCTTTGGGTTTCCAGCTCATAACCCGCCATTGTCCAGGCCCTATGACCGCCATTCAGTACACGGACATCATGCACCCCCATGTATCTTAGTACAGTGGCTAACCGATAGGATGCCAGAGGCTCTTCAGCGGTCATAATCACGGTATCATCTTTGGTGAAGCCGTACTTGGCCGCAACATCTTTTAGGGTGGCATCGTCAGCCAGCAGCCACATCATCGGTGGTTTAACGGCGGGAGGTTCAATATCATCGGTATTAATATGAAAGGCTGTGGGTATATGTCCCTTGCTATAGGAAGTTTTTTCTTCACCCCAGCTGGCTTCAACAATTTTAACGTTTTTCGCCTGTTCGAAGGTCTCTGGCCTTTCGCCCCCAATCAGTGCTTTAACCACCGGAGCAGGCACAATCAGTTGATAGTTTTTGTATTTTTCCAGGGGCAAACTGGAATCATTGACCCACTGGTTCAGGTCATAAATATAGAGCTGATCAAACCCTTTACTCTGAAGATAAGCTGCCACCTGTTTAGCATCCTGACCATTCGTATCATAGAGAACAATGCTTTTTCCTTTGGATATCCCTTTTGTTTGCAACGCCTCCGTTAATACCTTGGCACTCTCATCTGCCTTTACCTTCAGCCAGTTAGCGGAAAAGTCCACTGCGCCCTTGATATGCCCACCCCGGCTGACACCATCCATTTTCCAGCCGTTAAAGGCATCATTCAGACGGGTATCAACCACCACCCAGTCATCATTGCCGAGCGCCTTTATGACCTGGTCGGTATTTATCGTTGTATATTCGACCTGAGCAGATGCAGCAGGCTGATTATCTGACTCGTTATCTTCTGCGGAACAGCCCACCAATAACACCAGCATCATAATAGATGCCAGTTTTACCCCTATTGCTTTCATTCAACTGTAGTCCAAAATTTTTGTGGTTTAGATTTTCTACAGATCAGGGCAAATAGTTATCAGTAATTGCCACAAGCTCTTTAGTGGCAATGTTTCAGGTCAAAAATAAGACAAAAGAGGATAGTGGTGAACAACAAATGCCCATGACCAGTTTCACCGGTCATGGGCATTTTTAAAAAGATATTAAAAAATGTAATTAAACATTAAAACGGAAATGCATCACATCGCCATCCTTAACGATGTACTCCTTACCTTCAACCCTCAGCTTGCCTGCTTCCTTGGCACCCTGCTCACCGTTATATTGCAGGAAGTCATCGTAGCTGGTGACCTCTGCACGGATAAAGCCACGCTCAAAATCAGTGTGGATTACGCCTGCCGCCTGAGGAGCCGTAGCACCAATTTTCACAGTCCAGGCACGAACTTCTTTCACACCCGCAGTAAAGTAGGTTTGCAGGCCCAGTAATTCATACCCAGCGCGGATAACACGATCCAGGCCGGGCTCTTCCATACCCAGGTCAGCCAGAAACTCATCCCGTTCGTCATCTTCCAGCTCGGCAATCTCAGATTCCAGCTTGTTGCATACCGGAACCACTACAGCCCCTTCCTTATTGGCAATCTCGCGTACCTGGTCCAGGTAAGGGTTATCTTCAAAGCCATCTTCATCAACATTAGCAATGTACATGGTGGGCTTGGTGGTCAACAGATGCAGCATCTTGGCCTGTTTCTGTTCCTCTTCGTCCAGGGTCAGAGAGCGCACCGGATTGCCTTCTTCCAGATGAGGAATCACCTTTTCCAGCAGGGCTTTTTGGGCAATAGCTTCCTTATCACCCCCTTTGGCAGTGCGGGTTACCCGTTGCAGCTGTTTCTCACAGCTTTCCAAATCCGCCATGGCCAGCTCAAGGTTAATAATGTCGATATCCGCTGCCGGATCAACCTTATTGGCCACGTGAATAACATTGTCATTTTCAAAGCAGCGAACCACATGGGCAATGGCATCGGTTTCACGGATGTTGGCCAGGAATTTATTACCCAGCCCTTCCCCTTTGGAAGCGCCAGCTACCAAACCGGCAATATCCACGAACTCCATGGTAGTTGGCACCATACGCTCCGGATTAACAATAGCCGCCAGTTTATCCAGACGTGGGTCAGGCATCGGCACCACACCGGCATTAGGCTCAATAGTGCAGAACGGGAAGTTTTCCGCATCAATGCCCGCCTTGGTCAGGGCGTTGAAAAGTGTTGATTTACCCACGTTGGGCAGCCCAACAATACCGCATTTAAAACCCATAGATTATTACCAGCCTTGTGCCAATAGAATATAGAATGGGAGCGATTATAAAGGTCAGTTTCCTGGTACACCATAGGGAAAGGTCTGCGAAAATCCTACTTGTTTTACCCACAACCTTAGCTCACGAATGTTTTTATTGAATTAACCAACCGTACAGCTAACTATCTATTTGGATAAACTTCACTATCAATCCTTAAAGGTTTTGACTGGATAGGAAGGAGGCTCTGGCATCTCCACGGGCTCAGCGGCTATTTTATTCTTCAGATAGTTGATTGCAGCATCCAGCTGAGCATCTTTTCCCTTAAAGGTTTCATGGGGTAAATTATCGACCATTATATCAGGCTCAACCCCATGCCCCTCTATTAACCACTTGCCCTCTAGGTCAAACACGCCTAGTTGTGGTGCTGACACGATACCATTATCAACCAAACGATTATCCAGGTTTAACCAAATGTTTCCACCCCAGGTTCGAGTACCGATCACTTTACCCAATCCTAACCTTCGAAAGCCCTCTACAAATACCTCACCATCTGAAGATGTCTCCTCATCGCACAATACAACCATATGCCCCCGAAAAGCATACTGCATATTCCAGTGAGGCTTACCTGTCCGTGCTTTCCAAAAAAACCAGGCCCGGCGCATTAGCTTCTCTAAAATCCAGCTATCAATATTTCCTCCCCGGTTATGTCTGACATCAATAATCAGGCCTTTCCGGTTAAATACCGGATAATAATCTCTTACCCATTGAGCGATATCATCTGCCCCCATCGCCCGTAAATGAATATAACCAATATTACTATCGCTGGCTGCCTCTACCCTTTCTCTCCGTGAAAATTCCCAATCATCATAACGCAGGTCATATGCCTGTCCTCTGGTAAAGGGAACAACAATCACATCTTTCTTCTTTTTTTTGTTGTTTTTAAACCTGACAGTTAATCTCACCTGCCGTTTAGCTTGATTCCTCAACAGCTCTGATAAGTCACGAGTTTCTATAGCCGGTATGCCATTGATAGCTTCAATAATATCGCCCTCCCCAAGTCCTGCTCTTTGCAATGGGGAGAGTCGCTCAGGGTAGTCAGGATCGCCCCGATACATCTTACCAACGTGATATTGCCCCTGACTATCCCTTACCAGTTCAGCACCAAGAAAACCTATTGCAATATTATCTCCCCCCTGACGTTTATCACCATCACTGATAAATGTATGCAGAGCACCAAGTTCACCAACTATATGACCAATTAAGTCATCCAGTTCATCACGATCTGTAACTCTTTCAACAAGCGGAAAATGTTTATCACGAATAGTCTTCCAATCAATGCCATGGAGATTGACATCATAAAAATAGTCTCTTTCCATTCGCCAGGCATCAATAAATATCTGCCGCCACTCCTCCCGCGGCCTGAATGAAAATGCCCAACGAGATAAATCCACTTTATTCTCATCTATAGAGTCAGACTCTGAGCCAGAAGCCTCAATAACATAAAGAGCATTTTCTTTTTCAATCAATATTTTTTCCTGATTCATTGACATTACATAATGAGAAATATCTTCCAATATGACTGTTTTCTCAACATTGCTATTTTTAATTTCTACTGCCACCAGTTTGCTTGTATTGTTCCGGGATTTGCTTATATCCGCTATATAAAGATGCTTTCCTGTAACCTGTAACTGTTCATAGTTACCCGCTGGAATCGGCACTTCATAAAGCCTTTCCTGAATGCCTTTAAAGTCAATTTTAACCCGTTGAGCTGGATTATTTTTATTGCCCGATTCTCCTTTTTCTTTGCTATTACCTTCTTTCTCTTTTTTGTGCTTGTTTTCTATTAAGGATAAAAACTCCTCACTTTCCTTGAAAGGAGATCTCAGGTCTTTCTGTAAAGCAAGCTGATATACTTTTGTCATTTGATCAAAGAAAGGCTCTGGTTGATGTTGCCCCCAAGGGCTTTCAACGAGAGAAACCAAGTTTCGATCTGATAAGAAGTAAAGCCATTGACCATCCTGGCTCCAGGCTGGGGAGAAACTATATACCCGGTTTGTTGTCACCGGCACCGTTGTTTTTTCATCAAGGCTATAAATAAAAATTTGTGCATAGCCATTATCTGCATCTTTTGCATAAGCAAGCCATCGACTATCTGGAGACCAGGCGAGATTAGATAGCCCTATACTTGCCGCCTCATCAGTTTCTTTTGATGGATGATTTGACCAGGTAGTTTCTGACTGATCTACCAGATATTTTTTCTTATTGAACAAGTCCTGCAACCAAAGCCGCTCATCATGGTCTGTAAACACAATCCATTTACCATCTGGTGATGGTACTCCTGCATTTCGCAACACCTGGCCATCTTCTGTCAAACTGGTAAGACTTCCATGACCATCAGCAGGTGTTGTCCAAAACTCAACCTCTCCGGTATGATCAGATTGTAATAAGATATTTTTCCCATCAGGCATAAAACGGGCATTTCTAAACCTGATACCTTGCTGACGGGTTACTTCAACCAAACGTCCCTGTTTCACTGGAATAACAAAAACCCGTCCCCTGGATGTAAGTACCAGCCGATCGCCATCGGGCGACAGATCCATACTGGAAAGAAATTTTAAAGGGTTCTGTACCCACTTATCTCTTAACTGGTCAAAATCCGAAGCGAGCTGTATTGATAATTTTTTGTCTTTTGAAGTGTCAATATCAAAAAGATGAAGATCAGCCCCTAGCTGATAGACTACCCGTCCTTTATATAAGGAAGGAGATTTAATATCCCACCCTTTATGAAAGGTGTGCTGCCTTAGTGTTCCACCAGACTCATCCATTGACCACAAATTCATGATGCCATCACGGTCACTGACAAAATAGACCCTGTTATTCCACCACATAGGAGAACTGCTGGTTCCAGGGTACGATTGGGTTAATGCCTCTGCTTCAATGGCGCCCTGGGTAAATTTCCAGATTTGTTCAACAGAACCACCTTGATACCGCTTGGTGTAACTTCCCTGAAATGGCAAGCGAGTAAAAAAAAGCGTCTTTCCCGTTTCATCATAACGGCCGTCAGCAGCCTGTGCTAACGGTAGTCTTTCACTGCTCTGTGTTTTTGGATCAAAGACAAATAACTGAGCATTAGGTAATGTGGATAAGTGGTACGAGCGATAAAGTATCTTTCCATCTGGCGTCCAACCCACCACACCAGAAATACCGTGGAAGGTTAGGCGTCGGGGCAAGCCACCAGCCAAAGGCATGGTATAAAGCTCAGTTGAGCCTTCATATTGAGCCTTGAATGCCAATATCATGCCATCCGGAGAAACAGCAGCATCAGCCTCAACCCCTTGATGACTGGTTAGCCGCTGGGCTAACCCTCCGTCAATATTCACAGTCCAAAGATCTCCTTCAGCTGTAAATACGATAGTACTATCATGAAGGGCAGGAAAGCGGTAATAGCCTTCATTGGTTTTGACAGGTAAAGTACTGGCTGTTGCTGGCATCATAAAACCAACGGCTTTTATTAATAAAAAGGTTTCAAATAACAGTCTGCAAACCCACTTCCTTTTATAATCTTCTCGAATCACGTGAAAAATACGCAACATTATCGATCTGGCCGCCTTATAGTTTATTTGCTGATAGACTATTAATTGTCTAGTTTCCATTTGACCAGGGACTTGCAAAAACTATCCCAGATAAAATAATCCATATCAATTTAAGTTTTTAAATCTCAAATAACGCTTAAAATATTAAAAGCCTTAAAAATAATATTTTTATAATTATTAAGAATATAAAAAGCCTTTCTCTCATTCCTTCGCCTCAAAACCCTGTTCCTTCAGCTTGATGGCTTCAGCACCTATAACTCTTTATAAATGATATCTTAAATTTTATCGTTTTTTAAAGGGTAAGCTGGTGCCTCTGGCACCCCTACAGGCTCATTTGCTATTTTTTCTTTCAGGTAATCTATCGCAGCCTCCAGCTGGGCATCTTTACCTTGAAATGTTGCGTGAGGTAAGTTATCCACCACTATATCCGGTTCCACCCCATAGCCTTCTATCAGCCACCGCCCCTGCTTGTCATACATCGCCGATAGCGGAACCGATGCAATTCCTTTATCAACAAGCCAGTTATCAAAGTTAAGCCATATGACCCCGCCCCAGGTACGGGTACCTATGACCTTACCCAACCCAAGCCTGCGAAAACCTTCAGCAAACGCTTCTCCATTGGAGCAGGTTTTCTCATTACATAAAACCACCATATGGCCATGGAAAGCATACTGCATACTCCAGTAGGGCTTTCCTGTTCGAGTTTTCCAGTAAAACCATGGCCGCCGTAACAGTTTTTCAAGAATCCAGCTATCGATATTTCCACCCTGGTTATGCCGGACATCTATGATCAACCCCTTACGGTTAAAGACCGGATAATACTCTCTTGCCCACTGGGCAATATCATCGCTACCCATGGCCCGTAAATGGATATAGCCTAAATCACCCTGACCGACTGCTTCCACACGGTTTCGACAGGACAGCTCCCAGTCATCGTAGCGCAACTGCCGAGCCTGCTCTGCACTGAAGGGAACAACAATAACATCACGCCTTTTTTTGCCGACAGACTTAACCCTCAAGCGCACCTGTTTTCCCGCTTTATTCTTCAGCAGCTCGGATATATCCGGAACAGCCAGAGCTAAAACGCCATCCACCTGCTCAATAATATCCCCTTCATTTATGCCAACCTCAGACTTCTGCAAAGGAGATTGCTTTTCCGGATAGTCAGGATTTCCCTTATAAATACGACTTATTCTATACCCGCCCTGGCCAGGCTCCCTTTTTAGCTCAGCCCCCAGAAAACCAATGGCAATATGATCAGCCCCCTGCCTTTTATCCCCACCAGTAACAAAGGTATGCAATGCATGTAACTCCCCTACCATTTGCGCCAGTAGATCATCCAGTTCATCCCGATCTGTTAACCTGTCAATCAATGGCAAATGCCTGTCAAGAATTAACTGCCAATCTGCTCCATGAAAATTCGGGTCGTAAAAATTATCTCTTTCCATTCGCCAGGCATCCCTAAGCATCTGTCGCCACTCTTCCCTGGGATTAACAGAAAACGTCCATTGTGATAAGTCTACTTTTGATGTGTCGATTTTATCTGGACGCTCCCCCGTTGCATTTATGACATGAAGCCCGCTTGTTGTTTCAACCAGGATTTTTTCTTTATTGCCTGACATGACATAGCGCGTAAAGTCATCCATTACAATCGTTTTCTCAATAGGTTTCTTATGGATATCCACCGCTACCAACTGTTTACAATGCCCGGTTTCCGTTAAATAAACACACTTATCAGTCACCTCCAGTTTCTCATAGTTTCCGGCAGTGACAGGTACCTCATACAATCTGGCAGCTAACCCATCCCCCTCAACCTTGATAAACTTGAATCCCTGTTTACCTTCGCTGTCTTTCCAGGGGCTATCCTTATCTCCCCTCTTTCCTTCTGGAACAGGGGACAACTCATCACCCTCCCGGAAAGGTGACTGTAACCCTTTCTGTAAAGCCAGCTGATAAACCTTTGTCGTCTGACTAAAAAAAGGTTCAGGCTGACGTTGTCCCCAGGGGTCTTTAACTTCTGACATAAAATGACGGTCTGATAAAAAATAAAGCCACTTTCCATCAGGACTCCAGGAAGGCGAGAAGCTGTACACGCGGTCACTGGTGACAGCCATGAGCTTCTGCCGGTAAATATCATAAAGGTGTATTACGGCATAGCCATTATCAGCCAGCCTGGCATACGCCAGCCAGCGACTATCCGGTGACCAGGTTATGTTAAAAAAACCGGGACTGGCAGCTACATCTCTAGAATGAGGAGGGGTAAATGTATACCCCCGGGCTACATCAGACTGGCCAATAACCTGTTTTTTTCTCCTGCCCATATCAAACAAAGAAAGCCGGTCTTCCTTATCGGTAAAGACCAGCCATTTTCCATCCGGTGAAGGAATCGCCGGATTGTTCAGGCTACAGGCATCGTCAGTCAAATGCTTAGAAGCACTCAGACCATCAGCGGACACTGTCACATATTCAAACTCACCTGTTTTATCCGACTGTATCAGGACGGTTTTTCCATCTGGCATAAAACGGGCATGTTTAAACCTGACACCCTGTTGACGGGTAACTTCAACCAAACGCCCCTTTTTGGCCGGAATAACAAACACCCTGCCCCTGGAGGTGACTAACAGTCGATCCCCATTGGGGGAAACATCCATGCTGGAAAGAAATTTCAAGGGGTTCTTTACCCACTTATCTCTTAACTGATCAAAGTCTGAGGCAAGCTGTATAGATAATGGCCTGTTCTCTTTAGTGGCAAGATCCAAAAGATTAAGATCCGCTCCCAGCTGGTACACAACCCGCCCTTGATAAAGCGAGGGTGACTTAACATCCCAGCCTTTATGGAAAGTATGCTGACTAAGCTCATCACCAGCCTCATTCATTGACCACAGGTTCATTGTGCCATCACGGTCACTGACAAAATAAATCCTGTTATCCCACCACATTGGGGAACGGCTGGTGCCAGGGTACGAAGGGGTTAATGGCTCGGCTTCACTGGCACCCCGGGTAAATTTCCAGACCTGTTCAACAGAGCCTCCTTGATACTGCTTGGTGTAACTTCCCTGAAAGGGCAGGCGAGTAAAAAAAAGCGTCTTTCCCGTTTCATCATAACGGCCGTCAGCAGCCTGTGCTAACGGTAGTCTTTCACTATTTTCTGTGTTTGGGTCAAAGACAAATAGCTGGGCATTGGGTAATGTGGATAAGTGATATGAGCGATAAAGTATCTTTCCATCTGGCGTCCAACCCGTCACGCCGGAAATCCCATGAAAGGTTAGGCGTCGGGGCAAACCGCCAACCAAAGGCATGGTATAGAGTTCAGCAATCCCCTCATATTGAGCCTTAAATGCCACGGTTTTGCCATCGGGGGAAATAGAAGCATCAGATTCAATACCCGGGTGGCTGGTTAGCCGTCTGGCCAGGCCTCCTTCTAGTCCAACAACCCAAAGATCTCCCTCTGCTGTAAATACAATAGTATTTTCATAAAGGGCTGGAAAACGGTAATAGCCTTCATTTGTTTTGGCCGATAACGTTCTAGCTGTTACTAACATCATAAAGCCAGCCGTTATTGTGAATAGAAAGCTTTTAAATAACCGCCAGTAAAACCACCTTGTTTTATAATCCGCTCGAATCAAGTGGAAAATACTCAACATCGTAGATCCAGCCGCAGTATAACTTGCTTTATTTATAGGCTATTTATTTTCTATTTCCCATTTATACCCCTATCATTAAAAACCATCGAAAATTTCAACCTCTCTCATGCCCATTTAATATTCTCAGATTTCAAATAACGCCCCTCTCATCCAGTAGATGAGAGATGCAGCCATCATCATATAACCTTTAAAATTATAATTAGATAACAGGTCAATGTGGATAAAACCCTGTATTTTGGCTGCACCGGGCATCTAACAACAGTACATTTCCTTATCATCCACAAGGGCGAGCCAGCCTTTGACAATCCGGTAAATCACCCAAATAGCATTGGCTAACAGTATGAAATAGCCTACTCCCAAAAAAACCGTCACCGCGCCAATAATAGTCCACAAAACACTGAACCAGAAAGTACGGATTTGCCAGCGGAAATGAGATGACAGCCAGGTGCCTCCCACTTCCTCTTTTTTAACATAATTGACAATGACAGCAATAATAAATGTAATGCCAAAAATAAAGGAAACAGCCTGCAAACCATAGATAACCATTGTCATGGTTTTAGCATGCTTTATCTTTTCGGCATCGACTTCCACCGATGGTTTATATTCAGTCTTTGCAACACTTTCGCTCACTGTTTTATCCTCGTTGTTTTTATGATGACGTAGCAGTGACATATCTCAGAAGCTCAACAACCTGCTCAGGTGTCTGAGTCCAGGCCATGGCGGCAGCATCTACCTCTTTAAGTGGATGGATAATTTCTTGGTCGTGTAAGGTAATATACGGTTTTCCCAAGGCAGCACAGAATCCTGCATCAAATGCTGCGTTCCACTGTTTATATTGATTACCAAACCGAACCACCGCTATATCGCATTTTTCGATCAGGCTTTTTGTGCGAATCCCGTTCACCTTCGCGGATTTATGATCCCGCCAGAATCCTTCTGTCTCATCACCTAATACATCTCCCGCCGCATCACTGGCATCATGGTCAGTGACAGCTGATGTAAACAGTACAGGCAAACCAAGTGCTTCAGCTCCCTGCATGATTTGTTGTCGCCAATCCGTATGGATTTCACCAGACAAATACACAGTCCACTGCATCGCTATTACCTCTCTTATTAGAAAACCTCTACAGTAATTCTCTCGGCACCGCCTAGCTAAACATCCTTTATCCCAGCTTTTTGATTAGCGTAACGACTGGCTAAAATAGCACAATAGAAAATTTGTACCTGGTGATAAAACATAATAGGCAGTAACAGCATACCCAGCATTGGACTCGCCCCAAATATCACTTTAGCCATTGGCACCCCCGCTGCCAGGGTTTTCTTGCTACCACAGAAAACGGCTGTAATCTCATCTTCCCTGACAAATCCTATATGACGGGCAGTCCACTGTACAGTGTGAACAACAACCAGCAAAATAACCACGGCCAATACCAAAGTAAGCGCTAAGGTAGACAAGGCAAAGTCAGCCCAGATTCCATCAACGACAGAATCACTGAAGGCATTAAATACGATCAGGAGAATGACCCACTTATCAATTTTATGAGTAATGGCTTTATGAGTTTCAAGAATACCCCGTAGTAATGGCCTTAATAACTGACCCACGACCATAGGCAATAACAGCATGGTTGCAATAGACACCACCGTTGCCACCACATCCATTTTAACGCCTTCCATCCCCATAAAAAGCTGAATCAGCAAGGGTGTTATCACAATTCCCAACAAACTGGATAATGAAGCATTAAATATAGCTCCGGGAATATTCCCTCTAGCCACACTGGTCATGGCTACCGAGGAGGATATGGTGCTGGGTAGTACAAATAAGTAACAAAAACCCAGTGCCAAAGCTTCTGGCATGATGACACGAAAACCTGGACCAAAAATCAACCACAGCAACGGGTAAGCAACAAAGGTAGTACCCTGAACAAATAAATGCAGTTTCCAGTTGCTAACCCCCCTCCGAATAGCCTCAGGCGACAGACCAATTCCATGTAAAAAGAAAATCAGCGCAATGCCGGCAGTAGTGAATTTATCCAGATGCAAGGCACCACCTGACTGCCCAACGGAAGGTATAACTGCTGCCAGAGCTATTGCTAACAGCATCCCCCCAAGAAACCACTCCTTTTTAAAGTAATGAAGCAACCTACCTACCATGCCTAATATCCAGATAAATGATTTTCAGATTAGTCAGAGTGGCCATTTTAACGGGTTAATACGTCTATTACGAAGGGGAGGCAGACAAAGGCTAAAAAATGTGTAAAAAGAAATCATGATGATCATCATGATACAACACATCAGGTGATTTAAAACTCACTTTGATCTGGCCTGTTTTCTACTAGTAAAAAATTGACCCCCATCAAAAAAGAACATGACAGCATATGTATAATCAATTGAGTTCTATTATTAGTTTAAAAAAACATTTTCAAATCAGTCATTTCAGATAATTCTGATGGGAGGTATTAACACGCCTTTTATATATCAGAATAATTTTTTAAATTATTAATTTAATTATTCCTGAATTTGTATCATAAATGCATAACCTCTGTAACCAGAGGGTTGTTACAGAGCCTTTGAAGTGAATCAGAACTCAGGGGTACTCTGTTAAGCAACCAAACCAAACAGAGGACGCCAAGGATGGCCTTTAAGCACCTTAGCTCTGAAGAGAGACATTATATCGAAATCGAACTGAAAAATGGGACTTCTCAAAATAAAATTGCAGAAAAACTCGGGCGTTCACAGAGTTCGCTGTCACGGGAGTTAGGACGCAACACAGGGCAGCGTGGTTACAGGCACCAGCAGGCTCATCGTAAGGCTCAACAGCGTCATAAGGAAAAACCCAAGGCGGTGAAGTTGACGGAAGATATTAAGCGACGGATTGCTCAAGATATCCGGGCTGACTGGAGTCCTGAGCAAGTGGCTGGAAGGCTTGAAAAAGAAGGGATAATCAAGTTGCATCATGAGACGATTTACCAGTTCATAGAGGATGATAAGCGCACTGACGGTACCCTGTATAAACACTTGCGCCATCAGAAAAAAACGTACCGAAAGCGATATGGTTCAGCTCATAACCGAACAGGCATACCTAACCGGGTAGGTATTGAAGAGCGCCCGGAGATCGTCAACAACAGGGGGCGTGTTGGTGACTGGGAGGCGGATACCGTAATCGGCAAAAACCATAAGGGTGCCATTGCCACACTGGATGAGCGAAAGACTAAACTGCGCCTTGCTGTTCCGCTGCCAGGAAAGAAAGCAAAAGCGGTTAAACAGGCAGTGATTGATACACTCAAGCCCCTGAAAAGGTTTGTTAAAACGATCACTTACGACAACGGTAAGGAATTTGCTCAGCATGAAGCAATCAACAAAGCCTTGAGCTGCGACAGCTACTTTGCTGTGCCCTACCACTCTTGGGAGAGAGGCCAGAATGAGAATGCCAATGGGCTGCTCAGGCAGTACTTTCCCAAATCAATGGAGCTTCATAACGTCAAAGAAAGAGACGTTATCATTGCGGTAGACAAGCTGAACAGCAGGCCCAGGAAATGCCTCGGTTACAAAACACCATATGAGGCATTCAAAGAGTTAACTGGAGTGAATGCAAGAAAAGTCATGGGTTATGCATTTATGACTTGAATTCAGGAGGGATTTCGTTACTACCCATTCACTATTAACGGGGAGTTATATTGCAAACTACCCGCTACTACCGCCTGCCAGGAGTACAGCCCTTATGGGCATAATCATATCTGCTTCTCACTTCAAGGTTTCCAGTATGTGGACTGGATTCATATTGATCATGTTTATAAAAAAAGAATATTATTGCTATTATATCACCATCCAGCACAGTACATGCAATGCTTACCCTCATGCAAAAGCCTCGACAATAGAGAAATATCCCTAACCAATAACCCTATAACCTGCCATGAAGTAAATGTATTTTTATTTTCTGGCATTACATCATTCCAAAGCTATAAGTACTCACGCAACCGCTAATAGATAAAAATAACTGTACGACCGTTTAATAACTCCCCATTCCAATTTGGCTATACTCATTGCCTAATATCGTTAATTTCGCTGTTGTCACGATGAAAACTGTTGATCCAGTAACCGATGTCGCTGTCATAAAAACATTGAGAGAAGCTATTCGACATGGGCCATATCCGTACCTAAGGGAAAGGGCTCATGCTATTTTACTCAGCATACGTGGTTATTCTATGAGCGAGATTGCTGCAATATTTGAAGTTCGATATCAGACAGTCTCTGACTGGATTGATGCCTGGGATGATTATGGCCTTCGCGGCTTGTACAAAAAACATGAAGGTGGAAAACCACCTATCTATACTGACCAGGAAGCACAACGCATTAGAGAGATTGTCTCCGAGGAACCTCGCAGGCTGTCTTATGTTCAAACAAAGATTGCAGAGGAAACCGGTAAGGTTGCCTCAAAGCAAACCCTGTCGAGACTTTTAAAAAAAGCTGGGACTTGTTTATAAGCGGTTTCGTAAAGCTTGCAGCCATAAGCGCGATGAGGAGCAATTCAGATGTTGCCAGTCTGCCTTGAAAGAGGCCCAATATGCTGAGGATAAAGGGCTTGTCAATCTGTTTTACTTTGATGAATCTGGTTTTAGTCAAGAGCCTTGTGTCCCCTATGGCTGGCAAGAAAAAGGCTCACAGCTAAAAATACCCTCTGTAAAAAGTAAGCGTATCAATGTGCTGGGATTTATGAATCGTGCCAATGACCTTTTCTACTACCCAGTAACAGGTTGTGTTAACAGCGAAACAGTTATCAGTGTCTTTGATGATTTTGCCGCCAGGATGGAAGAACCCAAGTACAGCTCTAATGAGCGCTATACCATCGTCATGGTGGATAATGCCAGCATTCATACCAGCAAACTTTTCAGAGAAAGAGTAATAGACTGGGCAATTGAGAAAAAGCTCTTAGTCTGTTTTTTACCAACCTATTCACCTGAGCTAAACCTGATAGAAATATTGTGGAGAAAAGTGAAGTATGAATGGCTGAACCTGCTGTCAATAATGGATTTCAAGGAATTCGAACAAGAGGTCAAACGTATATTTGATCTATTTGGTCAAAAATATCTGATTTCGTTTGAGTGACTACTTACAATAAAAACAAAAAGTAGAATAACTGACAAATCATCAAGCATTTTTTCCCCTGGAAGATTTTATGCCCTTGCTTCTCCTGTAAAGGGGAAGCCAAACAAGCTAAATTTTATTCATACAGTCTTTCATCTCGGTCACGGTATTTTTATGAGCAAACTTGGAGCAGGAAGTATTTATTTCCATACTATTGAATCCGCCCTGCAACTTTATGGTAAGGACTTATATATATCTCGACTTTAGAGTTACCAAAGAACAATAGTACGATTTTCATCTGAAATCGGTTAATAGCAACCATCTCCAAACAAAATACAAAGATGGTTGCTATGCTCACTTCAGATCATAAAGAGATCCTCCGGGAGCTTGCCTTATATACAACGTTTCTTGCTTCAGCGCTATCCCCAACAGCAGTACCTACGTTCTGCGAACTTCTTTTTGGCTGCATGCTATCCGGGCAAGGCTTTGTCACTCAGGCGCTGTTATCTATTAATAACTTTCAATGCGTATGGAGCAGTTACCACCATTGGCTCTCTCAAGGCAAGTGGCGGTGGAGGAGCCTCGCATGCCGGCTCATTCAGCTGGTATGCTCAAAAGTACCACGGGGTGAACTTATCAACATTGGTCTTGATGATTGGGTGGTGGAGCGTTTTTCTGACAAGGCTCCCGCTTGCCGAACCCATCACCAGCACAGTAAAAAAAGGAACCGGCCAACGTATATCTGGGGACAATGCTGGGTATCCCTGGCTGTTGTATTTGAGCGGGCTAAAGATGAAGTATTTACTGCCATCCCTGTGCTTTCCTTTCCATCTCCTGCTTCAGGCAATGCCAGTAAGCTAAAAATCGCTGTTGCCATGCTAAAAGTAGTGAGGCAAGAGGTGAAGGTGCAAGGACTGCGCTTGCTGACAGACTGTTGGTATATGAACTGGACGCTAATGCAACCCGTTCTGGAAATGGGCTATGAAGTAGTAGGGCAAATCCCGTTAAACCGGGCATTGTATGCCTTACCGTTGGAGTCCACTGCAAAAAAACGTGGGCGACCCAAAAAGTATGGCATCAAAATGACGCCCCCGGAAGTGGAGAAGCTACCGGAATATCAAACAACCGTAAGAATATACGGCAGATTTCGAAAGATACGTTATCGCACCCGGGTATGTCGGGCTCGCTTCCTGAAAGGCCGCAAGGTTCGGGTTGTCTGGGGTCGGTTTGAAAATGATAAAGGACTGACAGAAAGCCGTATATTCATTGCAACCAATACTGGACTTGAAGGTATAGACATCCTTCGTATTTATGCGAAAAGATGGCCGGTTGAACCCATGTTTCAGCAAATTAAACATTCATTTGGTTGCCGCCAGTTATGGCAGCAAAAGCTGAGAACTCTGTTGCGGTGGATGCATCTGAAGATGGCTGGATACGCATTATTGCAACTGTTGACCGTCTGTAAAAATCAAGCAAGCGTGGGCATTTCAAGGATTCCTTGGCGGGATCAGGATACAACCACCGCTGGCATGCTAAGATTTGCACTCGCAGGAATTATCCCCAGATTACCTATTCGTGAGGGCTGGAACCGATATAGCCAAAAATATGAGTTCAATTTTAATAGTTTGACTGACGGAATAGTCAAAGAAAAGAAAAAAGCGGCATAAATAGCGGCGACAACGCAATAATCAAGAATAATACCGAATCTGAAAAAACGTTTGGATGTATTTTTGCACACAATTTTTAAAATATAACCAAACGTTCATGTCATACTAACTCTAAAGTTAAGATATATATATGAAGTGTCTTTTTCTATAAAAATAAGCTGCATCAACAAAACCTGTGGGGCATTTTTAGCTCAGATGGCTTACTAAATGCTTGATGTAGCTGTAGGCTTTTCTCGTAATCACTTTTACCTTCGTTTTTAAGCCTTAGACCATTCCACTAAAATATGCCTTTTTTGTCTTAAACCAGTTCAGGATTAGGGGCTGGTGTTACCGAACCGTTTTAGCAACTTTCTTCATAATGATAAAATAAAATATTTTAGGACAGCCATAAATTTTCTACTGCAATTCAAGAGACCTATATTGAGAGGACTTGTAATTACTGAGATTCAGGAATTATGTTCTATTCGTTCCAAAAAAAGAAGTTTTTTCTAAGCATCCAGCATACCTGACTGGTTCAACTGACCTCTAAACTTTCATGCCGAATTCAGCTCTATTGCTATAATAACCTTTTGATTATTTTTGCCTAAAAAGCAAGCAAGAGGCTCAAAAATGCTCAGACATCCTGTAAAAGTCCCACTTTTACTATCAATGCTATTGTTTTTTTTCGTGGGTTCCACTTTTTCAATGATGGAGGCAGCAGATGCTATTGACGATTTTGATAGTAAGCAGAAAGAGTTATTAAGCTCCAGGGGTATTGCCAAAGAACTAGATAAAAAAGGTCACTTTATATGGGAGGAAAATTTTGCTAGCGCAGTACTAGGAATAGATTCAAATGATCTTGCAACAATTAATGATATGTTGAACGATAAATTTTTTGTTAAAAAGATGGTGGCAACTGTTCACAGAGGATGGGTTAATGGAGACGATGAGATTAGATTTTACGCAGGCTTCTATCTTGGAAAATCATTTATAACCACTTATAAAGAAGAACTGTATGAGAATGAACTAATTTTCCACCAGGCTTACAATCTGATTAAAAAAATTTTATTGATAGTAAAAGAAATTATCGACTTTCAAAATTTTGCATGTGAGCTTGTTTTTCGCTGTAGCACTTCAGGTATAAAAGAAAGAATATTGTGGCATCAGGATCGTGATATTGAAACTGAAGATTTATATAGCAATCAGCAATGGCTGCATCTAAGCAGTTTTGAATGGAACGGGGTGGAGCTTTTTAATGGTAACACTCTATGTCATGCAGTTGCTATGGATAGGAAGAGTAAAAAAAAATCCAGACTACCAACATGCGATATTCTATTTTTCAGTGAGTTAACACCTTATCAGGTTATTGCAGGAAGTGAGGCTAAAATGGAGCTGGGTTTGATAAATCATGAAAAACTGAAAGCGAAGATTCGCGATGATGCTGATATTCTATATCAGCCTGTTGCGAGCATGAATGTTCAAGAGCGGGAAGAGTGTGGGTTTAAAGAAATTATATCAATAGCAGGAGGCAGGCTAGGAGGTTATATTGTTGACCAAAGGTTTCGGGGTGATAAAAATAGTTGCATCGTGCATGCTCTGCAGAAGTATAATCTAGAGTCCGACTCCCAGCAACGCAGCGTCCTTATTATCAGGTGCAGTCCTATTGAACAGGGGCTTCAGGAATTACTATTTAATCTTGATGATATATCTTATAGCTTATAATAGGATCTATAGGATACCCACTTATTTATACAACCGGCATAAATAAGTGGGTATTTCAAACTACCTCTTCTCTGAATATCTATTCATTATAAAGTGCATCTAAAGACTTAATAGCACTGACCTCACCACCGGTGATACTAAGTGAGCCAAAGTCAACATAGTGTTCATCGGGGCTTAGTACTGTCTTATCGCTATAATCCTGCACATTATCAAGCAATAGTTCTTTTACTTCTGCTCCAGTCATCTCTGGCGCATGAGACAGAACCAGAGCAGCTATACCGGCAACATGGGGGGTAGCCATACTGGTACCGTTAAATGAGGCTACACCGCCACCAGGAATGGTTGATACAATGGCAGAGCCTGGCGCAAAGACGTCGATTTTTGCCTTTCCTTCCTGGTTACCAAAGTTTGAAAAGGATGAAACATACTCATCACGCTTAAAGCTCTTTGTTGTAGACCCAACCTCTATCCAGTGTTTTTTAACCATATCGCTCATTTCAAAACGGCAGGGAAAATGTCCATTATCGCCTATATCAAAACTTGAGTTACCAGCCGCATGCACCATCAATACGCCCTTGCTAGCTGCATATTCAAAAGCCTTGGCAACCTGTTTTTTCTCAGGGCTGAACACTTTCCCAAAGCTCATATTAATGATTCTGGCACCATTATCCACTGCGTAGCGAACAGCATTGGCTATATCTTCATCACGCTCATCCCCATCAGGCACAACCCGGACAGACATGATTCTAGCCTGTGGTGCTATGCCATCAGTGATTAAGGCACCGGACTCATCTTTACGTCCATTGCCGCGCCTTGCCGCAATAATACCGGCCACATGGGTTCCATGAGATGCATCAAGCCCTGTTACATCATTATTGCCATAGAAGGGTTGTTTAAAAGATGGGTAGTCTCGAATGGCTTTAGAAGCATCATCCGGGTCATAGGTTTCCAGTGGGTTAAACTCAAGATTGTAGTGGTAGTTAATTTTATCCGGCGTGTTTGCTGCCAAGGCACCATCTTCAAAACTTTCTTTTATTAAAGCATCGGATTTAAGGAGTTTGCTCAGCTATTCCCGCATGATGAACGTCGATGATCGTTGGTATTGACAATAAGGCAGCAAAAATAATGAAGCCGATCAAAACTGAGCCGCCAATTAACAAAGCGGAGCTTTAAAGAAAAAATGTCACCCCTGAACGTAGCTACGATATGGCCGGTTATGATGTATCGAATGGAATCACCCTTTTCTCTTCAATACCATGAGTTACTGTGTAAAAAAGCCCCTCCCACGTTTTTATCAGCCAATGCAAAAAATAGCCCTGTATCCATTTCCATAATGCTATACGGACTCCTTTTGAGCGGGTTCTTAAAGCTTCCTGAAACTGGGGACAGCACAGTTCCTGTATTTGATCTACGAGAAAAGCAAGCATCGTCAGATAGGCCAGATTTGTGGCTAAGTGCTTCTCACCGTGACCGTAGTTATGTTCGAGATCGTAGCCTTGATTTTTCAGGGTGTTAAACGTCTGGTTCTCAATATGCCATCGGCAGCGCCCTCCTTTCATGACGGGTTCTATGGTTTCTTCGTTAAGCGGAATATCAGTCACCCAGCACCAGATATGCTGTTTACCTTTTTTATCGGTTTCGACAAAATCAAGCACATTAACCTGTTCTGCATATTTTGCCTTGTTCAGCCTGACGTCATTGGCATAGCGAAACCACCACTTAATTCCAGTCTCTTCATTAACTTTTTCAGCACGGTGAACTTTTCCTTCTTTATCCAGCTCATCCATCGCTTCAACCAGCGAGGCATGGTTGCCATCTTTCGCGACAATGATGTAATGCCAGCCATAACTCTTAATCAGTTGGACAGTGGGGTTGTCAGCATAAAGACTGTCCAGAAGAATAACGAACTTTAGACGTGGGTGATGCTCTCGTATGGTGGCAAACAACCGTTTAATGGCATTTTTTTCACAGTCATTTTTGGTCGAACCGTCCTGGCAAACTATGGCTTCCGGTGCCAATGGCAAGACTGTTTTTTGATCCGGGTGAGCAATGCATGCTGCCATTAACTGGTGGTAGTGAGCTTCGTTGGCCTTTCCCTTATTTTTAGTACAGCACTCCTGACAAGGTTTTTTATTATTGCAGGAGTAAAATAGCCCAGTTCCATCGATCGGGAGCAAGTAGTGATTTTTCAAGTTCCCGCAGTGAAATTCGAATGCCTTCAGTAATCCGCCCCTTTGGACGTTAGACAGCAATGTCTTAAAAGGCTTTTTGAACTCTACGGGATCTATTGGATCCAGGATTTCCCGCATACTGGTATCACAGGGAGCACGTTTTTTTATCTGATACAGGTGCTCAAGGTTATGCCTTACTTCTTGCTCTGTTTTATCACGCTCAAACGAGAGGAGCGATGGGTACTTGAGATGCATCATGGCAAAAGCGGACATGGAGGCATCATGTATTGTTATTTTTCTGGAATCCTTGTTTGGTCGGACATCTGGAATTTGCTCATAACTTTCAGAAATCGTAGTAATTAAACTGTTTGCACAAAGATGCTTACGACTTTTTTGGAATGGATAAGCCATGAGAGACAGCCATTGATAAAGTATCCCTATCAAAAGTAGACGTTATTTTGTGCGAAATCACTCCATTTGGAATTTACTGTAAGCCTTGCTGTTGCAGTGATTTAATTGATGTCACGGGAATAGCTGGAGTTTGCTGGTGTCATTTCTGAACGCCAATGTTTTATCTCTGTACATCCTGGTTGCTTCAACATTGGCATGGGCCTGATTTTTTCCCAGAAAACTCCAGCCATGAACATCATCCACATAGCCATTGCCATCATTGTCGATACCATCACCCGGTATTTCATATTTATTGACCCAGATCTTATTTTTTAAATCCGGATGATTAATATCGACCCCGGAATCGATCACTGCAACAACAACCTCATTTCCTTTAATGCCGTTACCATATTTTTTTATCGCATCATTAACACCCGTCCCAACCTTTGATGTTTTATTCTGCCAGTTTGCATCTTCAAGCTGTTTGGTCAATTTATGGCTATCAAGGCAGCTATTCCCGTGACATCAATTAAATCACTGCAACAGCAAGGCTTACAGTAAATTCCAAATGGAGTGATTTCGCACAAAATAACGTCTACTTTTGATAGGGATACTTTATCAATGGCTGTCTCTCATGGCTTATCCATTCCAAAAAAGTCGTAAGCATCTTTGTGCAAACAGTTTAATTACTACGATTTCTGAAAGTTATGAGCAAATTCCAGATGTCCGACCAAACAAGGATTCCAGAAAAATAACAATACATGATGCCTCCATGTCCGCTTTTGCCATGATGCATCTCAAGTACCCATCGCTCCTCTCGTTTGAGCGTGATAAAACAGAGCAAGAAGTAAGGCATAACCTTGAGCACCTGTATCAGATAAAAAAACGTGCTCCCTGTGATACCAGTATGCGGGAAATCCTGGATCCAATAGATCCCGTAGAGTTCAAAAAGCCTTTTAAGACATTGCTGTCTAACGTCCAAAGGGGCGGATTACTGAAGGCATTCGAATTTCACTGCGGGAACTTGAAAAATCACTACTTGCTCCCGATCGATGGAACTGGGCTATTTTACTCCTGCAATAATAAAAAACCTTGTCAGGAGTGCTGTACTAAAAATAAGGGAAAGGCCAACGAAGCTCACTACCACCAGTTAATGGCAGCATGCATTGCTCACCCGGATCAAAAAACAGTCTTGCCATTGGCACCGGAAGCCATAGTTTGCCAGGACGGTTCGACCAAAAATGACTGTGAAAAAAATGCCATTAAACGGTTGTTTGCCACCATACGAGAGCATCACCCACGTCTAAAGTTCGTTATTCTTCTGGACAGTCTTTATGCTGACAACCCCACTGTCCAACTGATTAAGAGTTATGGCTGGCATTACATCATTGTCGCGAAAGATGGCAACCATGCCTCGCTGGTTGAAGCGATGGATGAGCTGGATAAAGAAGGAAAAGTTCACCGTGCTGAAAAAGTTAATGAAGAGACTGGAATTAAGTGGTGGTTTCGCTATGCCAATGACGTCAGGCTGAACAAGGCAAAATATGCAGAACAGGTTAATGTGCTTGATTTTGTCGAAACCGATAAAAAAGGTAAACAGCATATCTGGTGCTGGGTGACTGATATTCCGCTTAACGAAGAAACCATAGAACCCGTCATGAAAGGAGGGCGCTGCCGATGGCATATTGAGAACCAGACGTTTAACACCCTGAAAAATCAAGGCTACGATCTCGAACATAACTACGGTCACGGTGAGAAGCACTTAGCCACAAATCTGGCCTATCTGACGATGCTTGCTTTTCTCGTAGATCAAATACAGGAACTGTGCTGTCCCCAGTTTCAGGAAGCTTTAAGAACCCGCTCAAAAGGAGTCCGTATAGCATTATGGAAATGGATACAGGGCTATTTTTTGCATTGGCTGATAAAAACGTGGGAGGGGCTTTTTTACACAGTAACTCATGGTATTGAAGAGAAAAGGGTGATTCCATTCGATACATCATAACCGGCCATATCGTAGCTACGTTCAGGGGTGACATTTTTTCTTTAAAGCTCCGCTTTGTTAATTGGCGGCTCAGTTTTGATCGGCTTCATTATTTTTGCTGCCTTATTGTCAATACCAACGATCATCGACGTTCATCATGCGGGAATAGCTGAACAACACCAATCCGTATATTTACGTAACATCTAAAAGACTTGATGGCAATCAAAAAAAGCGATTCCCATTTACGTCGATAGTTTATTCATCTTACTCTAGTCTTTACTTTACTACTTGTTTTGGAATACTTTTAGTCCCTTATTAATAGCTACTTATGAGCACCCCGAATTTAATTGATCAAAAAATAACATACATCACTTTACACTTAAAAATTAAATGAATTTTGCCTGAGTCTTTCTGTTTGCTTTGTCAGTATGACCACAAGCACTACAGGCTTGGCTAGTGTATGCCGGATTAACAGCAACCACTTCGCCGCCTGCCCACGCTTGCTTATACTCAAGCTGCCGTCTGAACTCATACCATCCCTGAGCGAGAAAGCTGGTTTCGTCATCTTTCTTCCAGATTGGCAGCCACTTAGCCATTGTGTATGAGGACGGGATTTTTTCGCCAGACTCCCACTTTTCATTGCAGATACTCAATGCTCTATTCCAGACAAAACGAGCTGTACCGCAGAGCTGCATGAGTCTTACATGCTGCTCTGGTGTCGCCTCCAGTCTGAATTTATAGGCCTTGAGAATCTTCATTTATCCAATCAGCATGTTAATCTTTAATGCTTAAATTACAGGGTATAAAATGGAATATAAAACATTAGTATGCAAGAAATAAAGAAAGGCTGACACAGTGCTTATACTTTGCACTGCCACATTGTTTTTGTGACAAAGTACAGAAAGAAAGTGCTTGGCGAGTTGCACCTATCCAGACTGAGAGAAATATTTTCTGAGATATGCGGAAACTTTGAGGCAGAGCTAACAGACTGCAACGGTGAAGCCGATCACGTTCATCTTTCGGTTGAGTTATCGCCCAGCACGCCAGCTATTGCGAAACTGATAAACAGCCTGAAAGCTGTTTCATTCAGACGACTGAGACAGGGGGTTTGTGATATTGCAGGTGCGTATCGAAAGCCGGTTCTGTGGTCAAGATCGTACTTTGCGGGTAGTTGCGGTGGTGCGCCACTTGAATTAATAACTGAATATATCAGAAACCAAGATCAGCCCTAACGGGCTGAACGAAATTCACCACCCGCCTAGTTCGGCGGGAGTACTCTTTCGATTCTGGATAGACTCTTTTAAACATTGCACGTAATGGGCGAGGATAATTCTTGCTATCGCATCAATAGCCTGATTGAAGCACTGAAAAACAATCCAGCCAGTGAACTTCGACAGTGGGCCGACTGGCTGGTTGAACGAAGACGAAGAAAAGCCAGGCTTTGCCAACACCATACAGCTCTTGGTCAGCAGAAGCTCAGCCTTGTTTCAACAGATGAAGCCACTATTCAGTGCAGGGGGTATATATATCTTCCCCCTTTATTTCCCGAACCAGGGCAACAGAGAGAAACTATCCAACGCTGCCAGCACCAGAGAAAGAATACCAAAGCCCATAACCAACATCATACGCAATTTGCCACCAGATACCTGATAACCCTCTGCGTTATTTTTGCGTCCTACCCAGGCCATCAGTACGGGTGTAATAATACAGAACACCTCCATCCCCACACCGGCAAATGCAATGGCTGCAATAAAACCGTTTGGTAATAGCACCCCCAGCAGTGTCGGAGGAATGAAGGTGACAGCGGCAGTTTTCAGGCGTCCCTTCAGGTCATGACCAAAACCAAACAGGTCAGCAATATAGTCAAACAGACTGAGGCTAACCCCCAAGAATGAACTGGCCACAGCCATATTAGAGAACAGCTGCAAGATATTGGACATGCCAGACTGCAAGCCATTAGCTTCCAAGGCACGAATCAGGCTACCAATATTACCACCCTGAGCAATCACTGCCGGAAACTGGTCACGACCCAGATTGCCAAAAATACTGATCAACCAGACAATGTAAAATACCAGAGTAATTAACGAACCCCATAACAGCGCCTTGCGAACAGCATGGGCATCTTTTTTCAGGTAACGGGTAATGCTGGGAACGCAATTCTGAAACCCAAAGCTCACGGTGACGAAGCTGAGCGCCGCAAAAGCGTAAGGCAGGGTATCCGAGCTTTGCAGGGCCGGAAACAACAGCTGGCTTTCCGCCTGGGTAACCAACCCACTGGTAAAACCGAGAAAGCTGATAACCATGCCCCCTAGTAATGCAGTAGTCACCCGGTCTACCGCTCTGGTACCCAGCACAACAATAGAACTCAGTACCACCGCAAATATAAGACTGGAATAAGAGGGAGCCAGGGTAATATCAGCCACCGCCTTTAGCGAATGGGAGATAATGGAGCTGCCACCAGAGATGTAAGCATAAGTAAGCACGTAGCAGACAAAGCCAACAGACAAACCATTAATCAGTCGTCCAATATTCCCTATGGTTTTTTCAGCGATGCTGTCAAAACTGGCACCAATGGGAAAACGCATATTCGCTTCCAGCAAATAAAGCGAAGCGCTATACATACAGAACCAGACAAATAGCAGCATCAACAGGGATGGTACAAACCACATACCACTAGTAGCCACTGGCATTGAAAACATACCCGCTCCAGTAGCGGTTCCACTAACAATTACAGCGCTACCTAAAATAGCCCCTCTGTTTGTTTTAACCTGTCCACTGGACGGTATTATTGCTGCTTCCGACATGCACTACCCTGCCCGTTAGTAGTATTTTATTGAATAATGGCTTTTTCAGAACTGGAAAGTTGCTTCAGGTTATTTGAACAACGCGTTACCTTGGCAATACTGACCCCAAGCCTGGCTGCGATTTCTCTCTGGCTTTCGTTACCGGCCAGCAAGGCCCGGAGCGTTGCCAGACGATTTCCAATCGCTTCACACTCTTCAGGGGTTAGCAGCACATTCAGGATATTTTCCAAATCACCGGCATTTTGTCGCCTTTCCAGCAATTCAAGAAATTCCTTCCAGGAACCTTCAGTCATAATCAAGCCTTAAAGATGTACTGCTGTAACAGTACAGAAGTGCAACCCTATTTTTTATTTCGGAAAATACTTGAATTGTCATTTCTATCAATCAGCTACACTGTATAAAGTCATTATTCTCTTCAAAGCAGTATGAATAATTCACATCGGCTATTACCCGTTATCATTTTATTTACCGGGTGCGCAACAGATCCTCCGGATGATAATACTATGGATGACTGCTGGCTTAGCTGCCAATTCTCTACCTATACAGACATGTCAAATGAACTCTCAGCCATTGATAAGAATAATTCCGACAACGAGAAAAAGAGGCTAAGAAATAAATGGCAGCCTTGGGAGCTTGACCTCTTTCGCAAACCCATGAGACTCCCGGGAAAGAATTAGGCCCTGTAGCGAGAGTGCATAATCACGTCTATTCTTGGTGAGCCTTAGTCATTTTAATCATCTAAAGGTTGCCCTGATGCCTCTTCGCAATAAAACCGTTGCTATTGTTTGCGGTGGCCCCTCTCCTGAAGCGGATGTATCCCGTTTATCCGCCGGGCGGTTGAGTCCGGCTGTTGAGAAATATTTTGAAAAAGTCATCCACCTGGAACTGGATGAACAGCTACCCGCTCAATTGCTTACCCATAAAGTGGATGTGGTATTTCCGGTGGCCCATGGCCCGATGGGAGAAGATGGCTCACTGCAAGGGCTACTGGATATTATGGGTATTGCCTATGTAGGCTCCGGAGTTTTAGCCAGCGCCAGTGCCCTGGACAAATCGGTTACCAAGCGGATTCTTCATGCGGCGGGCATTCCCCTGGCAAAAGATCAGATTGTCCACCGTCATGAAGAGCTGGATAGCTGCGTACAACGCTGCCTCGACTGCCTGGGTGAGCAGGTTATTATCAAGCCGCTGGGACAGGGTTCAGGCATTGGGGTTCAGTTTGCCACTGGCCATGAGGATCTCAGGGAAAAGCTTGGGGAAAGCTTTGAAAAAGATCAGAAACTGCTCGTGGAAGAATTTATCGCAGGCAAAGAGATTACAGCTGGCATCCTTGATCTGGAGGACACCACACTATTGCCAGTAACGGAAATCATTACACCTGATGGCGCCTGGTATGACTACGTGCACCGGTATACACCAGGGCTGAGTGAGCATATTATTCCAGCTCAGCTACCAGAACAGCAGTATCACCGGGTACAGGAAATAGCCTTAAAGGCTCATCAACTATTAGGCTGCCGGGATCTTAGCCGATCCGACTTTGTTGTACCTGAGGTAGGTTGCCCCATTTTTTCAGAGCTAAATAACTTGCCGGGAATGACGCCCACCAGCCTTTTTCCCGATGGCGCACGAGCCGCAGGAATTCCATTCGAAAAGCTGGTATGCCGCTTGCTGGATCATGCCCTGAAACGAGGCGGACAACAAACTGACAAGGAAAACTACTGGCCCCTGCCTGAGCTGGCTATATCATAACACCCAGTGGCTGTGTACAGGGCTTGTACCCTTCATCAGGAAGAAAAGGTATGTAATTCTTGTACTGCTTTTTGCCAGGAGCCATTAAGGGCTTCCGGGGTAATACGCACTGCTTCACCAATAACAGCATCCATACGCTGCCTATCCGCCACAGAAGGCTTTTGCAACACATAGTTAATGACTTCCTTGCTATTACCCGGATGGCCTATACCAATCCGAAGGCGCTGGAAATCCTTGCAGTTACCCAGTGAGGCAATAATATCGCGCAGGCCATTGTGACCGCCATGGCCACCCCCCTGCTTCAGACGCCCGATACCTGCGGGCAGATCCAGTTCATCATGGGCTACAAGAATTGACTGGGGAGGGATCTTAAAAAAGGTACTGATTGCACCCACCGCCTGTCCACTGTTATTCATAAAAGTGGTGGGGTTAAGCAGGCGGACATCCTGTCCACCAATGGTTATGCGAGCAGACAGGCCGAAAAATTTCTTTTCCGGCTGCAAGTTTTCACCATGGGCACGAGCCAACTGCTCAACAAACCAGAAACCGGCATTATGGCGAGTATCCTCATACTTGGCACCTGGGTTACCAAGCCCAACAATCAATTGTATGGAGTGTCCTTTCATTACTTTCGCCATAATTACCAGTTTCGAATTTTAAAGGATTACTCTTCGCCGCCTTCAGCAGCTTCGTCATCCTTGGTTGCGCGGGTAGCCTGAACGCTGGCAACATCCAGATCATGGTCTTCACCCAGAGACAGGGCAACCAGCTCAACACCTTCAGGCAGTTTCAGGTCACTCAGGTGAACGTGTCCACCCAGCTCGATGTCAGCCATGTCCACTTCGATGAACTCTGGCAGATTGCCCGGCAGGCAGCGTACTTCTACTTCTACACGAGCGTGAGTGATCGCACCACCCTGATCTTTAACGCCCTTGCAAGCTTCTTCGTTCAGGAAGTGCAGAGGAACGTGAGTAGTAATAGCCTGGGAAGCTTCAACACGCATAAAATCCAGGTGCATAGCGAATTCTTTGGCAGGATGACGCTGGATATCCTTCAGAATCACCTGCTGATTTTTACCTTCAACAACCAGAGTCAGAATCTGGGAGTAGAAGCCTTCGCTTTCCAGGGCCTTACGGATTGCCTTGCCTTCCATAGTAACCTGTACCGGCTCTTGCTCACCACCGTAGATAATGGCAGGAACCAGGTCAGCACGGCGCAGGCGGCGGCTCGCACCTTTCCCTACATCTTTCCGTGCTTCCGCATTCAGAATCATTGCATCAGACATTTTCTTTCTCCACTAGTCGCTGCCGCCACCTTGCGACCAGGTACGGCAACTGTATATAAAGGTGCAGTATCATACCTTGATGTTGCAAAAATGCAATTTCAAATGCATAGCTACTAACGAAAACCATTCCCTTGACAATTTAAAAAGTGCTTAACTCACAAGCTTTGCTATATTCACAGGAGATTTCATCATAAGTTCAGCGGCTCTCGCCCTATCCACACAAGCGAGCAGTAACAATGAAAACCCCAAAGCTTACCAAACTTAAAAGCATAGCCCTTATTAATACAACTGTTGCAATACTAGCCTTTACTAATTTGTCTTACCCTGATGATCCTGATTTAACCCAACAAAAATGGCTGGATATCGCAAACCAAATCACAGGACCAATGACCAGCCATTTAAGTGCAGCAATGACACAACCAACCTTCCAATCAAAGTCTGAAGCAAATCACATTTACTCCCCCTTTAGTCTGCTATCCCCTCTTGTAATGATCAGCCGGGGAACGCAAGGTTCAACGAATAATGAGTTTTCCCAGCTGTTTTTTAGATCTACGTCAGCCATGGCAAGCCCCGAAGACCTTAAAAAAATACTTTTTGGCTTTGCGGTAGCAACCAAGAACATTACCTCATCGGGAATTGTGAAAGTAACCAATGGTATTTTTATTGACCAATCCAATGGGTTTGAATTTGAGGAAGACTATCTTAGTGACCTGAAGCTTGCTCTTGGTCATTCAGCATCATCTAACTGTTTTGGCCAACTGGAAAAAATTACAGAATTACACTCACTAGCCTTCAAAGAAAGACTGAACAACTGGGTTAAAGAGGCTACTGCTAATAAAATACCAGCCATTCTTAGCGACCGCCTCCCAGAATCCACCAAGATTGTTCTTTTAAACACTGTACTCCTCAAAGCAAAGTGGCCCAAAAAACTGAATAGTGCCCCCAACTTTCATTTCCACGATCAGGGCATTCCTCCTTCTTTACCGCAGGCGCCTATCCCAGCAGTTAAATACCAAAATGCGGCGCATAGGACATTAACTCATGAAGACTATCTATGGAATATTGCTCTGCTGCCTTTTGAAGGTTATGAATATGCTGTATTACTCGCCATGCCTCCTGCTGGTAGCCACCAAATATGCTTCTCAAACAGCAGCAGTGTCTGTTTACGCGCATTAAAGAGCCTGACCGACAGCAGCAGCCCTCATACCCCCCGAAAGAACGTAGTACTTCCAAAATTAAAAGTGGAATCTGAGTGGGACATCAAAGCATTAATGCAAAAAGAAAATATACTAAGCAGTGCATTTACTCCAGGTCTCGCTGATTTCAGCCTCTTATCCTCACAGGCTTGCGTGGGCAGCGAATTCATCATTAGCAAAATCATTCAAAGAGCTATTCTGGAGCTGGATGAAGTTGGTGTTCAAGCTGCCGCTGCCACTATGATGGGCGCCGGTCTTTTTTGCGCAAGGATAGAACCCCAAACCATTGAATTCAATCATCCGTTTAAGCTGTTTGTCGTTCATATAAAAAACCACTACATTTTATTTGAGGCGACTATTATCAAAACGCCTGAACAACCCAGTATGACCTGGTAATAAAAAGGCACCCTCTTCAGGTACCTTTTCATTTCAAGGTTCTTCAATAGCTATCACTGGAACATAGCACTGATAGACTCAGCATTACTGATCCGGCGCACAGATTCAGCCAGCAGCGGCGACATATCCAGCTGACGGATCTTGCCCAGAGCCTGGGCAGCAGGGCTTAATGGAATAGTGTTAGTTACCACCAGTTCATCCAGCTCTGAATTGGCGATATTTTCCAGCGCTCTTCCGGACAGAACCGGGTGCGTGCAATAAGAGTAGACTTTATTTGCGCCTTTCTCCTTCAGGGCAGCGGCTGCCTGACAAAGCGTACCCGCAGTATCCACCATATCATCAACCAGAATACAGGTGCGGCCGGAAACATCACCGATGATGTTCATTACTTCAGTTTTATTGGCTTCAGGACGACGCTTGTCGATAATCGCCAGATCAGTATTCAGGCGCTTGGCCACTGCACGGGCACGAACTACACCACCATGGTCAGGAGATACAACAATGGCATCTTCATAGTTTTGTCGTTCAATATCGTCAAGCAGAATAGGCGAGCCATAGATATTATCCACAGGGATATCGAAGAACCCCTGGATCTGGTCCGCATGCAGGTCAACGGTCAGCACACGGTCAACACCCACGCTGGCAATCATATCTGCAACAACCTTGGCACTGATTGGCACCCGGGTAGAACGGGGGCGACGATCCTGACGGGCATAGCCAAAATAAGGCAACACGGCAGTTACCCGAACGGCAGAGGAGCGTCTCATGGCATCCGCCATTACCAGAAGCTCCATCAGATTATCATTGGTTGGAACACAGGTAGACTGAATAAGAAAAACATCCCTACCACGCACGTTTTCCTGAATTTCAACCGCGACCTCTCCATCACTGAACCGGCCAACATAGGCTTTGCCCAGGGGAATATGCAACTGATTAACGACTTTGTGCACCAAATCCGGATTAGAGTTACCGGCGAACACCATCATTTTCGACACAGGAAATTACCTTTTAGGGGGCGTAGGTGGAAATAATCAGAACCACGGACGGGCAACCGACCATGGCTAAATAACAAGATGCGAAGGGAATAAGGAAAATGGCTGGGGTAGGAGGATTCGAACCTCCGCATGACGGGATCAAAACCCGTTGCCTTACCGCTTGGCGATACCCCAGTAAAATAATGACTCAATTCGTGCACATTCTGAACATACTCAGCGCTGTCAGCAAAAAAACCACTCAAGATTTCCAGTACCTAAGGCTATAAGTAACTACTCAACGCACTTTGTAGCGGTGAGCGATTAATACCGCAGGCTACAAAACCTTTAGCCTTGCAACCAAGTTCCGCCAGTACTGATTCTGCTGCTTCCTTACTGGCATAAGGCGCGAATACGCATGCCCCCGAACCGCTCATCATGGCTGGCCCGGTGCTCGAATGTCCGAAATTATCAAGCAGGTTTAAACTTTTTTCAACCTCTGGATAAAGACGGCGAACCAGAGGCTCAAAATCATTTCGCCCCTGTTGATCTATAGCGGCGAAAACTTTAATAGGCTGAGTATCTCTTGTCAAATCTTCATGTTGATACATGGCCATAGTATTAACATGTACATCCGGTGTTAAAACCAGGAACCAGGGTTCAGAGGGACTCATAGGCGTCAGTTGCTCACCCACTCCTTCAGCAAATGCACTTCTGCCCCTGACAAAGACGGGCACATCGGCACCCAACTGAAGTCCCAGGGCGGCAAGCTCATTTTCATCAAGCCCCAGCTCCCAGATAACATTCAAGGCAACCAGCGTGGTAGCAGCATCAGAGCTACCGCCACCAACGCCCCCTCCCATGGGTAATCGTTTATCCAGGGTGATTTTAACGCCTTTATTACATCCACTGACTTGTTGTAATAATTTTGCAGCCCTGATTATCAGATTGGTTGGAGAATCCAGTTCAGGTACCGAGGTTTCCAGAACCAGTTCAGAACTGGCTTCAAAGGTTAGTAAATCACTGTAATCCAGAAACTGAAAAAGGGTTTGTAAATTGTGGTAACCATCGGCTCTTCTGCCCGTAATATGCAGGAACCGGTTAATTTTAGCGGGTGCAGGCAGTACCAGTCTGGAATACATCTTTTTTCCTTTCAGGTGATAAAACAGCCCTTAATTATGCCCTTCCAAGTTCCAGCGGTTAATAGCCAGGGTTAAGCGAATATCACCATCACTGACTCGCAGCCGGGATGGCAGACGGAGATCTTTTTCCTGGCGAAAGGACAGATAGGTCACTTCCCAGCCACTTTGGTGGAGTATCTTTGGGTACCCTGAATCATCGAGAACAACCCTTGATTGAAGACCCGGTACAGGAAGCCCTATAACCCAATAGCGAAGATGGCTGACAGGAAGATCCCACCCGGTAATCCGCCTCATCAGATAGTCCGGTGTTGGACCCATAACCGGTTCGCTTTCACCGGCAACAGTTGCCATAACCCCCTGACGGTTTCCCTGAACCTGAGCCAGAGGCTGACCAAAAGGGCCGTCAAGAAGCAGCGCAAACCTCTCGGGATGCTGCCACCAGTCTACCGACAGCGAGCCGGATCGTCCTGGTATTTTCAGGCCAAGCCGACCAACAAGCTGCCAGTTTTGAATCTCGGACAACTGTTTTTGCACATCCTGCCAGCGCTGTTGCTTTGCTGCATCACTGAGTTGAGCCGTATCCCTATGCATGGACGCACAGCCAGATAGCACCACCAGGATAGTGATGAAGCCCAGTCGGAAAAGTGTCCACCAAGCCCCAATGACACAGAAGGAAGAAGTCACCGGCCGGTTATTAGGTAAGCTATAGCCAGCTGGACTTTTTACTAGTGAGGAAACAAGCACCAGGTACTCCTATTAAATCTACTGAGTCACAGCGATGCCTTTTTCCAGACGCTGCCGTGTTTCTATGACCACCTTACTACCTGGCTGGCTTTGCAAGGCTGTTTTCCAGATCACCCTGGCCTTGTCCTTGTCCCCCCGCATCCAGTAAACCTCTCCCAGGTGAGCGGCCACTTCCGCATCAGGAAATTTATTATAAGCCTCTTCAAGATACTTTTGTGCCAATTCAAGCTTGCCCAGGCGATAGTGCAGCCAGCCCATGCTATCAATAATGGCTGGATCTTCTTTATTCAGGCTATACGCTTTCTTAATCAGTGCTTCAGCTTCTTCCAGGCGTTTGGTACGGTCCACCAGGGTATAGCCCAGCGCGTTCAATACTACGGCATTGTCCGGCTGCATCGCCAGGATTTCACGTAAATCAGCTTCTGTCTCGTTAATTCGATCCAGCTTTTCAAAAACCATGGCTCTTGAATAAAGCAGGTTGATACTTTTGGGATACCGACTCACTGCCAAATCAAACAGTGCCCGGGCGTCCTTAAACTCTTCACGCTTAACCAGTATTTCTCCTTCAAGCATGTACAAACTTTCAGCACCGGCAGGGTATAAGGCTCTGGATTGATCCAACAGTTTTCGAGCTTCCTGCCATTGCCCCTGTTTAACCAGCATCTGGGTTAACGACACCCGGGACATTACAAATTCCTTGCCAGGGGTAACACTCATATAATATTGGCGGGCCTTATTCCAAAGTCCCTTACCTTCACTTAACTTACCCAGGTAATAATTAGCGGTACTACTTTTCTGCCCCAATGCCAGCAGGCGGGAAAAATAGCCCTCTGCCTCATCGGCCATATTATTGTCCACAGCGATCAGCCCCAGGGATAAAATAATTTCACCATCATTGGGGGATAGCTGTAACAACGCTTCAAACTGCTCCCGAGCCAGATCCAGTTTATTACCATGCACCAATACCCGTGCATAAATCAGCCGGAGCCGTACCCGATCAGGGTATCTGTTGACGGCATCGGCCAGCATTCTCTCCGCTTCTGCATCACGACCCAGCTTGTTTAAAATCCGTCCCTTGATAATCAGCGCTTTAATAAATTCCGAGTCTTTTCTGATTAACAGGTCACATTGGGCAAGGGCCTCATCATTACGACCCATCTGATGGAGCAGTATAGCCTTACCAAGGAGCAGGGAACGGTTATCCGGGAAACGCTTGGCTTCACCACTAAAAGCCGATAGCAGCAGATCCTTATTCCCATCACTCGCTGCTGCCGCATAAGTTGCCATCAGTTCAAAATCGGATTCGGGATCCATGGACAAGGTTTGGGCCATCCGCTTAACGGCTTCTTCCGCTTCACCGCTGTGCATTAATTCAAGGGCACTGGCCTTAATCGCTATAGGGTCTTCAGAATCGAGACTGGACCACAGCAGGGCAGCATCCAGGGCTGCCTGTTTTGCCCCGATATAGCTGGCAATCTGGTAGGCTCTCTTGGCCACTCCTTTGTCCTGGGTTTTATGGGCTTGCTTAAGATAATTACCCAGGGCAAGATCATAGCGCTGTCTTTGCCCTCCCAATTCTGCCACCATCAAATCGTAGAGCGTATCAGGTTCAAAAGAGGCATAGTTTTGTTCCGGATCAGATCCTGCCTCTCCAACAGCAGGGCTGCCAGGCCTGGTTGTTTGAACGGAGCAGCCATAAAGCAGCGAAGCCGCCAACAGCACAATAAGTGATAAACGCCTTCTCATAGATGCAATGCCCTTGCCTGATAGTTATAAGAAAGAAAAACCGCCCACTGGATTTCCACTCACACAATGATGACATATAACAGCAGGTCTACTCGAACAGAGTTTGCAGTTACAAGCGTTCCATTGCAGAATTGATCGGCTGGAAGGCCTGTTTGTTAACCATAGGGTGACACTATGGAACTTATGTTCAGTTTCTGTTAATACCCGGTCAAGGACAGAAGATACAGTTTACCTGGCAGCATAACTACACTAGGGGCTGTTGACGTTTGTCAACAGCCCCTAACCCGGATATTTCATAAACATCCGGGCTAAATAACAACTCTGTAAGTGATGATTTCTGTATTTCCAAAGTCAGTTTTGTGAATAATAGTAGTATATATGACAACAGCGGGAGTCTGATGGGGTACCTCACCACCGGCATCAACCACAAAACAGCGCCGATCAACCTGAGAGAACAGGTAGCCTTCTCCCAGGAACAACTGCCGGAAGCACTGCGTGATGCCCGGCAATACATCAGATCCAAAGAAGTTGCCATTCTTTCCACTTGCAACCGCACTGAACTTTATTGTGCTAATAGTGTAGAACCCGCGCGGGTGCTGGAATGGTTAACCCATTACCACCAGGCTGAAGCGGCCCAGGTTTCAGAGCATGCTTATATTTACAGCGAGCAGGAAGCCGTGAGACACATTATGCGTGTTGCCTGCGGGCTGGACTCCATGGTGCTGGGTGAACCCCAGATTCTCGGCCAGATCAAATCGGCCTACGCCATAGCCCGGGAAGCAGGCACCGCAGGCAAACTGCTCAATCGCTTATTCCAGCAAAGCTTTTCCACCGCCAAACAGGTTCGCACCCAGACCACTATCGGCAAGCTTCCCGTTTCTGTGGCTTATGCAGCCACCCAACTGGCCAAACAAATATTCAGCGACCTGTCAGAAAACACCGCCTTGTTAATAGGCGCAGGGGAAACCATACAACTTGTAGCCCGACACCTACTTAGGCAAGGTTTGAAACGCATCATCGTTGCCAATCGCACCCTTGAGCGAGCCCAAATCCTGACGGATGAATTCAATGGCACAGCCGTATTACTTTCAGACTTGCCTCATATTATCAAAGAAGCTGATATTGTGATTGCGTCCACAGCCAGCCAGACTCCGGTACTTGGCAAAGGTACTGTAGAAAAAGCCTTAAAAGCCCGAAAGCATCGCCCCATGTTTATGGTAGATATTGCTGTTCCAAGGGACATTGAACCGGAAGTGGGAGAGTTATCGGATATTTTTCTCTACACTGTGGATGACTTGCATGATGTGATTGAAGACAACCTCCAACAGCGCCAGGGTGCGGTAGAGCATGCTGAAAGCATTATTGAGTCCGGCCTGCTGACTTTCATGACCCAAATCCGATCACTGGATGCTGTCACCCTGCTGCGCAACTACCGTGAAAACTGTGAGCAAATTCGCCGCCAGGAGGTTGAGCGAGCCATGCAGGCACTCATTCAGGGTATAGATCCTGAAGAAGTCATCACCAGGCTGGCCCATACCCTGACCAATAAAATGATGCACTCCCCCAGCATACAATTAAAGCAAGCGGCTGCCTCCGGGCAGCAAGAGCGCCTTGACTGGGCAAAAGAGTTACTGGGTCTGAGGGAGTCCCCCCTGGAGGTGCCCTGAAGCCCGGGCAGCCAGTGAATATATTTAAAGACTCACAGTTATGACTTTCAGTTCATTTACGGGCAAAATCCCCGCCTCTTCCAACTTGATTTATAGATAACGTTTTACAGAGCACCATGAAAGAATCCATTATTGCCAAACTGGATACCCTCCGGGAAAGGTTTGAAGAGCTGGGCATGCTGCTCAGCGATGCTGAAATTATTAGTAACCAGGATCAATTTCGTCAGTTTTCCAAGGAATACTCCGAGCTGGAACCCGTGGTAAAAGCTTATCAGGACTACGACCAGGTGCTGTCGGATAAAACAGAAGCCCAAAGTATGCTATCGGAAGGTGATCCGGAAATGGCTGAAATGGCTGCCGAGGAATTACAGCTTTGTGATGAGCAAATTCCGGTGCTGGAAGCTCAGTTACAGGTTCTGCTTCTGCCAAAAGACCCCCGGGATAGTTGCAATACCTTCCTGGAAATCAGGGCTGGTACCGGTGGTGATGAAGCGGCTATTTTTGCAGGTGACCTGTTTCGTATGTACTCCCGCTATGCCGAAAAGCAAGGCTGGAAAATAGAGGTCATCAGCACCAATGACGGCGAGCATGGCGGTTATAGGGAGATCATTACCCGGGTAGTGGGCAATGACGTCTACCAATGCCTTAAGTTTGAATCAGGTGCCCACCGGGTTCAGCGTGTCCCTGAAACAGAGTCCCAGGGACGTATTCACACCTCTGCCTGCACCGTTGCCATTATGCCTGAGCCGGATGAGCAGGAAGCCATTGATATTCGCAAAGAAGACCTGCGCATCGATACCTACCGCTCCTCCGGTGCCGGAGGCCAGCACGTCAACACCACAGACTCCGCCATCCGGATCACCCACTTGCCCACAGGCATTGTGGTGGAATGCCAGGATGAGCGCTCCCAGCACAAAAACAAGGCCAAGGCCATGGCGCTGCTGTCTGCAAAGCTTCAGGATGCCCAGGACGCTGCCGCCGCCCGGGAAATAAGCGACACTCGTCGCAGTCTTGTGGGCAGCGGAGACCGTTCAGAGCGAATACGCACCTATAACTACCCCCAGGGACGCGTTACCGACCACCGTATTAACCTGACACTTTATAAACTGCCTGAAATTATCGAAGGTGATCTCAACCCTATTGTCCAGCCACTGCTGCAAGAACATCAGACCGAGTTACTGGCCAGCCTTTCTGAAGAACACGCCTGATGAGCAGCCGAATTGATAGCCTGCTCAATAAGGCTGTAGCCCACCTTCAAGCCAGCTCTGCGTTAACTGACGAGGGTTATCGTCTTGATGCAGAACTGCTGCTGTGCCACGTTATAGGCCAGCCCAGAAGCTATCTGTTTACCTGGCCAGAAAAAGAACTCGGCACCTCAGACCAGATAGCATTCCGGAAACTTGTTGAGCAACGGGCAACCGGTATACCTGTTGCCTATCTCACCGGCACCAGGGAATTCTGGAGTTTGACCCTTAAGGTCAATGACCAGGTGCTGATTCCCCGTCCTGATACCGAGTTGATTGTGGAGCTGGCATTATCCAGACAGCTGAGACAGAATGCTGTCATTGCTGACCTGGGTACTGGCAGCGGCGCCATCGCCCTGGCCCTGGCCGGTGAAAAACCGGACTGGCAAGTGCTTGCCGTTGATCAAAGTCATGGCGCACTCGCCACTGCCCAGGAAAATGCCCGTTTCAATCATATCAACAATGTCTCATTTCTTGCCGGCAGCTGGTGTCAACCACTGGCTGACAAAAAGCTGGACATGATTGTCACGAACCCTCCCTATATCAGGGAGGACGACCATCACCTGACTCAGGGCGATGTTCGTTTTGAACCTCGTTCAGCCCTTGCCTCTGGAAAAGATGGTCTGGAGGATATACGACAGATTGTCTGCGATTCCAGAAACCATTTGCCCCCCGGTGGCTGGCTGCTGATTGAGCATGGTTATGACCAGGGTCAGGCAGTGGCAGAACTGATGACTGGCCAGGGGTATATTGAAGTTGTAACAAAGCAGGATTTAGCTGGCCATGACCGGGTTACCATGGGGCAATTGATGGGTTGATAACCCCTTTCGTTCACAGCGTCCTGAGGGTATCGCGAAAATCTGAATTTTCTCCGTCATCATCCCTGTACAGGATGACGACATTGGATCTATTTCAGACTTTTGTCATATCCTCAGGAGCCAGCGAACGACCTCAGCCGTGATAGGTAAACATACCTAGTGCCAGCCTTCATCCTGACATGTACCCTCCATCCTTTACAGATTATACCCCCTCGAACATTAACCAACCCTCTGGAGAGTTCATGCTTGCACGACGGCTGCAACGGTTCCTGCACCAAGACTATGCCATCGGCGTTTTACTGATCATCGCCGCAGTCATGGCCAAAATCGCCGCCAATACCTCACTGTCCCAATATTATGACCTGCTACTGGAAATGCCTATCCAGGTTGCTGTGGGTTCACTGGATATCAATAAACCCGCCCTCCTCTGGATCAATGACGGCCTGATGGCCCTGTTTTTTCTGCTAATCGGCCTTGAGGTCAAGCGGGAAGTTATGGGGGGTGACCTGAGCACTCCTTCCCAGGTGGTTCTGCCTGGTATCGCGGCAATAGGCGGTATGGTTGTTCCGGCACTGCTCTACACAGCCCTGAACTTCGATAACCCTATTGGTATTCAGGGGTGGGCTATTCCCGCTGCAACAGATATTGCCTTTGCTGTAGGTGTTCTGGCCCTGCTTGGCAAGCGGGTACCCGCTTCTCTCAAGGTTTTCCTGTTAGCCCTGGCCATTATTGATGATTTGGGTGCCATCATCATTATCGCTATTTTTTACACATCAGATCTGTCCATTTCTTCGATAGTCATGGCAACCTTTCTCCTTAGCGTACTGATTATATTCAATATACGAAAAGTCACCCGGTTAAGCGCCTACCTCTTTGTGGGCACCCTGCTATGGGTATGCGTTCTGAAATCCGGTGTGCATGCAACACTGGCTGGCGTACTGATTGCCTTCACTATCCCCCTAAAGCTGACGGATCGCAAAGGGCGGTCACCACTGCGGGCTCTGGAACACCACCTCCATGGCAAGGTTCACTTTTTCATTTTACCCCTGTTTGCCTTTGCCAATGCCGGTATAGAGATTAACCTGGAACAGCTTAAAACGCTGTCTGACCCCATCCCCCTGGGTATTCTGGCAGGACTCTTCCTTGGTAAGCAGATCGGTGTCTTCAGTTTCTGCTGGGTAGCCGTTAAAACGGGACTCGCCAAACTTCCGAACCAAGCCAGCTGGCAACATATGTATGGCCTCTCAATACTTTGCGGTATAGGCTTTACCATGAGTCTCTTTATTGGTTCCCTGGCATTTGCTGATGTAGATCCTTCCTATATGATCTCAGACCGCATGGGAATTTTGGCTGGCTCTATCCTGTCTGCGGTTGTGGGTTATTTTGTGCTCTATATGACAGGCCAGAAAAAAAATCTGCCAAAGGAAAAGGCTGTATTTACAAAAACCAGCCACGCGTAAACCTGCTTTTTTCACCCGGAAGCGCCCCGGTCAAAACCAGGGCCTTCCTGCATTATTCAGCAGAGATCTCTCCCTTGCAGAACAGGCGACACTACTAGTGAATAATCGAAGCAGCCTATGTATTTACCCTAAATCATCAAACTAATAGAAGATTTAAAACGACTTGGCTATACTCGCTCATTACAGCATTCCATAAACCTAGCGAAAAAGAGCTGAAATGACAGGCCGCGGCATTCTTCTGGTCAACCTGGGTTCTCCCGATAGCCCTACAGCCCCTGACGTCAGGCAATACCTCAACGAGTTCTTGATGGATGAGAATGTCATTGACCTGCCATGGCTATTGCGACGTCTTATTGTCAGTTTATTTGTCCTGCCATTCAGGCCTGCCCGCTCTGCCAAGGCCTATCAGTCGATATGGACTGATGAAGGCTCACCCCTGATATGTCATAGCAAACGGCTCACCGCAAAACTCAGGGAACAGCTGAATTTTCCCATAGAGCTAGCCATGCGCTATGGTCAACCCGATATGGAAGAGGCTATCCTGAAACTCACCAGTCGGCCAGATATAAAAGAGGTGTTGTTATTCCCCCTTTACCCACACTACGCAATGTCTACGGTAAAGACTGTCTCAAAGCGTGCAAAAAACATTATCAGGAAAAACAATCTCTCTGTTTCCCTTCATATCTATCCGGAATTTTATGACCATGATCGTTACATTCAGGCATTGATCGAGTCATCCTTTTCCTGGCTTGAGCAGGAGTATGACCATCTGGTATTCAGCTTCCACGGTGTTCCAATCAGGCATATCCTTAAAGATGACACCACCGGTCAGCATTGCCTGAAAAAAAACAACTGTTGTAACAAAACATCCGTGGCTCATAAGACTTGCTACCGTCATCAGGTCTATCGAACTGCCACCTGCTTTGTGGATCAGGCCGATATTCCTGTGGATAAATACACCGTTGCCTTCCAGTCCCGCCTTGGGCGGGCAAAATGGCTGGAACCTAATACCACAGATGTCCTTAAAAAACTGGCCCGGCAGGGCGCAAAAAAAGTTCTGGTGATTTGCCCCTCTTTTGTTTCTGACTGCCTGGAAACCCTTGAGGAAATCGGTATAGCCGCCAAACAGACATTTATAGAGGCAGGAGGAGAATCACTGGAGCTTATTCCCTGTCTTAATGAGCACCCGTCCTGGGTAAAACTTCTTTCATACTGGCTGTCCCAGCCAACAGAAACACTCCCTAATCTCTTAAACCCTCCAGGAAAGACCTAAGCCCGGGATCTGCCAAAGCCTTTCCTAATACATCCGAAAGGGTTCTATTAACCAGTTTGGTATTATGACTATCCGAGGGTGCTTTCATCACTTTCTCATCCAGCATACTGGTATAATAACCCTCAAAACGCTGCCCATTAGCCTCAACAACAATTTTGGTGGCAGCTTCAAGGTTAACGCTGGTAACATAAGAACCATCAGGCACCTGATAAGTCAGCTTATCAATATAGACCTGAACCAGGGGTACTTCTGCGGCATCCGTAACCACCAGCCCCATTTGTCTCAGAGCCAGCTCAACGGCTGCACGTACAGATAACTCAAAATCCTGATCCGTGATTATTGGGTTGGTATCAGAATAAACACCACCTCTAGCCCCTAAGGTTTTACTATCCCGCCCATCTATCACACTTACCCGGACAGTGCCTGAAAGATTTCGGGCTGCTGCCGGAACCGTTAGCTTCGGTGAGACTTCAATTTCCTGCGGACTCAGGGCACACCCTGCCAATAAAACCGTTAGCAGCCAAAAAAAAGCCCAAGTTATTCGCATGCCTGTACTCCATCTTGCCAGTAAAAAGAGCTGGCTATATAGTATCAATTTAATTATAACCAAAAGACATAATATTAAATCCAATGAAGCGGAAGACGGCCACTGCTGCCCCCATAATCTCAATCACATCGTCGAATAAATACTCTTCCACTGACTTTTATATTGCCACTCTCCTACGACTACTTCCCTGAAAAAATCGCGCTCTAACTACAGCCTGAATAAAAAATACAAACAATATAACTAAAAGAGAAAAACATGGATAACCAGAAGGTCATCATTTTTGACACCACCTTGCGAGACGGTGAACAAAGTCCTGGTGCTGCAATGACTCATGATGAAAAACTCAGAATCGCCAAAGCACTGGAAAAACTAAAAGTTGATGTTATTGAGGCCGGTTTCGCAATGGCCAGCCCAGGGGATTTCGAAGCGATACAAACCATTGCCAGTACCATAAAAGACAGTACTGTCTGCAGCCTTTCCAGAGCCCTTGAACAAGATATAGACCAGGCAGCAAAGGCGCTCAGGCAGGCCAATAGCGGACGAATCCATACATTTATTGCCACTTCTCCTATCCACATGCAGCACAAGTTGTGTATGACACCTGAGCAGGTCATAGAGCGTGCCACTCTAGCCGTTCGCCATGCCCGCAACCTTATCGATGATGTTGAGTTTTCCTGCGAAGATGCTGGCCGCTCCGATATAGACTTTCTTTGTCGTATTATTGAAGCCGCCATCAATGCCGGGGCAACCACCATCAATATTCCAGATACCGTTGGCTATGCCCTACCCCATCAATTTGGAGAAACCATCAAAACGCTGCTGGAGAAAATACCCAATGCTGACAAGGCTATTTTTTCCGTTCACTGCCATAACGACCTGGGCCTTGCTGTGGCTAATTCATTAGCCGCTGTGGTTAATGGTGCCAGACAGATAGAGTGCACCATTAATGGATTAGGGGAGCGGGCCGGTAATGCCTCCCTGGAAGAGCTGGTCATGGCCATCCGGACACGCAAGGATAGCCTTAACCTCACCACTAATATCAATACGCTTCAAATAGTCCCCACATCCAAACTGGTCTCCGGTGTTACCGGCTTTCCTATCCAGCCCAATAAGGCTATTGTTGGTGCCAATGCCTTTGCCCATGAGTCGGGCATTCATCAGGATGGAATCATCAAATTTCGTGAAACCTATGAAATAATGAAAGCAGAGGATGTTGGCTGGAATACAAACCGGCTGATACTGGGTAAACTCTCGGGTCGTCATGCTTTCAGAACCCGAATGGAAGAGTTGGGTATTACATTCCGGGATGCTGAAGAACTCAACACCGCCTTTGCTCACTTTAAGTCCCTGGCCGATAAAAAAACGGAAATCTTCGATGATGACCTCCAGGCACTTGCCAGTGATGTTAGAAACCAGCAACTGGAAGAAAAATACAGCCTGGTCATGCTGGAGGCCGGTTCCAGTACCAGCATGACTCCGAAAGCTAAATTGGTGGTATCCATCAACGGTAAGGAAACGGCAGTGACCAGCGAGGGTGATGGCCCCGTTGACGCGGTATTCAAGGCCATAGAAAAAATTGTTGATTCCAGGGCACAGTTAACACTTTATAATGTTAACGCCATTACCAGTGGCACCGACTCTCAGGGAGACGTCAGTGTAAGGCTGGAAAAAGATGGTAGAATAGTCAACGGTTCCGGTGCAGATACCGACATTGTGATTGCCTCAGCCAAGGCCTATATCAATGCCCTTAACCTTCTGGATCACCGGCCCAGAAAAACCCACCCTCAAACAGGTACCGTTTAAGCCATATGCAGGCCAGGACTCGGGAGCAAACCCGCCAAGCTTACCTTGATGCAATGGGGATCCAGACATGGTTCCCCCGCAGGCCAGTGCCCAATGCCAAGCCTCCGCGCACATTTGACTGGTTGGAGCACCCACTCCCTAAATCTGGGGCAGCTGAACCTGCGGGTACTTCAGCTATTCCTGAAGCACCCGCTCTACCCAGCCAACCTGTCCCGGATGCAGTACCCAAACGTCAGAATTTGACGGCTGCCAAAATTCTCGGCCAGGTACAACTGGATAATAGGCCAGATCAGCCATTACCCACCTCAGGGAAAAACACCCGGCTCACTGTTGGAAAAGGTCGTCCTGCACAGCTTTCCAGCAAATTTCGCCTGGTGATCATACCTGTAAACCAGGATAACCTGGTTGTTGCAGAGATGCCCTATACCGGCATGAGCCAATTTACCCGGTTTCACCATCGGCTACTGAAAGACCTGCTAAAAGCGCTGGGAATGACCCTACCCGTACACAACACCGCCCAGGAATTCACCTGGCCCCTGCAGACCCGACTTCCCCATCAGGGGCTTCTTGGGCAGATACATCAGGATGATGGCACCGCTGCGGATGCAGTAAAAGCCTTCTTGAACAATCAGTTTGGTTTAAACCGGCAGCACACTGTATTACTGCTTGGTCAGGCCGCTGCCCGTTTTGTTATTGATCCGAACAGGTCTTTTGAAGAGCTGAAAGGGTTTCACGAACAACAACCGGGCCAACCCAAAATGATTGTCAGCCACAGTCTGAATGAACTGATGAAAATCCCCGGCTTAAAACCGGAAACCTGGCAAGACCTGAAACTTGCCATTGACCACCCATAACCCCTGCCACATTGACATGACATGATGCTTTCCTTTAGATCCATGACCACAGCAGACCTGCCCTGTATTTCCAGACTGGAAAAATCAGCAGGCCCCTACCCCTGGAATACACAACATTTCCAGGATAGCCTGAAATCCGGCCACTGTTGTAAGGTGGCACTGAAAAAGGGCGAGATAATTGGACACGGTGTTATCATGACCATCATGGACGAATCACACCTGCTTATCCTTTCTATTGATAAAAGCTACCAGGGGCAGGGGATAGGCAAAGCCCTGTTACGCCATTTGATAGAGGAAGCCGCCGCTCAAAGTGCTTCAACGCTATTCCTTGAGGTAAGGGACTCTAACGAGAAGGCATTTCAGCTATACCTGAATGAAGGATTCAATGAAGTAGGCCGTCGCAAGGACTATTACCCCGCTAAAGAAAAACGGGAAGACGCCATTGTGATGGCTCTTGACCTGGATGCCTATCAGGAATACTAAAGTTAAGAAGTGTAACCGGTATTATACGGCAAAAAACTCGATAAATACTGAAGCGAATCCCCCTACACATACCCGTCTCCAGAGGTATAATTGCGCGCCTGTTTTCCTCTGCAGAAAGGTCCATTAGTGTTGATTATCTTCACAGTCACAAATAAAGTCACAGCTCAGGTTTATGTAGGCAGCACTCGCAATGACCTGGAAAGTCAATGGGAAAAGATGGTCTCTGCCGCTGAGCAAAATATGGATTACCCCCTATATAGGGAAATCAGAACCCAGGGTGCTGACAACTTTGTTGTAGAAGAGTGGGATTGCACCGATGATCGCAGTGAGCTGGCTATACTCGAACAGGAAGCACTGGAAACCTTTGGCGCCAGGAGCCTTAAAGGCTATAAAACCAGTACGGTAAAAATACAGCCTAAAAAGAAAGCCAGGCAACGTAAATCCAGCATTGAAAAGGAACTCGCTACCCTGTTTGCCGAACTGTCTGATAACGATCCCAGTGAAGATATGGCTGCCGCCAGCTACACCAGCCAGGACGATAAAAAAACAGACACTACTAACAGCAAAAAGGAAGCCAATCAAAGCAGTTTAAAACCGGCTGTATCTACAGCAATCAAATCACTGTTTTCTCAAATGGGTGAAACAGCCAATGAACTGCAGCAATCCACAGAGCAAGAAAACACAGGGGAAAAAGAGCAACCCGTCAGTGGCTCACAGGCTAATGCCGTCGTACAAATGAGTGACATTAATTTGGGAGACGACATCACTGCACAGCTGGCAGCCATACAGGCAGCCGCAGATGCCGCCATCGCCGGAGACACCTCAAGCGCCGCTGAACTTAATTTTATAAGGGAAGAACCCAAACAGAAACAACCTGAGTCCGTACAACAACAGGCAAAAGTACCTCAACCTGAAAAAATTATAACCCTTGACCCTAAAGAGCAACGTATCCGCGATGCTATCGAGCGAAGCAGAAAGGCAAGGGCCAGTAAAACAACAGATATTCAAATGAAGGAAAAACAACAACTGGCAGCCTTGCTGGCAGAACTGGAAGCCAGGGTAAGCACCTTACAAAATATTTCCCTCGCTGCTGCCGCCTAAAAAGCCGTCCTGACCCTCCCCCCCTCTTAAACCCCTGTAAAAGCTCGTTCCCATACTGAATGGGAACGCATCCTTCCTAAACCACGCCTAATGAGTTTGGTATGTAGACCTATATATGTATATCTACAAGCTTTAAAAAAAAAATTTTTTATATATATTTAGCAGCTTTTCCAAATTCCGGTCATAGCAAAATGATTGAACAGCTATTCAAATTGAAAGAACATAATACTGACATCAAAACAGAAGTGATGGCCGGTATCACCACTTTCCTGACCATGGCTTATATCATTTTCGTCAATCCCGGCATGCTGGCCAGTACGGGAATGGATCAGGGTGCAGTCTTTGTTGCCACTTGCCTTGCGGCAGCGGTAGGCTGCCTGATTATGGGACTGTACGCCAATTACCCCATCGCTCTCGCGCCAGGAATGGGACTGAATGCGTTCTTCAGTTTTACCGTTGTGGGTCAAATGGGATACAGCTGGCAGGTTGCCCTGGGTGCCGTCTTCTTCTCAGGGCTTTGCTTCTTTCTGCTCAGTGTCTTCAAAATCAGGGAATGGATTATCAATAGCATCCCGCTCTCCCTTCGGGGTGGGATTGCCGCGGGAATTGGTTTATTTCTCGGTTTTACCGCCCTGCAAAACGCCGGCATTATTATTGATAGCCCCGACACCCTGGTAACACTGGGAGATATGTCTTCCTGGAACGCCCTGATGACTGCCCTGGGCTTCATTATTATTGTTGCCCTTTACTTCCGTAATATCACCGGTTCCGTCATGATCGGCATTCTCGCCATTACCCTGATCAGCATTATCACAGGCCACGTAGAACTGAATGGTATTATCTCCATGCCACCCAGCATTGCTCCGACATTCATGCAGCTGGATTTGGCTGGAGCCATGGAAGTCGGGCTGATCAGTATTATTTTTTCTTTTCTTTTCGTCGATCTCTTCGATACCTCAGGGACTCTTATCGCTGTTGCCCAAAAAGCAAATTTACTGGATAAGGATGGTCAGTTTCCCCGCCTTGGCCAAGCCCTGATGGCAGATAGTATTGCTTCCATGGCCGGGGCAGGACTTGGAACATCAACAACCACCAGCTATGTTGAAAGCACCGCCGGTATTGCTGCTGGCGGCCGCACCGGCCTTACTGCCGTTGTTGTTGCCCTGTTATTTCTGGCCTGTCTGTTTTTCTCACCACTGGCAGGTGTTGTTCCAGCTTACGCTACAGCACCAGCACTGATATTTGTTACCGTCCTGATGACCCACAGTCTGGTGCAAATCCACTGGGATGATATTACCGAAGCAGCCCCTGTTGTTATCGCAGCCATATCAATGCCCCTAAGCTACTCTATTACCACAGGTATCGCTTTCGGCTTTATTTCCTATACCCTTATTAAGCTGTTAAGTGGCCGTTATAAAGACCTGAATTCTGCCCTATATGTGCTATCCGCCCTGTTTGTAGTTAAACTTGCCATCTTCAATTAACAAAGGTTAGGGCACATAATACCCACCTTTTTTAATGGTTTTATAACCCCGTACCTTAACCCGGATATTCTGGTGGCATAAGGCATGGGGTTATTGCGGTAATACAATATGTCTTTAGCAGTAGTGAACCCCGAGGTCTATGAACAGCAACTTGATGATAAGTCTCATCTAATTAAGGCAGAGTTTTCCTCCTTTGACATTCCGGAACTTGAAGTGTTCAGCTCAGCTCCCAAGCACTACCGAATGCGGGCCGAGTTTAGTGTGTGGCATGATGATGATCGCAGCTACTACAGAATGTTCAACCCAGAGACTAAAGCACCATTTGAAGTCACAGAGTTTCCCGCAGGTTCGACCCGCATCTGTGAATTAATGCCAGCCCTGATGGCCGCCATTAGCCAACAACACATCCTCAGGCACCGGCTTTTTCAAATAGAATTTTTAACCACCCAGTCAGGGCAGGCGCTCATTTCCCTGATCTACCATAAAGCACTCAATGAACAGTGGGAAATTGCAGCCCGGAACCTGCAAAGCCAATTCAGCATCACCATTATCGGACGGTCTCGCAAGCAAAAGCAGGTGCTTACCCAAGACTATGTTACCGAAACCCTCACAGTGGAAGGCCGACAGTACCAATACCAGCAGGTGGAAAACAGCTTTACCCAGCCCAATGCCGGGGTTAACGAAAAGATGCTGACCTGGGCCAGCCAGTGTAGCCAGGAGAGTCAGGGTGACCTGTTAGAGCTTTACTGTGGTAATGGCAACTTTACCTGCGTGCTGGCCAGACATTTTCAAAAAGTATTGGCCACTGAAATATCAAAAACATCGGTTCATTCCGCCAGGGAAAACTTTCAGCTCAATGGTATAAACAATGTGGAAATCGCCCGTTTATCCAGTGAAGAGTTAACCCAGGCTATGAATGGCGAACGCATTTTCCGTCGCTTAAGTGATATTGACCTGCCATCCTATGATTTTTCTACTGTCTTCGTTGACCCACCCCGGGCAGGGCTTGATAAGGGCACAGAAGCACTGGTAAAGCGGTTTGAGAAAATTCTCTATATCTCCTGTAATCCAGAAACATTAAAAGCCAATCTGGATAGCATTTGTGAAACCCACCGTATTGAACGCATTGCCCTGTTTGATCAATTTCCCTATACCCATCATGCTGAAATGGGGGTTTACCTGAGAAGAAAGTCATAAGCTCTCTGGCATATCACCTCAAACAGTCTATTTTAAACAATGTTAAACCCTGTTCGGGGCATCACTAGGGTTATGCACTCAACATAGCCCTGTTCCTCCAGAGGTAAGAATGCATAGACAAACCTGGTTCACGATTACCAAGCTGATTGTGTTGGTATTTCTAATAACATCCTGCACAACAACCAGGCTTCAACAGCCCTCTGTTGATGTGGTGTTTATTGCCTATGACCAGGGGGAAAGCAACGCGTTCAAACCACTGGAGTCCACCCTGATAGCAAAGGGCATTTCCTACAACATACTGGCCATTGGCCGTGCTGCTGAAATATTTGCCAGTCATCCCAGAAAGCTTTCAATTCCACCTGTAGATGAAGTCACCTTAAAAGAAAATAGAAAGACCCCGCTCTCCCCTGAAACAATTAAAGCGATCACCCGGTCAATTTCTCCTTTTATTGTCTATACCGGTATGGCAAGCACAGCCCAGGCGCAACTGGCAAATGCATTTAAAAAGCAGGGCAGCTATTCCATCGCCTTTTACGATAATTTTGACAGTCCCTTGCGCCAGCCTTACCTGACCCCCTTCCTGGAAGAAATCCATCACCCCGATGAGTTCCATGTTCCGAGCGTTCCCACGAGCCAAAGCTTTGCAGGAATCGCACTAGCCAACCAAGCCAGAATTATTGTTACTGGGCAACCGGCACTGGAATCATGGGACGAAATTTACAAAAACACTAACGAAACAAAATTAAGGCGCGAACTTGGCTTGAACCCCAACGACCCTGTAGTACTGTTTGCTGGAGGCTACGATGATGGCTACGAACAGAGCTTTCGAGTTTTTATGGAAGCCACGAAGCAATTGCCCGACATTACCTTTTTAGTCACCCATCACCCCAAATATTCCGGCCAGCTTGAATCCCGGATTATCAATGCATTTGGTAGCAAGAATGTCAGACTGATTCCAAAAGAGGTAGCCAATACAGCCTCAGCCAGCAAACTGGCTCTGGCCATTGCCACCCATAAGTCCACCGTAGGTGCCCAGGCACTGTACAAAGGAAAGCCTGTGATTTATATCGCAGCTCAGGGCTACAGCAACTTTCTTATTGAAGGCGGCCTTGCAGACAGAACCTTCACACCCAGGGAAACGGCAGCAGCCATAAAATCAGCAATAAACAAAAGGGCGAATACATCCCCCGGACACCACCTTGGAATGCCCGCCCACCCCTCAGCGATGATAACCCACAGGCTTTCTGAAATAATCAGGGAGCAGCGGCATTAAAGCGTACCCGGTCAGAGATCCGCAACTTGATGGATTCGTGGTAAGGCAAGCTTTCGAGTCCATCGTTGAAGAAATCCCCTGGCTAGCTTTTGTTCAAATAGATATTATGTTTTACTTTAAATAAAATTTTTCACAGACAGGGAGTACCTGATGGGACTCAGGCTAACCCGCATAAAAGTTGTAACAGGGTTACTAGCCGTATTTTTTGTCGGCCTGTTATTATTCATCATCCTGGCAAATATCCTGGTGACATCTGCCACGAACCAACTGCAATATTCTGATGTGCAAAGTATTCCCTATAATCAGGTGGGACTGCTGCTGGGTACCAGCAAGTACTCAAGGGCAGGCGGCATAAATGATCATTACAGACTCAGGCTGAAAGCCGCAAAAAAATTATTTAACGCCGGAAAGATTGAATACATTTTAATCAGCGGTGATAACAGCTCACCCTATTATGACGAACCTTCCACCATTAGAAGTGACTTAATCCAAATGGGTATTCCTGAACAGAATATGTATAAGGATGACGGGGGACTAAGAACCATTGATTCCATCATCCGTGCCCAGGCTATTTTTAGTCTTGATCATTTCACCATTATCTCCCAGGGTTATCTCAATAACCGGGCACTCTATATTGCTCATCGTCAAAATATTAACGCCATAGCATTTAGTGCAGGTGATGGGTTTAAAACCGATCTTACTAATAGAGGCCGGGAGGTATTGGCAAGAGTATTGGCTGTATTAGAGCTACACTTATTTCATAATGAGCCTCAATATCAAAGTGAACCGCTTATTAATATCGGTGTAACACCCCCAACCTGAGAGGCCACGGGTTTCCCAAACCACAAAAACAAATATTGGAGGTTAGCTTAAATCAACCGGATACGTTTTTTGAAAGGTTTGGTCATCATAAATTATTTAGAGAAATCATTATGCATTCACTCCACCTTCTTTCAATCATTTTATTAATTGCATTATCGAGCCCGGCCAATTCAGAACCTGATACCCATAAAACAATAACCGTTGGTTTTTTTCCAGAAGATTACCCCCCTTTATTTTGGCATGATGAGCGAGAAGGCATTATAGAACAAACACTTGCCGCCATATCAGAGCGAAGTCATTTCCTGTTTGAACGAAAACTTTATCCTTTCAATCGCCTGATTCAACACGTTGCCGAAGGCAAGCTTGACCTGGAGGCCTGGACATCTCCTGCCTGGCGACAATCCGTCAAAGATAAGGTGTATTTTACAGAGCCATTTACCCGGCACTGTGAAATAATGGTCTTTTTAAAAGACAAACCCTTCCATGTAGAAAGCCCTAAAGACCTCATAGGCAAAAAGGTCGGAACGGTACAGGGCTTTACATTTCCCAGTTACACCGATTACTTTGATAGCAATAAAATCCAACGTATCAGTGGTAATGATGAAGAAGGTGTACTGCATATGCTAAAGCATGGCCGATCAGAACTGGCATTTATGGATGAACTTGCAGCTAATTACCTGCTAAAACAAAAACAATTCAACTCCTTCGAGTCAAAAAATCATTTTGATTGTGTCCCAATCACATTTATGTTTAATAAAGAGAAAGAAACCACTGGAAAAAAAATAAACGAAATTCTTTTAAATTTAAAACAAGAAGGCATTATTGAAAAAATTAAAAATAACTTCTCAAAAAAACAATAACAAAAACCGTCAACTCCATGACTTTTATTTAGAATAATCAAAAAAAACCTATCATTGACAAATAATTATACAAAATACCAGAAAAAACCTGAAAACTAATAAATAAATCGCATTTTCTCAAACACCACCTTTATAAATTCCTATATTTAATCCATATACACTACTTTTTTACGGGCAGGTCTAACACATTCAGATGCCACCTAACCAGCAAACAGGTTCTGAAGCAATTACATCTATTTATCATGGATAGTTCCAAAAGCCCTCGGGTTCAACACAGCCTGGCAAAAAAACTGCTAAAAAAAGTCATTCTGGCAGCGCTCACCCTTGGACTTTTTTTCAGTATCACACAAATAGTTCTGGATGCCCGTCAATCTGATAAAAAAATTGATATAAAGGCCAAACAGATTCTGGCCATGATGAAAGAACCTGCAACCAGAGCTGCCTTTCGCCTTGACTCAAAGATGGGAGAGGAAATATTACTGGGTTTACTGGCTTTACAAGAAGTGCATACAGCCAGTATCAAGCTGGTGAATGAGCAGGTACTGGCTACAGTTGAACGTCAGTCAGACAGCCCCCGGAGTTCGCACCTATCTGATTTTATCCTGTCTCCTTCAAGAAGCTATGAAACCCCTCTCTATAAAGAGGAACCCTATCACGAAACCTATGGTTCCCTGTTACTGACAATTGATACCGCCTACGATGGTAATGGCTTTATCCAGCGCTCTATTGTCATCATCTTATCCAGTATAGCCAGTGCTATCTTAATGGCTGTTCTACTGTACCTGATCTATGCCGCTGCCTTGACGGGACCTTTGAATAAAGTAATTTATCACTTGTCACAAATTAACCCCGAACACCCAGGTAAGAATCAACTTTCCACTCCCAAAGGTCATGAACACAATGAGCTGGGGCTTTGGGTCAAGACTGCCAACCAGTTATTAGCGAATGTCGAACGGAACTTTAACTTGCGGCAGAAGGCTGAAGTACAAATCATACGGCTATCCCATTACGATCACCTGACACGCCTGCCTAATCGGAAAGCTTTACAAAAACATCTATCACGCTTACTGAAACAGTCCAAAGACAACAGGGAGAATATTGCCGTTATCTGCCTTGGACTGGATGATTTCAAGTCCCTCAATGCCCAATTTAATTTTAATGTGGCAGAGCATATTCTGGTTTCTCTTTCAGACAGGCTAAGACATCATCTCAGTCAAAAAGCCTATATTGGGCGACTGGGTGAAGACCAGTTTGCAATCATTGTGTCAAAGCTGGAACAACCCTATGAAGCTGCGGAGTACGCACAGGAGCTGCTTAAGCTCTTATCCGCTCCCTTTGAGGTCAACTTTGAACAAATAACCATCAGTGCCACTATAGGCATCACTCTATACCCGAATGACGGAAACTCTGTAGACAGGCTGTTACAACAGGCTGAATTTGCAATGATCATGGCTAAATCCCGGAGCCATAACCGCTACCAGTTTTATATTGCCACCATAGATTCTGAAACCCGTCAACGGAAAAAGCTGGAAATGGATCTTCATCAGGCCCTTGAAAACCATGAGTTTAGCCTGGTTTACCAACCACAGGTGGACTTCAGAAATCATCAGGTTATCGGAGCAGAGGCCCTGCTAAGATGGAAGCACCCTGAAAAAGGCCTTATTTCACCAAACACCTTTATTCCAATGGCAGAAAATAATCTTGATATTATTCCCATTGGAAACTGGGTCTTAGAAACAGCCTGTCATAAGCTGCATGAATGGAACCTGGCCGGTTACAACAATTTGCGTATAGCGATTAACCTATCCGCCGTCCAGCTCAGGGACAAACAAATAGCAGAACACATCTCATACCTGCTGGAAAAATATCAGATCTCACCAGAAAGCCTGGAAATAGAAGTCACAGAAACATTTATTCTGGAAGATTTCGAGTTATCCGCAGAACAACTAAAAAAGATTAAGCAAATCGGAGTGACACTGGCACTGGATGATTTTGGTACAGGCTACTCATCCCTCAGTTACCTTAAACAGTTCCCCTTCGACAAAATTAAAATTGATAAATCCTTTGTGGAAGGACTACCCAATAACACAGAGAATGCGGTTATTGTTGATGCCATCATCCAGCTGGGAAGCAGCTTTAAAATATCAGTGCTGGCTGAAGGTGTTGAAACCAAGGCACAGGAAGACTATCTGGCAGGCCACGGGTGCGGTGAAGGGCAGGGCTATTACTATGGCAAACCCATGTCCGAAACAGACTTTATTGAGTACATAAAAAATCCTCCGCCCTTTTCTTAACCATAGCCCCATATTTCAGCATCAGACCATCCAGAGCCTGTCGCAAAGCTTCCCGGCTATGAACTCCTGGCTGAAAATGATCGGCTAAAGCTTGTCTGTAAACGGAACAATTTAATTCTCCCTCCAGACTTCTCTCTTCCGGCCACAATAAAACATCAGGATAAACCCCGGTCATTTCCTCCATCCATGACAGTTTTTCCTCTATTTCCATTGTTTTTACTGAAGACTGTTCCGGATTAATATTCCCGACAAATACCGTTAAAGCCTTGCTATCAGCTATAGCTTCCGCAATATCTTCCATTAATAAAGCTGGCAATACACTGGTCATAAAACTGCCCGGCCCAAGAATGATCAAGTCAGCATTTTCAATGGCGGCAACCGCTTCATGGGTTGGCTGAATAGCTGGCAACAGCATTAATCGTTCAGGACGTTCTGATAAACAATCAATGAGGGTTTCGCCAACAACCTGCTCACCCTTGATAAAACCTGCCAGACTGGCAGGCTGTTCAGACATGGGAATCAGTTGTACGTCAACCTGAAGCATTTGCCTAATCAAGTTAATGGCATCCATGGGCCTCACACACATCTGATCCATTGCTAATAAGATTAGATTACCCAGATTATGATCACTTAACTCACCGCTATCACGAAAGCGGTATTCAAACAGTATCCTTGCCAGGTTAGGACTATCAGAACATAACTGGTTAAGGCAATTTCTCAGATCTCCCCAGGCAATACATCCACTGGCTTTTCTTAGGCGACCTGTTGACCCTCCATCATCAGTGGTGGCAACTATTCCAGTCATACGATGACCCAGAAAACCAAGACTGGCCACCACCCGTCCAAGCCCATGACCTCCACCAATGGCTACAACACCCTGACACTTGTATAGCGCTTCAACTGTATTCATGTTCAATATTTAAAAATAAGGAGTAACACCCGTTCAGCGAAAGTCTCAAACCATCAGTGTCCAGTCAAGTGAAATCAGAAAATATAGCGGTACCTGACGGAGTACTTAAAAGATTTCTGCTAACCTATATGAGCGATATTTCATTTGTTGACCCTAATCAGAGTCTTCTCCCCTGAAAGATAATATGGTCTGGCATAAAAGAAAGACAACAAAACTCATTTTTTGGGTGGTCCTGAACCACTCCGTCCTGCAACAGAGTGCGGCTAGAACAGATACTCCTCTCCCGCTATTTACAACCATTACAGAGCACCAGGCTAAAGCGCTTTCTGCCTCCTTTTACACGGCAAGAAACCTCTCCACTCAATTGATTTTAAAAATTCCCAGTCAAACCATAAAAATATCCCCGAAAAAAAATACAGTAATAGCCTGGTTTGATCCAGATACAGGGTTATTACACCATCAGCAAATAATCCCTGTTACAACACCGCCCAAAAATAAAAGACTATCGTTTTATAATAAATATATAATACTCCTGCACAAGCCTTGCATTCATCAAGAAGTAGATCACTCACGGTCTTTCTATACGGCCATTCCCCCCTTTGTAAAAAAGCAAGACTCTGACACCACCCGCCCCCCGATAACCGTTAACTGGGAAGCCACCGATACCTCCGTATTACTTTTTCCCGGAAAGGATTACTCACTATTCACAACCGCAAAAGCATCCAGGCAATGGGATAATGAAAATGCAGTCATGACCAGCTCTGATCAGGAGCCTATCGCCCTATGCTGGAAGGATACCAATAATCACTTACAGCAAACTCAGCTATCAACAAACTATCTGGAACCAGCTACTGATGACAGTTCCGATTATTTATTAGCATTTTTAGCCCGACATGCCGGTGTCCATACAATAGTGACAAGCTATACCAATAGGAATGGTGAAAAAGTTTATTCAGTTATTGACCGTCAAGGCCTGAAACACACTTATACCTATGAAGAACTTCACCAGCTGTATAACGATCTACATCAAATAAACATGGAGAAAGCACTGCCTGAGAATTTTTCCGTCAATCTGCCAGCCGGAGGGGGGGAAACTCCGAAATCATGGTTTACTCGTTACCCAAGATTTCCTGTTAATTTACCTCGCTTATTAGCCATTCTCACAGAGAACCAAAAACTGCGGGAACAATTAATAAAAAAATTGAGAGAAGGCGTACCTGCCCGACAGGTCCCCAGGCATGACAAAGCCAAACGTAAGCCACCAGGAACTCATAGAAAAACAATCAGGCAGGGCGGTTCAGCTGTAAAAGATATGCGCACCTCAGCACGCCAAGAAATCATTAAAGCCATCTATAGCAGAGCCTGGCCTCAGAAGGACATCACGGCTGTGGACCAGTTAGGGGAGGATGCTTCAGACGTATTCGAGCTGGAGAAAAGAATCATTAAGGAAAAATTTGCAAACCATCAATCTATTATGGAATATAATCAGAAGATTAATGACATTCTAAAAAGTGCCAGACGGTTACCAAGTCTAAGAAGGCTTAGAGAAGAAGTAGTTCCTGATTTATGTGTACAAGCATTTGATTTTACCTATTCATTTTTCTTTATTCATTTTAATAATTATATGGATAAGCATATTTCTACAGAAGATTTAGCCTTCAAATTAATTCAAATACTGCCATCAATAGTTAAAAATAAAACACTTTTTTCCAGTGATATACCTCTAAAAACAAGGCGATTTACCAGCCAATCCAGTCTACTATTATTAATAGCCTATGTATCAGGTGAGGTTTTTAATAACCTATTTATATCTTGGGGTTCAAACGAACTTCCAAAATTTCCCGCTGATTTAATACACGAATTTAGTTTGGAAGAATGTGAAGAAGAGGGACAGACAGTGTTTATAATATATAAAATGTCTGAATTCATAACAGATTTCTGGATTTCTTTGATGCCACTATTCGATTCTGATAAAACCTGGACATCTAAAGAAGCGCAGATGGAGGAATCCATAAAAGAACAATTAAATTCATCAACAATAGCATTTACCATTAGTACTCATATGCTAACTTCAGCCGAAGGCTTACCTGACACACAAACTGATACCCTACCGATAAATGCTCTGATAAACACATTATCCTTAAATTTAAAGTATATTAACAATCTATGCAATATAGCAAAATCAGTCAATAAAATAGGCTGGGATCAATTATTAAAAGACCCATTGATAGCGAACAGATATTTACATTTAGTAGTTCAAGCTACAAGGGATTTACATTCAACAGTCCATAAAATAGATGAAATAGATCTAAACACAGCGCATCAAGATTGTTTTGATCAGATCAATAGATTCATAAATATATCAAAAACACACATAAATAAATACATAGAAACTGAGGCAAATAAAAGGTGTATGGATGACGATTCATTGACAAACTGCCAGCGGGCTAAAACAGCTATTCAGAACATGGAAGAGTATCAACTTAAATATAAAAAGCTCTACGATTCAGCCATAAAAAAACAGGAGCTAGCCATTCTAGCTTTAGTGCAAGCAGATGATAAAGAAAGAGAAAAAAAGATCAAAAAAGCAGAAAAAATGCAAAGAAATAGAAAAGCATGTGTCAAATCAGCTTTATCTATGATACCCAAACCCGAGGAAGTAACCTATAGCCAGACAACAGGTAGAACATATTCAGAAAAAATAGCACCTTTATCATTATGGGAAGCCCAAATGACACAGGCAGCATTTTATTTTTTCCATGGAGATATCGTTAAAACCGAGGAATGCCTAGAATCAGCATGCGAAAACGTACTAACATCCGAGTACAATCATTTACTATTCATCACCTATTGTGAAAAAATTTCCATGCATTCTGACATTTTAAGAAAAACAGCCAGAAGGCTTATGGACTATAAAAAACCCATGGAGCACTTTGAAAAATTCATGGAAGAAATAGAACTAGAAACTGTAGAAACCATTTTAACCAAAATAGAACCCCCATTATCCATTGATAAAAATATTCGGGTACTCCATGAATCTGGCATCACACCACCCACTTTTGAAAAACGACATGCTTATGTCAATTATGCAAATAAGACACTAGACGAATTACAGATGAATAAAGACAAGTTAAACATTTTATTTAAAACCCTGCAAAATACTGCTGATAAATTTCACAGACAAATGGAAGATCTCCACTTAAGTATATCAAACCCGGTCTGTCAGTCATATATAGATTTCACGGTAAAAGCCCTTGAGCGCGTTAGTGATATAGAACGCTGGCTGCATGGTCGGGATAAAAAAATAGAAGCTGCACTACAGAAAAATAAGGCGCTCATGAAGCTTATTGGCATCTACGGCCGTAAATCTGGCTTTACCACCCCCGCTCATGAAACAGTAGTAACATTAAAGGCCAAAGAGCTCGGGGCTACCGATATCTCAGAGGATACCAGCATAGAAAGCCTCTGCCTGGCACTAACCTTATGTATGCCCAGGATTCCATCGACACTCCCGGAACCATCAAAACCCGGCGATTCACAAAAAATGCAGCTTCCGGAAAACGTCAAAGATTCACTGGTAAAGATGCTCCAACAGATGAAAACACGCAAAGACGACCACCTCCGATCAGAAGCTTCAGCATGGTAATTTACAAAACGGGGAGTCTTGATTCCAAATAGCGCCCTAGCGATTGCACCTCAACATTACCCAGCCCCAGCTTACTTCGCCGCCAAAGTATATCTTCAACACTACAGGCCCATTCACTCTCTATCAAATAATCAACTTCTTTACTAGTAAGCCCTGCTCCAAAGTGCTCACCAAGATCAGAAAAAGAAGACGCCTTTGTTAAAAAGCAGTGAGCAAGCGAACCATAGCTTGAGCTATATCTGAGGGCTTGCTCTTTAGTCAGCCATGGATATTCTTTCAGAAGTTCAGAAGTATAAGTAGCTGGCGACAGGACACCCTCCCCTCCGGGCAGAACACTGGTTTTAGTCCAGCAAGGCCCTGTCCCGGGGAAGTACGAAGCCAGTTCATCAACAACAGCCTCTCCCAGTTTTCTGTAGGTGGTCAGCTTACCACCAAAAATCGACACAAGAGGGGCTTTACCATCCTGATCATTCATCTCAATAGCATAGTCTCTGGTAATAGCCTGCGGTGCTTTGGCATCATCCTGACACAATGACCGAACCCCGGAATAACTCCAGATAACATCATTTGGTGAAATTTGCCGATTAAAATGGCGATTAACAATACCACAAAGATAATTGACTTCTTCACTAGAACAGCTTGCTTCCGAAGGATCTCCTGAAAACTCCACATCGGTGGTACCCACTAATGAGAATTCATTCAGATAGGGCAACACAAAAACAATACGGCCATCATCACATTGCAGAATAAAAGCACGACGTTCATTGTGCATAGCTGGAACCACAATATGGCTGCCTTTTACCAGACAAACAGTTTTCTGTCCCGCTATTCCCACTGTGCTTTCCAGCACCTGTTGAACCCAGGGACCGGCAGCATTAACCAGGACCCTGGATCGTACTGTTTCCTCCGCACCTGATTTAAGATCACGCCAGTGGATATGCCAGTGTCCTTCCCTCCTGCTGGCATCAAGAACCTCTGTGTAGGTTCTGACATCTCCACCCAGCTGTTTTAATTGCATGGCATTTAACACCACCAGCCGGGCATCATCAATCCAGACATCAGAATATTCAAACCCCTTTTTAAAAGCAGGATTCAGCGGGGATACCTGACTAAAATCAACCATTTTACAACTCGGTAAGGTTGTACGACGGCTCAAGTGATCATAGATAAACAGGCCTGTTCTAATTAACCAGGCGGGTCTCAGTTGTGGTCTGTGGGGAAGACAAAAGCGCATAGGGGTAGCAATATGCGGGGCTTTTTTCAGCATAACTTCCCGTTCCGCCAACGCCTCTTTAACCAGACGAAAATCGAAATGCTCCAGATACCTTAAGCCCCCATGAATCAACTTACTGGAGGCTGATGAGGTGGCTCCGCCAAGATCACCCTTGTCACACAGACCAACCTTTAGTCCCCTGCCAGCAGCATCATTGGCAATGCCAACACCATTAATCCCGCCACCAATAACAAACAGATCAAAAATCGGGTTGCCAGAGTTACCCACACCGATGTCCTCTAGGTTCTCTTGAGCTCTACAATCCTTGGCGTAATCAAGAACATCCTAACAACCTTGCTTTTCGTTTCCGTATCCGTTCTAAATAGTGATCCCAAAACAGGAAGATCACCTAATACAGGAATTTTAGTGCTTGAGTTAGAGTCATTCTCTTTATAGAAACCGCCAATTAGCAGACTTTCACTTTCATGCACCACCGCCTGGGTATTAATTGAGCTATTACTGATTCTGGGAGCAGAATCAGTGGGTAATGTATTATCTGAACCATCCTCTATATTGATGCTCATATGAATTTTCCGGCTATCTTGCTCCGTCACGATTCTAGGCGTCACCTGAACAACAATACCCGATGTCACGGGAAATAGCTGAGCATCCTGATTCGCTTCTACTTTTACATACCGGGTATTGCTACTATCAAGCACCGCCTCAAGGTTATCCAGGGTTAAGATAGAGGGCCGGGATAAAATCCTTGCATCCCCTTCTTTGGCCAGCAACTGGATATTTGCAGTAAAACTGTTAAACCGCGCTGATAGAATCGTCGTAAACGCAGGTCTTTCATTATCAGCAAAGTTTGGATCAAACTTAAATTCACCCAATTCATTGGCCCTTATATTATTGTAATCAACCCCCAGGGCATCGAGCTTTGAGGTACTGACATCAATAATAGAAACGCTGATCTCTATTTGGGCCGTAGGCTTATCAAGTGCCTTGACAAGTTTCCCATACATGGCCATCTTACTTTCCAGGTCATGGACAATCACCGCATTCAGGCGGGGATCAGCATTAATAAATACCGTTTCAGCCTCAGTTCCTTCATTAAGCTGTTTCTTTCCTCTGTCCTTGGCAGGTACTTCCTGCTCTTTATCCTTCAGGGATCTTGATACCCGGGCTGCCGGTTCTATAGGGGGGATCGTTGTCTCTTTTTTGGAAACCCTGGCAACACCACCCCCATTAATTATATTCTGCAAAAGCGTAGCAACGCCGGGAACAGTGACCTGATCCCCCCTGAAATTAAAGCTCTTATCGGTAGCCCAGGCGTATTTCAACTTAAAGGTACAAACGGTGAGCTTGCTTTTCTGCCGCATCCCTTCTTTAGCATCCAGTAACTCTGCCGTCCGGCTGACCAGTTCCACAAAACGGGGTGGCCCTGAAATAAAGACTAACCCTTCCTCTGGCTGAGCCTTCCAGAAAAACCGGTCATCCCATACTCCCACCTTTTCCAGCGTGTGTTTGAGGTCCTTGGCATTCATATAGCTCAAGCTAAGAATTTGCTGTTGGGAAGCATTGGCATTGTAGACATAGAGTGTATGGCCATCAAAATACCAGATAAAACCATAGATATTTGACATATGCTCCAGAAAATCAACAGGAGTCAATGGCCCAATTTTACCATTAACCTCACCATCGACGTTTTCAGCAAGTACAAGAGGCACATAATAACTGGCAGAAAAATTTTCCAGCACATCAGCCAGGCTCTCACTACTTCCATAGTAAGCATAGGGCCGATCCCCAAATGCTGATTCTGCCGGGGATTTTTTTATTTTATCCCCTTTATTGCTTCCCGGGCTTGGACGATTCATGACACTCATCTGGGCAATATCAGTACCACAGACATAGTCCAGTTTTTCATAGCTTTCAGAGACAGGATTACTGCTGGCATTATCACCCAGTCCCTCATCCAGAATTTCCTGCACATAGTTATAATCAACGGGAGGCTCCACTTGAATCTCGGCATCGGACATTGACGGCGAGCAGTAATCAAGGTGTGGTGGAAGCTGAATGCCCTGTCCTACTAAAAGCTGCTCAGACTCCCCAAGCTGGTTAAGGTGCATCAGTTCCTGAACATTGGCACCGTAGCCCTGGGCAATAACATCCAGGCTCTCCCCTGGCCTGACCCAGTGAATACACGCCTGGGAATCAAGGGGGGTCCAGTCAACACCGGCATAAGCATCAAGAACAAAAGAAAACGCTAGTATAAAGCGAAGGGCAGAAGACGCTGTTCCCTTAATTGGCATCAGACGCAGCCTCCATGCTTTTGTCTGTCAAAACAGCTTATCTATTACAATATCTTTTTTTATATCAAATCATCGCCATAGTAACCAGCCTTCTGCCTCCATTAGCTACAGAGGAAAGCCAGACAGCCGATAGATTCACCAATAAATCGAAAAAATAAGCAGGTCTGTTTCATGGATGCCATCTCATTTACCCATGGTCTTTCAGGGATATCAACAGCCCAAAAAGATCATATTGATCAGGACTTCCCTAAAAATAAATCCGATTTCAAGCCATCAGGTGAAAATGTTATTGCCTATATCTGGCGAGCCCTGGATTTTGGCAAAACCTTTGAACATAAAGAAATGCGCTTTGCCCTTAGTTTTCCGGGCCATAATCAGGCTATTTCCCCTGATGAGCATAATATGATGACCCATATGGCCCTCAATGTACTCCAGCAATATGTGGATGAAGGCCCCGAGATTCAGCAGGCCCTTTCTGTATTAAAAGAATCCAAGGAGTTACAGGAAGCACTCTATATGAGCAGAAATGTACTCCATGCCGCATAAAGGATCACCTTAATGGACAAGCCACTAAAGCAATGGCTGCTCGCTCAGGCTGCTTATTACCTTGAGTACCTTCAGCCCAAAAAGGCCATTGCCTTGCTTGAGGCTGTTCGCAAACTTGATCCCAACGAACCTGATGTTCATCGCATGCTCAGCTATGCCTACCTGAAAGCAAACAGGCCTGAAGAATCCATCAAGTCTGCCGATAGTTTCATGCAGTGTGTGAAACCTGGAACAGATACCCGGGCTATAAAGTGGATCAAGGGGCGCGCCCTTCTCAAGAAGAAAAAGTCTGCCGCCCTTTAAAGCCAAACCGAGTTGTCTGCTGACTCCCGGCTGGCCCACACAACAGCCCCAGCAAAAGCGACCATAAACTATGAACCCTATGCTCTCGGGGCTAAATAAGCTGGGTCAGCGCAATGACCTGGTGCTTGCCGTCCTTCTGGTCGCCATCATCGGCCTGATTATCCTCCCCATGCCCACCCCGTTGGTGGATTTGCTGATAGCGCTCAATATGGGGATTTCAACCATTCTATTGATGACTTCTATTTACCTGAGGTCGCCATTGGAGTTTTCATCCTTTCCCGCGGTATTGCTGGTGACCACCCTGTTCCGCCTCGCGCTTTCCATTACCACTACTCGACTGATTCTACTACAGGCCGATGCCGGTCAGATTGTCTATACCTTCGGTAACTTTGTGGTGGGTGGTAACCTGATCGTTGGTATTGTTATCTTCCTGATCATCACCATTGTCCAGTTCCTGGTTATTACCAAGGGTTCCGAGCGTGTGGCAGAAGTGAGTGCCCGCTTCTCACTTGATGGTATGCCAGGCAAGCAAATGAGTATTGATGCTGATCTCCGCTCAGGCGCTATCGAGATGGAAGAGGCTCAGAAACGCAGGGAGCTGGTGCAGAAAGAGTCCCAGATGTATGGTTCCATGGACGGTGCCATGAAGTTCGTAAAAGGGGATGCCATCGCTGGCCTTATTATCATCTTTGTTAATATTACCGCCGGGGTTGCCATTGGTTCAGGTAATGGCATGGCTGCCGGGGAAGCCCTTCAGCTCTATGCCATACTGACAGTGGGTGATGGCCTGATTTCCCAGATTCCTGCGCTCTTGATATCCATCACTTCAGGCATCATCGTTACCCGGGTTTCCAACGAAGAAGCCAAAGACCTGGGTAATGAAATCGGCAGCCAATTAACAGACAAGCCTAAAGCTCTGGTAGTGGGCGGATTCCTGCTACTGGGCTTCGCCCTGATACCGGGTTTTCCCACCATTACCTTTTTGTCCCTGGCGCTATTTATTGGCGGCGGTGGCTACCTGTTAATGAAAAAAACATCCAATGCCCGTATTGCCGAAGAGCAGGGTGGCATTCCAGCCATGGCGGCAGCCACAGAAACGCCAAGTGAAGCCAAATCCCGGCTGGACCAGCAGGAGGAATTTACCCAGACACTGCCATTAATTATTGATGTACCCACATCCATTCAACACACCCTGAATACTAATACCCTGAATACGGAATTACTCAAAGTAAGGAAAGCACTGTATATGGATCTGGGCGTTCCTTTTCCCGGCATTCACCTTCGGTTCAATGATTCCATGACCGACAATACCTATTCCATTCTTCTTCAGGAAGTACCGGTTGCCAGTGGCTACTTTAAAACGGATTACCTGTTTGCCCGTGAAACCCCTGATCACCTGGAAATGCTAAAGATTCCCTATGAGCAGGAAGAAGAATTCCTGCCCAGTCTGGATACTGTCTGGGTCAGTGAAAACTACAGGGACAAGCTGGAAAAAAATAATGTCAATCATATGGATGCATCAAAGATTCTAACATTCCACCTGGCCCATGTTCTGAAAAAATATGCCGAAGAATTTATAGGCATTCAGGAAACCCGTTACCTCGTAGAAAAGATGGAAGGCAGCTTTGGGGAACTTATTAAAGAAGTCCAGCGACTCCTGCCCATTAATAAAATCACCGAAATTTTTCAACGACTGGTATCGGAAGATATATCCATCCGGAATCTTCGCTCAATCCTTCAGTCCCTGGTGGTGTGGGGACACAAAGAAAAAGAAGTTGTGCAACTCACTGAGTATGTCAGATCCTCGTTGAAGCGTTTTATCAGCTACAAATACTCCAATGGCAAAAATATGCTGCCGGTTTACCTGTTAGACCAGGACGTAGAAGACACCATTCGGGGAGGCATCAGACAAACATCAGCAGGCAGCTATCTGGCTCTCGACCCGCAAACATCTGCACGTTTTGTGGAAACTGTAAAAAATACCGTAGGCAAAATTGGGCATCTGGAGCATAAGCCCGTCCTCATCACCTCCATGGATATCCGCCGTTATGTGAGAAAGCTGATTGAGCTGGAAGTCTATGACTTGTCGGTGTTATCCCACCAGGAACTGACGGAAGAGATTACGGTTCAGCCTTTGGGTAGGATTTCTCTCTAAATAAAGGCATGCACATTATCAAAAGTTACGAAAATTGTGTCGCTGCCACTTGCAGATAGTTGCACCAACACTGGCAGGACGGGATCATCGGCACCTAAAAATGCTGTTTGACTCAGTTGTTCTGAATTGATGCAATTACCCTGCAACACAGGGTGTAAAGTAGGTATAAGCCAGTATAATTAATGGCATGGCTATTCAGGCTTTTCAATTTCAAAAACAATAGGTCTTCTCTCGCTTGGAACATGCTTCCGTGATGAACTATCCCCTTTGAATTGAATATAAGTAGGTCATAGTTTGGTTTCAAATAAACTGGATGTTCGGCCAGTACGAGAAATCTACTTCTTGATCTAACGATCAGATAGCTATTGAATGATACATTTACTCTATTATAAAGAGAGTACTGGTCTTTAAATCCCTCTCCCTAAGTAGGTCATAGTTTGGTTTCAAATAAACTGGATGTTCGGCCAGTACGAGAAATCTACTTCTTGATCTAACGATCAGATAGCTATTGAATGATACATTTACTCTATTATAAAGAGAGTACTGGTCTTTAAATCCCTCTCCCTATGAAGTACGTCACTACAATCACTGATGAAGCTGTTTTATTAACTTTGAAATTCGCCAAACACTACGGACCTCTGAGATGTATAAGGGAAAGAGCCCATAGCCTTTTATTGAGCAATCGTGGCTTTACCCTTGAGCAAATTGCCGAAATACTTGAAATTAGATATCAAACTGCTTCTCAGTGGATTGATGATTGGGAAGAATATGGTATTCGTGCCTTGTACAAGGGGCATGGTGGCGGTAGGCCGTGCATATATGACGAATCCGAAGTGCAACGCATAAAAGAATTAGTGGCTGAAGAGCCTCGTCGCTTATCGTATGTCAAATCCAAGATCGAGGATGAAACCGGTAAATCTTCATCAAAAATTACTCTGGCAAACATTGTAAAAAAGCAGGGCTGGTTTACAAAAGACTCCGTAAATCATGCAAACATAAACGGGACGAAGAGCAATTCCATGACTGTAAAACTGCTCTGAAAGATGCCCAGGAAGCCGAGAGCAAAGGGTTAATCAATTTATTTTATTTTGATGAGTCCGGCTTTACCCAGGAACCTTGTGTGCCATACGGTTGGCAGGAAAAAGGAAAGCAGCTCAGAATACCATCAGTCAAAAGTAAACGCATCAACGTACTGGGGTTTATGAACCGAAGCTGTGAGCTATTTCATTATCCTGTTGTGGGTTCAGTGAATAGCGATACGGTGATTGCGGCCTTTGATGACTTTGCAGAGAAAATGGCAGATGAAAAATACAGCTCAAATGATCGTTACACGGTAGTTATGGTGGATAATGCCAGCATTCACACCAGCAAAAAGTTTTGTGCCAGAATTGATGACTGGATGATTGAAAAGAAATTGCTGGTCTGCTTTCTGCCAACATATTCACCTGAGCTCAACCTGATTGAAATCCTGTGGAGGAAAATAAAGTATGAATGGCTCAACCTCTTGTCAATCAAGAGCTTTGCGGAATTTGAAAAAGAAGTTGAACGGGTGCTTTTTTCATTTGGAGAGGAGTATATGATCTCATTTTCTAATACTGTCCGACTGGATGGTTAAATTATTCGAAAGCAATCTATACACTACTTATATAGGTTTGGTTTTGTGTGATTCAGGGATTATTATCTGGTTCCATTCTTCAGAAAAAATCATCCATGATGGATCAACTTCTGTATATGTATCATCACTTGGGCTTTCTTTATAAAGAAATCTCAGGTATTTAACATTGCTACATTTAATTCTAAATGATCTTGAGCTTTTATTATCAAAAAGATCTTCCGAATAGATAACTTTGATAACTTCATCAGATTTAGTCATATAGTATTTGAAATACGCTGCATTTGCATGATGTGATAATCCTACAAGAATAATAAAAAATAAACGATTCATGGGGCTTTTCTCATAATATAAAAACTTTATATAAAGTAGCTAACAAACCACACCCCGGGAGAAATTTAGGGGTACAATTTGGGCGATTCCCCCCGTACCCTCCAGTACGCAGCGGATACCAAGAAATCAGCCCCCACTGATATCACCTGTGATGTACTGGGTCAGCTTATTGAGCTGACCGATGCCAAAGGCCAGCAAGGAAGAAGGTGTCATGCCTTTGTGCATTTGTTAGTAACACAGATAAACTTAGTTCCCTTGTCCATGGTGAGAAGGCTATTTCCCCTGGTTTAGCCGGTAGAGTTAGGGTGAAAGTCTCATATTGACCACAACTAAACACTGCCACCTTTCTCAGGGAATGGTATGACATTGCTTGTAGCAGCCTTGGTGACTTTCTCGCAATAAGTTGCAGCAAATAACTTCCAGCCATTTTCAAACCAGTGGCTCTGAACTAATGACCGAAGCGTCAATATGCCCTGACCACCCGGATTTCTCCAGCGCATACCTGAGCACTTCATCCGCTGGGTAACCAAGGTTTTACAGGCTGCCTCTACCACACCAGAGCCGATCGGAAGGTTATTCGACAAGTGTTCAGCATAGCGCATACGCTGGCGATTTTTTCTGAAATACTCCAGCTCGGTCTTTAATTTTGAGCGGCGCGGATGCTTTTTATGCTGATAAGCCAGGGCTTTAATAATGCGCTCAACCCCATCAAGTTCCTCTTTGAGGACGTGTCGGTAAGTGACAAACTTTTCTTTGGACTTGATGCTGTTTTCTCCATAAGCCTGGTCAAATGCTTTCTTCAGGTGATCGGCTGCGTGGTAGTAATCAATAACCTCAACACCCGCTGGTAGTTCCCGGGAAAGGTATGACCAGTTGTCCTTGGCGCCATCAGCGACTTTGACCAGTGACAGCTGTGGCTTTTGTCGCAACGCTTCTTGCAATAGTGCTGACAAAGACTGCTTGAGTGTGAGTTTTTTAGTTTCTGGCATTCGTCCTATGCGGACTGTTGATAAACGCTCCCCCTGTTGATCGTAAAACGACAAAGTTCCGCAACTGGCCTCCTTGCAACCTGTTGGCCCTTGAGTCCGTTTGCCTTCAGAAGCGCTCCTGGCTCGCTTTTCTACTCGTTTGCCATCTTTCATGGGCAGCATAACGCCATCCAGGGAGGCGGCTACTGTGACCGCATTGGTGGGCACGTTAAGTTTCTCAATAAGCATCTCTTCAAAAGGCTCACGGTGCTGTTCCCACTGAGTATTAAATTGCCTGGGGAAACGAGCAAGACTGCTTTCTGAGGGAGACATACCTCCCATGAGATCAAGGAGGCTTTTTGCTTCACCGGGAGACATTTGAGCAACAACCCAGGCAGCTTGCTTTGCAGCCCGAGGCGTCCAGAAGCCTTCCACGATCCCGGCTTTCAACTCCATGGGCACGATACACGGCTCTTTGCCGTTACGGTAAAGTGTTCGCATAACCCGGACTGAACCAACCGCTGTCTGGTAGGTTTTATAACTGCGCAACACCTGCTTATAAGTGATCCCGCTGACCTCAATAGCTGGGGTATCAATATCAAGCTCAGCCAGCGCCTCTGCTAAAAAATCTTGCTGAGCTTGATTAAAGAGAGCATTAACGGTCTGCTCAAACTCTTCAAAGTGCCTGATAGGATTGCCAGACTCTCGCAGAGCCTGCAATTGGTGGCCTAACCGTTGAATCGCATCACAAGAAATGGTGGCGGCTTCAGTCCGTAGCTGACATACTTCCATGGGGCGGCCTCTCACTGGCAAGGTGTTGTGTGCTATCAACATCATACCTGTGATTGGCTGCCTTCTGTTTAAGCATTGAAAAAATAGCTGCCTACTACTTTCCCCGGTTGGCAAGCTGAAGAAGCTCGGTCAATTTGAGACTTTCACCCTAGAGTTATGTCGGTGCTTAATGCACACACCCTTCCCCTAAAGCTAGGTGATGATCTATCTGGTTGCCGGTTTTACCTTTGAAGCGGTCTCAATTTCTTCAGGAAAAGCCGGTTTTATTTGCAAATAACTACAGTGAGTGAATAAAATCAAGCTGCTGCTAAAGCAGCTAATGGATAAAATAAAAATAATTGGACATGAAAATTTATGTTACTACGCAAAATCATCGTTTTCTTAGCGTTTTTGCTATCAATAAATGGATACGCATCATACAACACGGAAACCTGGATGGAGGATCTGTACGGTAAGGACAGCACCGTAAAGTTAAGTGAAATTGTTATACCTGGCTCTCATGACTCTGGTGCATTTGATGTCAGTCCACATAAGGATAAAGCGGCAAAATTCAAAGGCAAACCATATCCAATAGATTTTATACAAAATTGGTCTGAAACACAAAGTAAGACCATCCGACAACAGTTAGATAGTGGTATACGATTTTTAGACTTCCGGCTAGAGTCGGTGGGAAACCAGATTCACTTCTCACATGGAGTCATATTTGATGAAATAAGTACTTTATTTCAGGACGTGTTTGATTTCACAAATAAAAATACAGAAGAAGTCGTCATTGTGCGAATCCAGGAGACTGATTCAGCTCCCAGTAACACAATGACTAAATTTTTTGATAAATTCTGTAATGATGCTAACTTTAAAAGCCATTTCGTGCCTGAAACACGTAAATCTGATTTAAGCTTTTCAAACCTTCTGAACAGCGGAAAGCGTATTATTTTGGTTTCTGGAGAATCTCCACCATCTTCCTGTGGTGGTATAGTCTGGGATACTGATGGTTGGTATCCTATGAATGAATCATACAGCGAGTCAGATTATCAAGACCCAAAAAAAATAAAACCTTTCTTGACTAATTTGCACAAGAACGCAAAGGATCGAGGCGAGAAACTTTTTATTGAGCAACATATAGTGACACCAAACGATGAGACTATAAAAAATGGTGTTCTAGAAGATGTTGCCAGCGCTCTTGTCTGTGGGTTCACATTTGGCATTTACTGCAATTCTATAACTGGCGATCCAACCACACTTCGTGAGTATAATGAGCAATCTGTACGGAAACAGTCTGTTGGTTGGATAAATGAGCAGTACTATAACAACTACAAATCAAACATTGTGATATTTGATTACGTTGATGCATCCCAAACGAGAATGTATCTGGATTTTAATGTGAACAATGGAGATGTTCGTGTTCCCGGCAAGGCTGAAAAAGACGATTCATTTGGTAGAACTCTGGCTTCCGGTGATTTTAACGGAGACGGTGTTGATGATTTAATTGTTGGGTACTCAACAGAGGACATTAACGGGCATGATGATGCTGGTAGTTTAAGTATCATCTATGGCTCAAATGGTGTAACGGTACCAGCAAAAGGACTTCATCGCTTAGGGGCAAAGGGGTTTCATCAGGACGTTATTGTAGGCAATATAACGGCGGAGAATGGAGATCAATTTGCTAGCGCTTTCGCGGTTGGCGATTTTAACAATGACGGGTACTCTGATTTAGCTGTTGGCGCTGCCAAAGAAGACGTCAACGGCAAAGATGATGCTGGTGCTGTGGTTATCCTTTATGGAGGCCTAGAAGGTTTAAAGTCAAATAACGTAGATATCTTTAATCAGGATGCGCTAAAAAGCGGGCAAAATGAAAAAGATGATCACTTTGGGTATTCCCTTGCAAGTGCTGATTTTAATAATGATGGCTTTGATGATCTGGCAATTGGTGCACCAAAAGAAGATTTGAGTGGAAAAGATAATGCAGGGATCGTATGGGTAATGAACGGACACCCTAATGGTTTATACAGTAATAGGGGTACTAATAAATATTTCCATCAAAATACCTCTGGTTTAAACGGGATCAGTTTAGAAAAACAGGATCAATTTGGTTTCAGGCTCGCTGCTGGAGATATAAACGGCAGCTATTCCCGTGACATCAATTAAATCACTGCAACAGCAAGGCTTACAGTAAATTCCAAATGGAGTGATTTCGCACAAAATAACGTCTACTTTTGATAGGGATACTTTATCAATGGCTGTCTCTCATGGCTTATCCATTCCAAAAAAGTCGTAAGCATCTTTGTGCAAACAGTTTAATTACTACGATTTCTGAAAGTTATGAGCAAATTCCAGATGTCCGACCAAACAAGGATTCCAGAAAAATAACAATACATGATGCCTCCATGTCCGCTTTTGCCATGATGCATCTCAAGTACCCATCGCTCCTCTCGTTTGAGCGTGATAAAACAGAGCAAGAAGTAAGGCATAACCTTGAGCACCTGTATCAGATAAAAAAACGTGCTCCCTGTGATACCAGTATGCGGGAAATCCTGGATCCAATAGATCCCGTAGAGTTCAAAAAGCCTTTTAAGACATTGCTGTCTAACGTCCAAAGGGGCGGATTACTGAAGGCATTCGAATTTCACTGCGGGAACTTGAAAAATCACTACTTGCTCCCGATCGATGGAACTGGGCTATTTTACTCCTGCAATAATAAAAAACCTTGTCAGGAGTGCTGTACTAAAAATAAGGGAAAGGCCAACGAAGCTCACTACCACCAGTTAATGGCAGCATGCATTGCTCACCCGGATCAAAAAACAGTCTTGCCATTGGCACCGGAAGCCATAGTTTGCCAGGACGGTTCGACCAAAAATGACTGTGAAAAAAATGCCATTAAACGGTTGTTTGCCACCATACGAGAGCATCACCCACGTCTAAAGTTCGTTATTCTTCTGGACAGTCTTTATGCTGACAACCCCACTGTCCAACTGATTAAGAGTTATGGCTGGCATTACATCATTGTCGCGAAAGATGGCAACCATGCCTCGCTGGTTGAAGCGATGGATGAGCTGGATAAAGAAGGAAAAGTTCACCGTGCTGAAAAAGTTAATGAAGAGACTGGAATTAAGTGGTGGTTTCGCTATGCCAATGACGTCAGGCTGAACAAGGCAAAATATGCAGAACAGGTTAATGTGCTTGATTTTGTCGAAACCGATAAAAAAGGTAAACAGCATATCTGGTGCTGGGTGACTGATATTCCGCTTAACGAAGAAACCATAGAACCCGTCATGAAAGGAGGGCGCTGCCGATGGCATATTGAGAACCAGACGTTTAACACCCTGAAAAATCAAGGCTACGATCTCGAACATAACTACGGTCACGGTGAGAAGCACTTAGCCACAAATCTGGCCTATCTGACGATGCTTGCTTTTCTCGTAGATCAAATACAGGAACTGTGCTGTCCCCAGTTTCAGGAAGCTTTAAGAACCCGCTCAAAAGGAGTCCGTATAGCATTATGGAAATGGATACAGGGCTATTTTTTGCATTGGCTGATAAAAACGTGGGAGGGGCTTTTTTACACAGTAACTCATGGTATTGAAGAGAAAAGGGTGATTCCATTCGATACATCATAACCGGCCATATCGTAGCTACGTTCAGGGGTGACATTTTTTCTTTAAAGCTCCGCTTTGTTAATTGGCGGCTCAGTTTTGATCGGCTTCATTATTTTTGCTGCCTTATTGTCAATACCAACGATCATCGACGTTCATCATGCGGGAATAGCTGTATAAACGGTGATAATATCGGTGATCTGGTCATTGGGGTGCCATATGAAGACCTGGGCTCTGGTAATAATGAGGGTATGGTCGTTATCCTATACGGAAAAGCCAACTCAGGGCTGAGTACTTCAGGCTATAGAGTACTCCATGGAGACTCAAGTATATTCCCTGGTAGTGCAGAGAAAAATGATAGATTTGGTCATTCTCTGGCGGTGGGTGACATAGATAATGATGGTTATGACGATGTAGTTATTGGTATTCCCTATGAAGATTTAGGGTCTGGAGGCAATAACAACGACGGCAACGTCTTTATTGCCTGGGGCGCCCATTATGGAATAAGTAATAATGGGGCTCTTGAACTACATCAGGATAAACCTGGTGTTGATGGACGTGCAGAAAAAGACGACCGATTTGGTTATGCCCTGGCTCTTGGAGACCTCAACAACGATGGATATCTTGATTTAGCGGTGGGGTCTCCTTTTGAAGATATTGATGGTAAAAATGATGCCGGCAAAGTTGATGTATTCTTTGGTGGGTCCGGTGGGCTAAGCACCCAAAATAGTAAAACATTTAGCCAAAAACTTAGCGCTATCACTGGAAGCTTAGAAACGGATGATAGGTTTGGGTATAGCCTAACTACAGGTGATTTTGACGGTGATGGTGCATCAGAGCTGGTTATTGGAAGTCCCTTTGAAGATATAGGTTCTGCTGATAATAATAACGAAGGTACTGTGCATGTGTTGTCCGGTGATAGGTACAACCCACTATCAGGCAATGATCAAGAAGTCAGACAGTGGTAATGACCTATGTACGGGACAAAACTTTAAGTAAAATCTGAAAATCAATCTGATCACTTTTTGAACATCCATTCTTCAAAACTCTTCGGAGCATATCCAACCCCAGTCGGAACAGGCTTTTGGCTGGTCGCCAGTGCTTATTGAGAGGCAGCCCTTCCGCTTCCCCGTATTTCCAATGCCCTGCTATCAGACACCAGGCAAATGCCAGTGCAAGAACCCCCATCAGCTTATCCATACGGTCAAGCTCAGTCATATGAGTCGATTCAAGGTCAAATCCCCTGCTTTTAAGGCAGCCAAACAGAGTCTCAATAGACCAGCGCTTATAATAGTCTTCGATCATAGTTTCAGGTTTCTTCGTTGCCACTACAATCAAAAGACCTTTTATCGTGCGTCTGGCAGCGATATATAAACAGACACCAGATACTTTACGCTTGGTGAACCAAGTTTCTGTCTGATTGAGTTTTACATTCCTGAATAGTTGTTTGGCATTAATGTCTTTACCACAGCTACCAAGAACAGGAGTGTCTTCCTTTATTCGAAGCCGACAGATAATGCCTTGCTCATCCAGCCACTTAAACCAATCACGGCCAACAAACTCCCGGTCGGCGAGCAGTTCATCAATCTTGTCTGCCGGGATCAACGCCAGCACTCTCTTCATGATGGCTATGCGCTCGGCGGTATTAGAGTTGCCGCCTGACTTATCCAGACATACCCAGGCGATAGGAATGGCAGCACCCTGCCAGGCAATTGAAACCACCAGATAGTTGACGTGATGAGAGCCAAATTTCCAGTTAGTTCTATCCATGCAGAGTGTGTAGGTGGTGAGACTCAGCCAATGTAAAATCAACCGTCCGAGCTGCTCATAGCAATATGTGTAGCCTGAAAAAAATCGTTTTATGCGCCGATAGCTGGAGTCTTCCAGCGCTTTGCTCTGGAACTCTTCTGCCACACGGCAAAGGTTGCAGGAGCGTGCCCTTATGAGAGCAAGTATGAACTGGGCAAGAAATATAATCCGGGCTTGATGCCAGGGGAGATGAGCTTTAAGCTCTTGGGCTAATGAGCTGACGTCTTCCATGTACGACTACGGTAACTGTACGGAGGTTAGAGACCATACAGGTTACTCTACATGGGCGTCAGCTCATACCCCTTGGTTTTTCTAGCTTTCCTGATTTTTGTCCCGTACACAGGGTAATGACTTAGACAAAAGGAGTGACGGCTCTCCTACCTTCAGATAGGAGAGCCTGAGGTAATACCAGAGCACCCGCAGCAACCATTAAACTGTGTGATTCATAGACATCATTTCACTATTATTCGGTGTTATGAACAGAGAAGTACAGCAGCGTCTTGGATGATCTGCTAGCTGAGTGGCAACACTATTACAACTAGCAGCAGCCTCATAACGCCCATTACTGAAAAACGCCAATGGATAGACTATCTGAGCTTATAGATAAAACGCCATATACAGAAGAAGTTCAAGCTGAATACGAACCTGCACTGGAGCGCATTCAGCATCCTGTTTACAAAGTGAACCTAGAGCTTAGAAAGTTGAAACGATGTCTATGAATCACACACTTATAAATGGCACGACAGGATTTGACCTACATGATTAAAAAGAAATGAAGTGGTTATAGTTCTCCGCCATTTTTCCATACGGTTTGACATTGTCTGAAAGAGTACTAAGATAATTGTACAGATTATTTCCGTACAAAAAAGGTGTATTCTGGAGGCAAATGATGGCAACAACAAGACTGGATCTTCGGCTGAGTGAAGAAATAAAGGCAAAAGCAGAAAAGGCATCGGCTCTACTGGGGCTAAAAAGCCTCACTGAGTATGTGGTTCAATTGATGAATGAAGATGCCACCCGTGTGATTGCGGAGCATGAAACACTGGTGCTTGAGGGGGACCGATTTGATCAGTTTATGTCAGCCTGCGATAAGGCGTCCAAACCTAACAAAAAACTGCTGGAGGCATTGAAGCATACTAAAGAGCAGGGCTTTGAATGAGCTGGTCAAACCAATTTGTAGAGCTGGATAAATCACTGCATGACAGAGCTGGCTTTTGCTGTGGTGAGAACGAACTTGATGTATTTATTCAAACCAGAGCGTTAAAACATATGCATGCAGGCATTAGTCGTACAATGGTATTGCCTGCCAACTACCCTTTCCCTGATGGTAAACGCTCGATCTGTGCTTTTTACACCATTACCCCCAGCTCAGTTTCCAGGGAAACGTTACCTGAAAATCTGGCTAAAAAGTTGCCGAGCTATCCAGTTCCAGTATTTCTTATTGCTCAATTAGCGGTACATCAGGAGTTTAAAGGAAAGGGGTTAGGTAAGATCACTTTGATCAAGGCATTAGAACACCTCTACGAAATCAACAAGCATATGCGAGCTCACTCTGTGGTGGTAGACTGCTTAAACAATGATGTTGCCGCTTTTTATCAGCAATATGGGTTTGAGTTGTTGACTCACCACGAAGGGCGGGATCGCCTGTTTTTACCGATGAAAACGGTTAAAGAATTGTTTGATAAAAACTAATTTTGACTATTTTCAAAATAGTTCGCAGGGAGTATCGCCCTCCTGCCGCGACTATTTATAACCCTGTGTTTTCGTAGTGAAGAAGGCAGAAGGTGCATAGAAAGTGTCATGTACAGACACAGAAGGTGTCATATATGATACCCTCCGCGCTTGCTCTCTAACTTTATAAATGGCGCGACAGGATTTGACCTGTATGATTAAAAAGAAATGCCCAACCTGTGGTGCATCAATGGCTTTTTTTAAGTCTTGTTTTGCAAGTAAAACCATTACTTCACAATGTTCTAAATGTATGGGTTTACTGTATCGAAATCATTTTTTCTCGAAGTCATTAGTTTTACTAGTTGGCTCTATAGGATTGCTAAACCGCGCCCATTTAGAAAACCGTAGTTTGATAGATCAGTGTAAGGGCGCGCTTTAGTATAAAAAGTATGTCATTCTATCTCGATAAATACGACCTGTCAGTCAAGTTAAAATCAGTAATATAGCGCTTTTTGCCTGCTTGACCATGGTATTGAAAGTCTCTCCAGAAAAGTGGAATCAAACCAGGGATTGCCTGCTTCAGCAATCCATACATGCTTGATCTGGCAAGAGTTTTCCGGACACTTTTTTACGCTGCCTCGGCAATTTTCTGTTCATATTTGAAAGGTGCCAGGTAGCCATTACCAGAGTGTTTTCTCTGGCGGTTATAATAGACCTCAATGTATTCAAAAACTGCCTGCTTCGCCTCTTCCCTTGTCTGGAAGTCTTCATGGTGAACAAGCTCAGCTTTCAGCGTATGGAAGAAGCTCTCTGCCACCGCATTATCCCAGCAATTTCCCTTACGGCTCATACTGCAAATAAAGCCATTTTCTTTCAGCAATTTCTGATAGCTTTCCGAGACATACTGGCTGCCCCTGTCACTATGTACCAGCAGCCCTTCTGTTGGCCTCCGCTTCCACATAGCCATCACAAGGGAGTCAGTGACCAGTGATGCCGTCATGCGATCTCTCATAGACCAGCCAACCACAGCCCTCGAATGCAAATCAATGAATACGGACAAGTACAGCCAGCCCTCCCGGGTACGAATATAGGTAATGTCTCCCGCGTAAGCCTCATTGGGCTGCTCCCGTTTGAAATTGCGGTTCAGCAGATTCTCGGCCACCGGCTTGTTATGGCGGGAGTCTGTTGTTGCCTTGAACTTGCGCTTTGTTTTGCAAACAATGCCTTCCTCCTTCATTAGGCGACTGATTCGTTGACGGCTAACGTTTTTACCCTGATCAGCAAGATCGTCTTTTATACGGCGCTCACCATAACGCTGGCGGTGTTTTTCATGTATCACGCGGATATCTGCCTTCAATGCACGGTCTTCCTGACTTCGGTTCGATTCTGGACGAGAGCACCAGTCATAAAAGCCTGTGGTCGATACAGACATAACCCGACACATGGCAGTAATACTGAAGCGCTCCTGGTTGTCCTTAATGAACTGAAATTTCAGAGACTTTCTCTTGCAAAGAAGGCTGCCGCCTTTTTTAAAATAGCATGCTCCTCTTTGAGTATTTTCAGCTCTTTACGCAAACGTTTCACTTCATCATACACATGCTCATCATTTTTCCTGGGCTGATTAGCCACCTTATGGCGGTGGTACTTTGTTATCCAGGTATGCAGGGTATTCGCATTAACCCCAAGCTCCTGAGCAGTTTCAGTCACTGGCTTATCTGATTCAACTGCCAGCTTCACAGCAGATTCCTTGAACTCAGCAGTGTAATTTTTTACTTTCTTTTCCGACATGCTTCACACCTTAGTAGGGTTTCAAGATTACCCTTGTTTGTGTGTCCGGAAAACTATAACCACTTCACTAAAAAGCTGGCAGTTTCTCCGGCCACTTTTTTTGCGCTATTTTTTATGTGTTCTGCTTTAATTAAGGCTTCAGCATCATCAAAATACTGACTGCTTAACTGATAACTACCCTGAGTCCTCAACACAGCTCCTGCCTGCAGAGACCACAGTAAATCAGTTGCATTACCGGTATCAGGGTCTGGCGTTGTGTGCTCCACAGCATAGCTGGAAGCCTGATAGATATCACCGCGCTGGAGCTGTCCTTCAAAATCACCAAACTGCTGATCCTGTGTGATCGTGCTACATCCGGTAACCAGGGTGACCATCATCAACACAGAAAATGGCTTTAGAAATCGTGTGACGCGCATAGAGTTCAGATAATAGATGTTCAGAGTCGTACGCAGGAAACTGGCAGATTTTACCCTGAAAGCATAACCCATCATTAATAGTTAAAAGGCAGGAATTATAAGTGAGTTATTTAAACAGAAACTTACTGATTTCTACGTGAATAAGCAGGTACTTTGAGGCTATCCCTTTAGATATCCCTTACCAGCGCATAAACCAGATGGTCATAAAATTGCCCATCCTTGTAGATATTGTTACGGAATACACCTTCAAGGTTATAGCCACAGCGTTCCAGTACCTTACATGACCCATAGTTATGCTTAACAACATCTGCAAATAACCGCACAACATCAAACTTTTCAAAAGCATAATGACCAATAGTCTCAACGGCCTTTGACATCACTCCTTTTCCCCAGTGTTCCTGAGACAGCCAATAGCCAATTTCAGCGGTGTATCGATGTACATCCGTCTGTATAACAAAGCCTATTTCACCCACGGCTTCATCATTACAGGCGATGATAAATCGAGTGTCTGACTCATGCTCTTTAACATGCCGAATCCACACTCGCGCATGTTCAATGGTATAAGGGTTGGGGAAGCTATCCCTGAGCGTTCTGGCCACTTCTACATTATTTCCGTGCTCAGCAATAGAGAGGGCATCCCCATAAAGGAAGCTTCTTAAGCAGTAACCATTCCCCAACTCAAAACGCATGATATCGCCCAGACTTTTACCATCAGGTATGTCATCGGCTAACACGCCGTTGGCTTGATATCCGGGCCTCAGGTTCTATGCCTGAGCTTCCAGCTTGTTATACAACATTCCCAGTACATCCCACTTTTTCATAACCCAGTCAGGCGACAATAAATATTGGCGCTCTCCGGAACCGGTAAGACGGTGGAATAGAAGTCCTTTAGGAGCCATTCTAATAATCCGGGCCAGGTTATCGGTGTACTCTTCCATAGTCAGTTCTTTTACTTGCCCCTGTTTCCACTCCCGCGCCAGCTGTGTGCCTTTAACAATATGCAGCGGGTGAATCTTGGCGGCATCAATGCCCAGGTCAATGACCTTTTTAAAGCTGGTTAAGGTATCTGAGGGTTTCTCACCGGGAAGTCCCATAATCAGATGGGTACAGATTTTCAGACCCAATGCCCTTGCCCGATTCACGGCATCAGCATAGTCACCAAAGCCATGGCCTCTGTTAATCCGTTCAAGGGTATTATCAAAACAGGACTGAAGACCAAGCTCTAGCCAGACTTCATAGCCCTGATCCTGATAACTTGCCAGCAGGGATAATACCGGGTCCGGAACACAGTCGGGGCGTGTACCTACAGCCAACCCAATAACAGCCGGGTCAGCCAGTGCCTCATCATAATAGGCCTTAAGCTGATCCAGCTCTCCATAGGTATTACTGTAGGATTGAAAATAGGCTATAAATTTTTTAGCCCCCGTTCTTTCGCTAACGGTCTTTTTTGCTTCCTGGATTTGCTGGGTAATATCACCCGCTTTTGTGGAGGCTGGACTAAAGGATGCGTTATTACAAAAACTGCATCCACCAATACCCTTGGTTCCATCACGGTTAGGGCAGGTAAATGCCGCATTGACAGAGATTTTATGTACTTTTTCACCATACTTTTCCCGCAAATAGCGGCCAAAAGTATTGACATGGCGAGTCAAATCCATAGCAACAATGCTCAAAAAAATCACTCAACATAACGACTGTTGCCAGTAGAACCTATACGGGGTTGTCCTGCAATACAAGGGGTTTACGCTATGCAATGCTTATGCAGGCTTTGATAGTTTATAAATATTCAGGTTCGGTACAACACTGATAGCTACTATTTTACCCTTTTTTCATTCGATCCAGGGCTTCCTGAACCACCGCCTTCGCTTGTTCCTGACAAGCCTTCATCGCCTGCGGGTCGTCATCGGGAGCTACTCGCCACTCAATGATCCGCTTAGCCAGCTTGCGAGCCATAACACCCACCAGGTCATCCAGATAGGCTTCATCCAGCATAGCCAGTGGCATAAACCGTAAATGGACCAGTAGTTGCTCCTGCTTGCCATTCTCTTTCATATGAATGGCAAAATCACCCGGATCCGTGGTGCTTTGGCTGATAGTTAACGTGAAATGTTCACCGCTCATGGCAATCCCCCGATTGTACTAATGGTTTTGTCGGCTAGGCCATACCTCTCTTTATTGGAATAACCAAAATTTCAGTCCTAAGATTAATTTAAGAGATAAATGGAATAAAAAAACAAGGACTATGCCATGTCACTGATTACAACAAAGAATGCTGAAACCGTTGATCAAGGCAACCTGGATCAAGTTCAGTCAGTCAAACCTGTTGGAGAGGTTACAGCAGCTGAAGCCGATCACTTTTCTCAGCTCATGAACAAGGAAGAACAGCCTGTAAATGAAGAAGTTAAAGATCCTAAGGATGAAATCACCCTTGAAGATTTACAGCAACAGTTCCGGGAAAGTACTTTCAGGACAGGGTTTAATAGAACCATAGAAAAAGCCAAGGAAATCGCCAAGGAGATGAAAGATTAAGGTTAGCTTCTAGCCTTATTCGTCAATAGCTTGACTAAAACTCATAAAAAAATATTTTTAGATATTTATTGTTATAATAAACACACTGCGCCCTCATTATAATAATTAGACAAGCTTGGAATTAGGATGTATTTCAAGGATGATGATCAGGTTCTGTAACTGGCATCGCCTGTTCAGGGAGCAGTGGTTTATATGGCGATTTCAAATAATGTAGTCCATCTATCAGTATCAACCCCCAACACAGATTCATCCTTTGAAAACTCCTTTCAACAACTTTTAATAAAGTTTATTCTTCCTACCCTCGATGAAGCCCTGCTAGACATACAAAACTATTTATCTTCCAGATGCGATTCAGCCACTAACAACAGTGATTTATCTCTTTTCAATGAAAACTACGCACTGTTTCAAAAAACCATGCAAAACATAAAAGACAAATATATCGATGAATTAATGATCAATACCCATTTAGCAGAAGATTCACCCAAAGACAACAATACACTGTCCTTAATGAAAAATGAGGAACTGGATAAAAAGCTTATTAATCAGATTGCAGCCCAGACACTGATTATTGATGAAGGCACCCAACTGTTGATTAATCTAAAAAACAGGCTTCCAGAAAACTGTAACCATTTCTTTTTACTAACCCCGGAGAATCTTTGCACCAGCTTTTCAAAAGCGCTTTCATCTTTGCCCCTGACTGTTGAACTGGAAGAAAAACTGTTGCTCATCCTGAGCCGGCATATCAGGGAGCCTGCTCTGGCCATGTGGGCTGAGGCTGATCAGTTACTGGAGTCAAAAGGCTATGATATTTTATCTGCTCCAGTATCCCGGTCACCATCACATAATCAACAACCAGCTGTCCCCAAGCCATTAATGGCAAACAACAACAATCTAATAGAAACATTAACCCAGGGTATTTTAGAAAAGGTAGAAAATCAGCTATCTGGTATCTCGCTATTAGCGCCAGAAAGACCTCAGACTATCAAATCAATCGATCTTGCAGGCACATTATCAACAATCCAGTTGCAGCTATTAGAGAAGCTTAACTCCATTGAGGATGTAGCTTCCTCAATCAAGGATGCACTAGAGCACAGAGGCATCAACCAGAAGCTTTCCAAACGCCACCAGGATCTGATTAGCCTGGTTGGAATGCTTTTTGAGTTTATTCTGGACCATCATGACTTAAACAATGAAGTGAGAAAGCTTATCAGCCTACTGCAAATCCCGGTTCTTAAACTTGCATTATTCGATCAGAAGTTCCTCAACCACCGCCATCATCCCGCCAGAGATCTTCTTAATGAAATGACAACTGCCGGCATGAAGTGTTCTGAAGATGCCCCCCCTGATGACCCAGTTATTTTACTCATTGAAGAAACAGTCCGGAAAATAATTGCCGAAAGTGAAGACAATCCTGAAATATTTAATGAATCCCTCATAAAGTTCCGAATAGATGTAACGGCCTGCCTCGAATCAGTTAAGGAGGAGAAAGAAGCAAGGAATAATCACCTGAATAAAACTCCAGAAACAATCATAGATCCCCCTACGGAAGAGACCAGCACTGATCACAGCGTTGATGACAGCACTGGGGAAGATGATGAAATTGAAGAAATTATACTTGAAAGTGAGTCCAGCCCTGGCAACCTCTTTTCTGGCAGCCATTCACAGGGTCGCAGTTCATTTCAGCCAATCCCTAACCTCCACATTGGTGACTGGGTTGAGTTTATTGGCATTTCAGAAAAACGCCTTCGCTGTCAACTGGATAGTATTGATGAGCACCATAACCGATATATTTTCACAAATCGCTCCGGAATGAAGGTCACTGAAAAAAATGGGAACTCACTTAAGAAAGAAATCAATAAAGGTACTGCAAAAATAATTGACCACACCCCACTTTTTGATAAAGCGTTACAAACAGTCATGAGTAAGTTTTTAAATTTCTAGCTATAAAAATATAACACCTAAAATCTCCACTGCTTACCCTCTCTCAAGCCATTCCATAATTTGACGACAAATTCAAACAGGAAACACAAGGAATGGCAGCATGTTAAATCTAAATAATCTCCAGCAAATCACAGGAAATAATCAAAAGCTGATGGAGTCCTTATTAAGTCAGTTTTTAGCCATTACAGATGATGACCTCAAGAAATTATATCAAGCTATCTTACATGTAAACCACACAGAGGTTGCCAGTTTAGCACACAGGATCAAGGGGGCTAGCGCTACCGTTGGTGCAGACCAACTGGCTAGTATTGCCGCAGAACTGGAAAGCAAGGCTAAGGCTGGATTAGGTAATTATTTAACGCTTTATAATCAATTAACTGAAAATTATAAAGCGCTCCAGTCTGCCGTAGCAGACCTTTAAGCCCTACTTAAAAAAGTAAGGCTATAAGTACCCAGCCTGATGAAACCCTATATTTCTGACTACTTACTCAGATGCGCTGCTTCGTTGCAACTCTGGTTACATAGGCCAACTATGCGCCCGTCGTTGCGCCTTGCATCACACCTAATCAATCAGCCAGAAATATAGGATTTCATCAGGCTGGGTACTTAACCATCAACTACCAGGAGATCAACGCACCATCATAATTAAAGAACTGACCACTATTTTCTTCACTGAGTTGCTCAATCACCCGGCAGAGTCCTGAGACAGATGTTTCAGTGTCGATAAGCGCATTGTTGCCGCCCATATCCGTTTTCACCCAGCCAGGATGAACCAGTGCCACCTTAATACCCTTTGGAGCCAAATCAACGGATAAACTTTTTCCAACTGCATTTAACGCTGCTTTAGAAGAACGGTAGATATAGCTTCCCCCACTGGTATTATCAGAGATACTTCCCATTTTGCTGGTCAACAGCACCACCTTTCGCTCCTGGCTTGCCGCTACATTATCCACGAGCAGCTGAGCGAGCTGTAAAGGCGCTATGGTGTTTACTTTCATTACATTCAGCCACTCAGCATCATCAATCTGACCAAAAGGTAATGCCTTGGGGCCATAAACGCCTGCGTTATTTATCAGAATATCGATAGGTTGCCCCTCCAACATGTGTGGAAGCGCCTTCAACATACCTTCATTGGTCACATCCAGAGGGAACACATGCAACCGGTCAGCCACCTTCTGCTTCAATGTCAGTAGCTCAGGAGATGACTCAGGGGACCGGCAGCAGGCATAGACCTTATAACCCAGGGACAAGTATTGCTTGCAAAACTCAAGACCAATCCCTCTGTTGGCACCTGTCACCAATACTGCTTTAGACATAACACCACCCCGTTTTTAGCAAAAATGCTTTGTATATCATGAAATTAATCAAACATGTATGCCAGTCATAAAGTTATGAAACCAGCCCTATTTCCGGCAAAAGCCCACCTGCATCCATGATGCTGCCATATTTTCGACTATTATTAATAAATGACATATGAATTTCAGTGAATATAATGCAGGGAGCGCTGTTATGAATTTCTGCGGAAAAAGGACTGCAATTATTGAAAGTCTTAAAGATGGCCATATCGTAGCCAACCTTTCCATAGATTATCAAGTGGATGAGCAAGATAACGAAAACACTGTCAAGGTTGACCTTCAAGTCTCTGGTGAACAAGGCCTGCACCACACCCATTTTTCCCTACGCCGGGATGTCTATTACAACCTTCCACAAAAAATCAATGAATACCTGCGTGAACACCGGCTGGTAGGCAATCACCTAACCGCACCCTTTTGCCAGAAAAGCGGCGCTATGCATGCCCCCCTGGCAATGGAAATAGTGACAGAACTTAATAATATCCTGGGAGTTCCCGATAGTATTGATCTGGATCGTTTTTTATCCGATGGATATTAACTTTCTCAAAAAGGCGAGGCTAAGGTATGAGTGACAATAATAAAAAGCAGGGAAAAAAACTTAAAAATCGCAATTACTCTGCTAAACCGCAGTTAACGAAAAAGCCAAACTACACCCCGGCAGCAAAGGCCCAAACCCCTTCAAAAAAATTAGCCCAACGTACCGTCCGCCACTACTCATCTGAGACAGTCAGTATTATTAAACACTCTCTGGAAATCATGAAACATTCGGAAGAGGCTTCAAATAGCACCAGTGAATACACAAGTGCAATGACCGCTATAAAAACGGCGCTTCTTCAGCTTGCAGGCACTTTAACCAATATTCTGGTGGATGATCCCCAGGAACAGGATTCACTGCACCACCGTAACCTTCTGGCAAACTTTTTCCAAATGCCCGGTACCCAAAATAATGGTGTGCATCTGGTGGCAACCTCAAATATCGAAGCATTAGCAGAAGATCTGGGGCTTCATAGAAATACCAGAGATTATCACTGGCTAATGAATAATGGGGTCAATATCCTGGAGCAAGAAATCCTGACAAATCTTAATCAGCAAATGGTACAACTGGAAAGTGATCAGCAGGAAGCCCTTAGCTTTCAGCATGAGAGAACAATAGAAATCCAGGGACTCACGGACGTATCTGACACATAGGCAGCGTTCTGGCAGCCTCATAACTATAGTTCATATTTACTGATCAAATATTCGTATTTAAGCGGTGTTCAGAGCCACTAAGCGCTGATACTCATACCGTTCGCATTGAGTTCATCGAAATGCAAACGGTATGAGTGCGGCACTAGCCCGACTCTTATCACAAATACATGCTTTTAAGCGCTGTATAAAATAGAGCCACTTTCCTGACTATCACACCAGTAATAACGCAATAGTGGCAATGCTCATCACCAGCGTACCGCCATAACACAGTACTTTCACACCCACACCCGGGTGAAAGCCCAGGTCATGACTGCCATGATAAATACGGTGAATACAGGCCCAGTAAGCAGGCACCAGAATAGCCATTAACGCCAGCTTGCCAATCCAGTTTTCCAGAATAAACCCTGAAATACGCTCATAAGACAGTGCTTCTGCCGGAATAACTCCCAGAGGCACACCCAACCCTACAACAAAGATAAGAGCCGGAAAAGCAAAAGCGATGGTGGCACCACCTGCACCAAACAGGCTCCACAACAGTGGTTCAATGTGACGTTTCTGACTCATGCGCCTACTCCCCAGATAGCAGCTAACAGAATCACAGCGGAGGCTCCCACCAAAGCACCATAACTGGCAGCGACAACCGTCTTATCAGCAATCATTTTACGTAATGGCTGGGGCATTACCCGGGGGCACATGGCAATAAAGGTTACAGAGTGGTAAAGCGTCAACCCAAGGGTCACCACTGTAAACAGAATCATCAATGGATGTGCCTGAAAAGCCAGCCAGCTATCCCAGGCGGCCTGCCCTTTAACCAGCTGGATCAAACCAACCAGCAAGTTAATGGCATACAGGCCATCAAAAATACAGGAAGACTCCCGGATCATATAGTTCCGATAGAACGGGTGATCCAAAAACCAGGTACGCTTCATGGGGCGCACATACGGGCGACGGCTCATCACTTACCTCCTTTGCGCGGCATCAGGAAAGACAGGGCCCAGTCCTGGGAGCCTTGCAGCTTGTTCTGGTTAATGGCTGCTGCCGGGTCAACATTTTTAGGACAGACCTCTGAGCAATACCCAACAAAAGTACAGGACCAAACACCATTCTTACCCTGGATCACTTCCGTGCGCTGATCATAACCCTCGTCACGGGAGTCCAGATTATAGCGATGCCCCAGGGCAATAACCGCCGGCCCCGTAAACAATGGGTTAATCCCCATCTGTGGGCAGGCAGAGTAGCAGAGCATGCAGTTAATGCACATGGAGAACTGCTTATACAACCCCATTTGCTTGGGCGTTTGCTTGTTGGCACTGGCGCCAATTTGCTGTGGTGACGCCTCACCCGCGCTTTCTGGGATAGGCTTCTCCATGGCATTGATAATGTATGGCTTTACAGCTTCCAGCTTCTTGATGAAGTCTTCTGCATCAACAACCAGGTCTTTTTCAATGGGGAAATTTGCCAGTGGCTCCACCTTAATGGTATTGGGATAGTAGTCCCTCAAAAAGGTCTCACAGCCCAGTTTTGGCGTACCATTGATAACCATGCCACAGCTACCACACACCGCCATACGGCAGGACCAGCGGTAAGCCAGGCTGGAATCCAGTTCGTCCTTGATGTACTCAAGGGCATCCAGCATGGACCAGTCTTCCACGAACGGGATTTCAAAGGTTCCATAACTGGGCTTATCATCGGTTTCCGGGTTATAGCGCAGAATTTCGATGGATAGGGTCTTGTTGCTCATTTACAGGCCTCCTTACTTCTGCGCTTCATTCTTTTCAGCGGCAGCGCCGTATACACGCTCTTCAGGCTTGTAACGGGTGACATTGACTGGTTCATAGTCCAGACGAGGCTCAGCATTGCCATTGTAGTAGGTCAATGTATGCTTCAGGAAGTTGTCATCATCGCGTTTTTCAAAACCATCAATACGCTGATGGGCTCCACGAGACTCTTTCCGGTTCACCGCACCAACGGCCATACAATGGGCAACGGCCAGAGAGCTTTGCAGTTCGAATGCCTGAAGTAGTTCGGTATTAAATACCTTGCTCTTGTCTTCAACTTTTACGCGGGTGAAGCGGTCACGCAGTTCAGCCATCTTATCAACGCCTTCCTGCATTTCTTCACCAATACGGTAAATACCGAAGCAGCGTTCCATGGTTTTAACCATCTCGTGACGAAGGTGTGAGGCCTTTTCCGAACCATTGGCATTACGCAATTTTTCGATACTGGCCAGATGACCACGGGCTTGATCCAGCAGTTTCTTTTCATCAGACATCACATTTTGTCTGGCAAAGTCAGCGGCATGATCACCAGCCACCTTACCAAATACGACGATTTCTGCCAGAGAGTTAGAACCCAGACGGTTTGCACCATGCATACCCACACTGGAGCACTCACCCGCCGCATAGAGGCCGTGGATATCTGTGGCACAGTTAATGTCAGTCCGGATACCACCCATGGTATAGTGAACTGCCGGGCGAACCGGTACCGGCTGGTGAACGGGGTCAACACCCACATAGTTTTTAGCCAGGGAGCAGATCAGGGGCAGGCGCTCCATTAACTTTTTCTCACCCAAATGACGCAGATCCAGGTGTACAGCATCCCCCAGCGGAGTATCAATAGTGCGTCCCTTGCGCTGCTCATGCCAGAATGCCTGGGATAATTTATCACGGGGTCCCAGCTCCATGTATTTATTCTTGGGCTGACCAACAGGTGTCTCTGGTCCCAGACCATAATCTTGCAGGTAACGGTAGCCATCCTTGTTCAACAGGATACCTCCCTCACCACGGCAGCCTTCAGTCATCAATACGCCAGAACCGGGCAAACCGGTTGGGTGATACTGAACAAACTCCATATCACGCAAAGGCGCACCCGCACGCAGGGCCATACTGTGACCGTCGCCGGTTACAATGGCACCGTTAGTATTAAAGCGGAAAACACGGCCAGAACCACCAGATGCAAAGACCACAGACTTAGCCAGAAAAACCTTGGGTTCACCGGTTTTAACTTCAATTGCCACAATGCCCTGGGCACGTCCGTCTTCAACAATCAGATCGGTGGCAAAGTATTCATCAAAGCGCTCAATAGAAGGGTATTTAACAGAGGTTTGATACAGTGTATGCAGCATATGGAAACCGGATTTGTCCGCAGCAAACCAGGTTCTTTCGATTTTCATTCCACCAAAGGCACGAACGTTTATGCTACCGTCTTCTTTACGGTTCCATGGGCAGCCCCAGTGCTCCAGACGAACCATCTCCTCAGTGGAGTTAGCAACAAAGTAGTCGACAACATCCTGGTCACACAGCCAGTCACCACCAGATACTGTATCCTTAAAATGATTTTCCAGGGAGTCATGATCCTGAATAACCCCGGCAGACCCACCTTCCGCCGCCACAGTATGGCTGCGCATGGGGTAAACCTTGGAAATCAGGGCTACTTTAAGACTGGGGTCTTTTTCCGCCACAGCAATAGCTGCTCGCAGACCAGCACCACCAGCACCCACTATTGCTACATCGGCCTTAATGACCTGCATTACGCCAACCTCTGTCGTATTGTTTCAGCTTACAGGCGGCAAAAAGCCCCCTACTCAAAAGCCGAACGGGTTCAAGTAAAAAGTGTCAAAATACTAAAAAAAATCGGGCAGTATATAAGTACACAGCTAAAAAACCATTGATATAAAGCAATAGTCCCTTAATCATTGATTTTCCAAAAATAGTATAGCTGTGAAAACGCCCGGGTCCTCCCCTTTCAGGTACCCGTGCAACTGCCTGTGAATATTTTCTCTACAAAATGTAGTGATTTAACATAATTTGCTCAATTACGAAATGTATCCGCAATATCGGTATTTTACGCAACAAAAGCTCTTGAATGCTATGACTAAAGCACTCCCATGGAACCCAATAATTGCAGTAATATGACAGCGCTTCCAAAAAGAAAGCTACAAAATAAAAGTCCCCTTCCTCCCGGGACTCGATAGACACTCGAGGCAAGGTTACTTTGACGCAGTTTCCAGACAATAGCAGTGGGAAGGAGCACCGCTAGAACGGAAAGTGCAACGGCAGCATAACCAAGGGCTGCAATAAAACCATCTGGAAAAAAAATAGCGCATACAAGAGGCGGTAGAAATGTCAACAGTGATGTTTGAAAGCGCCCCTTCACGGACTCCTGGCGCTGAAACAAGCTGGCAAGATAGTCAAACAAGCCAAGGGATACACCCAGCACAGAAGTCAGCAACGCCAGATCTGAAAATGCATATAAAAAAACTTCTGTATACTCCCAGGCAGCGGCACTTAACGATAACTGCTGAATCAGACCACCTACCGAGTTATCCGCTTTACCGAGTCCAGAAAACGTATTTCCATCAAGATTTCCCATGGAAATAATAAGCCAGACAACGTAGAACAAAAAAGCCAGCAACGTTCCTGAAACAAAGGCTTTTGGTAATAGATCCAGATTGTCACGCTGGTAAAGGATAAGACTGGGTATGGTGCCATGAAAACCAAATGACGTAAAAACAACCGGTAACACCACCCAAAGCGCATCACGAGACATACCTATTGCGGTCAGTCGAGTGTATTGAATCCCCGGAAACAGAGCTAGAACCGCTGCTAAAAAGGCCACCAGCATCAACAGAAAAAGAAATCTATTAATATAATCTACCGCTTTGGTGCTATTCCAAACCACAATACTGGCAACCAGGGCAAAAACAGTAATGCAGAGTTGTATGGACATACTATAGGAGAACGCGGCTGAAACCAGCTGCTTGATTAACCCACCACCTCCCACTAAATAGGCCACCATCAAAGAATAAAACAACCCCAGGGGCGCAACTGTCGCTACCACTTTCCCTGGCCTGCCCAGCACTTTGGCCGCCATAACATAAAGACTGCAACCTGGTCCTATCGAAAGGTTTGCTTCCAGCATGAGCAGCCCGGCAAATGCCATAAAAAAAGCCGTTATCAAAAAGACAAGTATTGTGGGGAAAAAGCCAATCTGAATGGCCACAAAAGGTAATGCCAGCATCCCGGCACCTATAGCCGTTCCTGCCAGAATAAGGGCACTCCCAAGAAAATGAGCCCTACCCGGAGCAGACATAACAAACCTCTACTTAAAAAACAGCGTCTTTATAATTTTTAAATATAAAAACTTTGTTTTATTGTTTAATTACAAACAAGCCTCTTTACAGTCTAAAAGAAAGATAGAAAGAGATGACAGTGGATGCGAATTAATTAAGTAGATGGCTCAGAACTGCTTAAACTGGCAACCACTGTTGCATTCACTTTTTCAAATCGCTTTTGAAGTGCCTGTAACTGAATATCAACGCTAGCCTCAACAACACCGATTTCACTTTCCATAATACAGTCACCGGTGGAAAGCCTCTGATCTGCCACCAGATCAATGAACCCTACGCCTTTATACTCCTCTAAAATCTCATTGATTCTTGCCTTAACCATATTGTACTGGCTGGGAGCAATACGAATGGTCACCTGCTTTTCATTTCGAACGTGCTGCAAGGCATTTTTAACCAGGCTAACAGCTAACTCTTCCTGATCATAATCCCCAATAATTTTCTTAACGCCTGACAGCAGAATATCAGCCATTGCTTTTTCAATATTGGACAAATAGTTAATTGTCCTGCTGACAACCTTGAGCATTTGCTCTGCCTGCTCAGCCTTGCTTTCTTCAAGCCCCTCCTGATAGCCACGCTCCCTCTCACGGCCATAATCTACCTCAGCCTGTTCTACAATACCCCGTGCCTTTTCCCTGGCCTTGGCAATGATCTCTTCGGCCTCAAGAAATAAAGCGTGCTGATCCGCCTTTAATACCTTACATGACGGGTCCACATAAAATGTATCAGTGGTCAGGATTACAGGTGTTGCCATTGCCTGTTCACCTCTTTATGGCTTTTTATCAGAAGACTTCGTCCCTGTTCTTTTGTTATGCCTATGTCATCAAAATCATCGAAATACCTATTCCATGATTTTGGGAACTTAAGCAACAGCCTTTTCCTGAATCCATCAGGCAAGTCCGAGTACACCAAGCCCAGTACCTGCAAACCGCTGATTGTCAGAAATGACTTAAAACGCTCTGGATGCTGCCAGTCAATCAATACTTCTGGAGACCGGCTTAATGCTGCATGATTTATTAGAAACTGCGCTTTTTTAACCGCAAAAAAATAAGCCGATTCCCCCAAACACTCTTCCAGTAAACTGCGTTCATGACGACGAACAACCGAACGAATAACTGCCTCATTCAAGACAATCCCTATATATAGCGCAATATTCAGCAGTTCTTCTCTTTGTGCTAAAGCAATTTTTTTATCTTTACTATCAATACGATAATCACACTCTGTGGTTACATTCAAACAACCTAGCAAATACCTGGATAAAAAAAAGTGGCTTTGCTCATTACCCTTCAGCAAATTTATAAAATCTGCATGCTCTATACCTTTTAACCAGGAATGATGCATGTACCGAATAGGGTAAAGATTAAACTCGGTAACCTGATCAAACAACTCTGTACTGAACGACAGTTGCCCAGAAGTTTCTTTCATTCATCCAACTCAAGATTCATCTCTTCATCAAAATCATTCTCTTTTGACTTCTTCCTGCTTCTGGTTTTTTGCAAAAAACCCAGCTTTAATGGTTTTCCCTGTTGCTGCATCCACATCAAAAAGCCCGCTCCGCCTACTGCAAGAAGAAGTAAAAAGACAAGCACAAAAACCAGAACCTTGAGCATTTTGGTCGAACCTGGATTGCTTTTTTCCCCAGGTTCAGAAGACACTCCAGCCTGATTTATTCGAGTAGCAGGAAAAAGCGACACTGTAATTTTATCCAGTGAAAGTCCTTCAATACTGTTAGCTACCAGTGTCTTCACCTTAGGTATAAAGCCCGCCAGCTCTAATTCTGGAGTATATTTTATAAAAATAGAGGCTGAGGAAGGATAAGTGATTTCAATCAAGGAGTCCGGCTCCTGAGGCAAAACCACATGAACCCGGGCGTTAATCACACCGTCTATCATAGACAGTGTGGATGCTAACTCTTGAGACATGGAATAGGTATAGCGGGCACGCTCTTCTGTAGGGGAAGAAATCAGTCCTTCCTTAGGAAAAATATCTCCAATTGAAGAAAATTTCTCTTTGGGATAACCATAGCTTTTTAATAACCTGATGGCTTTCGACACCTCATCAGGCTTTACCTTTAAGGTAAGGTTTTTATCCTTGTCCTGAAGTTTTTCAGTCTCAATGCCACCATCCAGCAAAATCGCCAGCATTTCATTGCCTTCTTTCTCACTAAGCCCCGAGTACAACTCAACCTTACAGCCTGTAATCAGAAGGCTAACGGCAATCAGGCAAAATGCCTTAAGGGTTGACTGAACAAGTCTTTTTTTCATGTCATTGTAACCTATTGGTTACGCAATAAAGTATCGAATGCTTGAGTCCCTTTACTGACGACCTTACCTATATAGTCCTCAGTAATCATCAGGTTCGACATCGTCCATTGAGTATGAAACATTTCCCGCATATTCATTGTTTCACTGGCCGGATCCAAATGGGCTTCAACCTGCCTTGCTCCATCCTCAACACGTTCCCGAATTCCTTGCATACCCCTTAAAATCCTGTCACCAAGCGTTCCGGCCTCTGGCAGTGGGTCAATATTTTCACCCAAAACCGAACCACCACTAAATATTTGATTGGTTACAAACTCTACCTGATCGACATCCACTGTTGTTTCAGGCGAGTTAGCTTCCTTCAAGCTATCACTATCGGTACCTAGCCCTGCCTGCTCACTATTATCAATTTGAACAGCTGGCGCCTCATTGCCTTTTTCCTGCATTTCTGAAAATGTTTCCGGAGCTGCAAACTTATTATTTGCAGAGCCGCTCAGATTGCTTTCATTCTCGCTGGAAACAAGACCTGAAAAACGGCTGGACAGTTCTTCATCCGGTTTTTCCGGTGCTATAAATTCTTCAGAAGTTTCTGGCCCTTTTTCCGTTAAGCCATCTGGATTAATGATATTGTCGGCCATTTTATTGTCCCCTTAAGCTATCGGTAAATTTCACTCAAGAGATACAACCTGATTCTCCCACTCTTTCCTTTTACTCCTTAAAACAGCTGACTTGACCAGCTTGTTACTTTATTACTCCACAATCCTGTCAAACTGATCCGCCAATATTTGCATGACACCTTCAATGTTTGGCCTGTCAAACTCTTCATTGCCAAGAAAAATACATAAGAAAAGCTCTCTGTCTCCCTTTAATCCAGCCTGCAACGGATATCGCATACTGGATGAATAATGCGCTGCCTGCAAAGCTCGAACCAGCATATCCACACAGTCATACTGGGGAAGCCCTCTGGTTAAATAAAACAGCACACCCTTTTCCCTAGCTTCAATAAATAGCTGGCCTCTTCGCTCAAATTCCAGCTGAATAACCCCGGATCCTGTAAACTCCAGTCCCTCCACTCCCATACCCCTTCCGACGTCGGCTATAACTTGATCTCTCCAGTCCATAATTTTTCCCTTTCCTTTAGAATTTATTCTTGAGAAAAGCCCAGAGACTGCATTCCTTTATCAGTAGAGGATAATCCCCCCGCTTCAATATCAGCAGTCACCTCACCAACAATACCAAAACCCTGCTCTACATCCGTGTAGCCATCCATTTCTTCTTCAGCTTCCTGTTCAACCAAACCGTCAAGATTTTCCTGTGCAGCTGAAAAAACATTCTGTTTTGTTTCATCATTAGCAAACATCTCTTCTGGCATGGTTCTAATTAAATCAACAATTTTAGTCATTACAAAAATTCTAAGTGGTAGATCCTCAACGCCTATTTCCCCTGGAATTTTTTCAAAATCAGCCTCGGTTACCCATTGTCGTTCAACAAGATTCAGCATTTGTTCAAGCAATAAACCTCGTTTTATAGGGTCTTCCGGAGATTCTTGCTTTTGTTTCCTATATTCATTTTCCAGTGGTGAATTATCAGTTTGAAATTGTGAAAATACCGACTGATCAAGGCCATTTTTATTTTCAGCCAATAAACCCTCTTCAACAGTATCATTTGAACCACTTCGGCTGCCCATCAATTCCACAAGACTAGAAACACTTTCATTAAATCTTAAAGCCCGATCCACCTCACTACCAAACATTGCCTCAACATCATGCTCCATCTCCTCTATTTGATGCTGCATTGCATCAACATATTCTGTATATTGTGGTAAATGTTCTTTTAACTGACTTAAGGTTACTTTTAAAAATCGCAGTTCAGAAGGCTGCCCTTTAAGTTTTTTGATATCACTTCGGTATAGTTCTTTGTCAAAATTACCTTCATTGACGTCTTTTTCTATTTTCGAAAGAATATCTGTTGCGCTAACATTTATACTATCATCAGATATCATTATTAGCTTCCCTATAAAATCAAGTTGCTGATTCAGTATTATCCATACTCTGCTTATTCAGGTGCATTCGAGAAACCTGACTTTCAGTTTCTTCACAATGCTCCATTAAAGCGCTCAAAGTTTTTGATGCTCGAAGTTCATTAACATTAACCATCAGACGAACCTCTTCATTATTCTTAACCATGCCCTGCTGACTCCCCAACTTATTAACCTCTAAAGCTAATGCCAGCTTCATAGGTGTTTTAGAATAATTTTCACCTAAATATTCAAACATCTTTTTAGGGCTATCTCTATACTCTTTCCGGGCATCCAAACCAGCATCCTTGACTCCCGGTTCTTTTATTACACTACTTAAGTCACGCAAAAAATCCATATCAATAGTTTCATTGTTTTGAATTAATTGCTGATACTTGTTTCTAAGATCATCAAGCTTATTAGAACGAAATCTATTATTAATTGAAAACTGATCCAACTCACTCAGTACAGTCTTTGATTTTTCCTTATACAGCTCATCCAATATATCAGAGCAGGCTTGAGAATCTTGCTCACTCAACTCTCCACCCTCTTTATATTTTTCTTGCAACGCACGAAGCCTGGCCTGAGTATCTCCGGTATCCTTTCTTACCGCGGATGTCTGCTCCGTTTTTTTAGCTTCCTTAACACCTTTTTGCTTAACCGTTTTCCCTGCTTTTTTCCCTGATTTCACTTTAGGCTTCTTATTCTGGGAAATACGGTTCGACAATCTCATTGCCAGCTCTTCTACATCAGAGGCATCAAACCCGGACTGGGCATTAACAGCGGCAGAAAAACCCTCACCATTGGCAGCCTTGCCAACCTGACCTGACTTAACCGCCTCTCCAAGCGAAGGTGTGGGAATTGCAGATCGCTGAATGCCATCAACACCACCAGAATTCATAGTAACCAGTCTCCACTTTTTATCTAGCCAAACAAAAGCAGCCAACATAACTATGCTGACTGCTTCTGCCTACTAACGAGTACGACTATCGATTATTTAGGGAATATACTAACCCCTGGACAAACTTTTGAGAGTATCGAAGTGAATCCGATTGATCTCATCGATTTTGCTCTGACAGGTTTTCACCATATCTTGTTGCAACTGCATCCATTCAGACCAGGCCTGAGCTGCATTTTCATGGGTTTTCTGACGGGCTTCACTCTCTTTTTGCAACGCAGAGTATTGAGAAGCTGCAAACTTAAATCCCCCCCCTAAAAATTGGCCTGCCCCTGATGTCAGTGAGTTTATCATCATGCCTTGATTGCTATTAGCCATCATCTCATTTGAGTTCTCCTGGCTCTTGGTCGACTCTTTTTTCACACTCTGGTTATCATCTGCTGCTTTATTCTGCTCTTCAGTGACATCCTCTTTATTTTGTTTGCGCTGGGCTGCATCCTGCTGCTGTGTTTCAGTCTCTCGATCAGCCCGCTTTTGGTCAGCTTTTTGGGCATCCTTTTCCATATTTTTCTTCTGGTTGGCTTTATTCTGCTGCTGGGTATTACCATTTTGTTCCACATTGTCCTGACGGGCAGTACTTTTACCCTTTTTGCCTTTAGCGGACTTACCTTGCTTCTTCCCCCCAGGAGAAGAGACCTCTACGTCATCCGCTGTTGACTTCGCACCACCTTTCGGAGCTTTAGCTCCCTTCCAGCCGGATTTCATTGATGCAAAGCCCCCACCCATAGTCAGAGCGCCTTGAGTTAGATCCGCTGCGAATGTGAAAGCGGCAGCCATACGAATATGGTCAGCCTGTTTTAACACCTCTGCTTTCGCAGCATCATATTCTGCTGAACGCATTTCTCTGGCAAAACGACGTTGTTTAACGCTCATGTTATGGATCAATTCAAGCACCATGAAAATGTCAGCTAACTGCTTTAGATGTTCTTCCAAATAGGGCTTATTAGGGGATGAAGTTAATAAACGTGATTGCTGTGCCCATGATTCCAGTTTTTCAATCATCTCAGGATTGGATTCAAGTTGATTCATCAACATCAACTGGTTTTTTATCTTGTCCTTATCCCCTGTAGCTAATAAAATACCCGCTTCTTTTTCACTAAACCCCATTTTTCCCAATAAATCTTTTAACTTTTGATTCTCTGTAAATGAGTCACCGGGCTTATCGCCTTTATTAATCAAGGCCAACAATTCCTTGATTTTCTTCTCACCAAATCCAAGCTCAGCAAGTTTCTGCCCTTCGGGGCTATCTTTAAATATTTTCTTCAACTCCGCTTTACGTAGATCACTTCTCATTAAATTGTCATCACCCAAAGAAAGGATCATATCAGCCTGGTGGTCATCATAACCCATTGCAATCAAGTCGGCTTTTTTCTGATTAAACGCATCACCATACTTTGCTTTCAGTTTATTGGTAAGCGCTGTTCTATTCGTTTGAGAAAGCATCAAGTCTTCAATTTGCTGATCATCAAATCCCTGCCCACCCAGCAGTAATTGTTTATCTTCACCATTTTGTAGCGATTTAAGGTATTTGGCTGTTCCCTCAAAACTGGCTGCATTTTTTTGTAGCCACTGCTGATCTTCAGGTGTTTGCATACCTACCTGAATGCGCATCATGGCACTGCCAACACCTTTAGCTGCATCCCGGGTCACTTTCCCCAGACCTGCCAGGTCCTCACTCGCAGCACTAGTAGCCGCGGCCTGTGCTTTTACACTCATATTTTCAGGCTTCAGTAGCGTAGGTCGATGCTCAAGTTGGGATCGCGTAACAGCTTTCTCTCCCTGCATCATTTGTACCCTGGCATTGCCGTTAATCACGCCACTACCTACAGCTTTACTCGTTTCAATTCCCTCACCTGCACTAGCTGAACTATAATCAACCGGCTGCTGTGAACCTGTACCCTGTATACTGCCTGACATAAGCGATTCTCCTTAATACTGCTTATTGACTCCAGAATCTAATCAGCCTGGCACTTTATACTGTGCCTACTTGAAGTTTCTCATTATTCCTTTTTTAGTTTCGTCGTTATTGCTTATAATTGCAGCAATTCTCGCGTGTCCTGTCTGAATGTCTTCCATTGCTTGCTGCAAAGATTCAGTGGCATCCTCAATCATCTGTTGAAGGCGCATCATTTTCGCTTTGGTTTCTTTAGCATCAGCCTGTAACTCCGATGCCTGTAAATTATAAGCACCGGCAGCAATCTGGGAGCCACCATCGGCCACAGCAACGCCCCCGGAAATAATCATGCCTCCCCTTGAGGCTAAAGCACCCATTTTTGAAGCACCACTGGCTGCAGCTCCTGAAGCGCCAGCGCCTAGGGACAGAGCTATCATAATAGCCATCATAGCTCCTGAAACAATCCACATGGCTTCTTTCTCATCCACCCCGAAAGCATCCATAACCCCATCGGTAATGGCTTTCATCCCCTTACCCTCATTCAATTCCTGGTCCAGGGTCATCGCCAACATCATGCCAAAGGCCGCTATCATTAACGCTCCCGCAATTGCCCCAACACCAGTAGCAATTGCTATTATTGTGACTGCCGCCATGACTCCGAGGCCAATAAATCCAAAAATTCTATTTATCCAGCTTGCTTTTTTTGCTTTATTTGTTTTTTCAATAGACTCTCTAATATCACTAATCATCTTATTGCTCAGGCGCTCTTTTTCCACCTGAGAAATCTTGATGGTTTCCTGATCAAATTTAAGACGATTATCCTGCATTTTCTGTTGGATGCCACTTAGCATGGTGGATATCATATCCGTATCCCAAAGCTGGTTTCCCATAAATATCTGTGCTGCTTTTTGGACATCGCTTTTAATTTCTTTTACCAGCTCCGGAGGTCCTGACATTGCACTTAGTTTAATCATTGCATCAGTAAAGCTAAATTTACCCTCTCTGCCAAATGACTGTTCCAGCATTTTAAGCTCTGTGGGATCAAGGGTTGCTTCAGCCCATTTCCATGCCTCATCAGTACTCATAGAGGAAGCAGGTGAAAACATCACTTTCATCAAATCCCCCAGTTTTCCCGGATCCAGCTTTTCTCCAAGAACCCCTTCCAGTTGCTGAACACCCTGCATCAAATTTGCACTATCCTGAATACCACCCAACTGAGTTGTCACGCTTTTAAAATCAAACCCTTCAATATTTTTCGGCACCAGATTGGCAAAATCTGGCATACCCATGCCGATGGAGGAGGTCATACCCTGCATACTGGCTGAATGTGCAGCCCGGGGCTGATCCAGCCTGTGACTTGCCTGCTTCTTTCCTTCCGCAATAGCTGTATTACGGGATTCAGTATCAAGCTGGTCATAGCCACGCTTGACACTCTCATCAAAATAATCAACAGGCTTAAAGGTTACATCACTATTGCCTGTTACTCCGCCTGTATTAGACTGCCCTACTGATGACATACCGAACTCCTGAATCAGTCAATATTTTCTAGCATGCTTTCCGCACGTTGTTTTTCATGGGAATATTCAGAATTATCTCCCGCCCATTTAATAGCTGTTTCATAAGAGTGCCGGGCTTTTTCCTTATCGCCCAACGCTAAATGACAGTCACCGATATATACCATAGGTCGGGGGTCTTCTGAATCAAGCACTGTTGCAAACGTGAATATTTCCAAAGCGCTTTCATACTTCTTAAGCATTTGCTGGCAGGCACCAAGCCCCATAAAATACTTGCGATTGAAATGATCATAAAAGCAGAGAAATTGAAAAATCTTTACTGACTCATCATATTTACCACTTTGATATAAGCTATAGGCTACTGAGTAAATAGCCTCCATAGCATCATCACTCATATTTTTAAGATCTTTAAATGTTCCCCCTTTTCCAAAAAAATCGAGAACCTGATCTTCCAGCTCTTCATTATCCTGTTTTAACTCTTCACTATTCACGTCAAACTCCTCCTTATTTATTCTTAACGTAAATTTTGAATAATCGTATTGATAGACTGGTAATATTTATTAATAAAGTTAGAAAGCATTTCAAAAGACTGGTTGTATTTGTTGATAGTTTGCTGAAGCTTGGTTGTTTCCAGCTGAGACTGACTGGTTAGTGCCTCAATTTTTGCCTTTAACCCTTCAATATTCACATCCCAGTCTGCTGAGTTATGCTGCAATGGCGGTGTGGGTGGTGCTGAGCCATCGCTTGGCTTTCCCTGATACTGAGCACCAAGGCTATTCCAGTAATCGAAAAACTCCTGTTCAAAGCGGCTATTATCATTGCCGTTCGTAGAATCACCCGCGTTGGCTTTTTTGGATTTAGCTTTGGTTAGCCAATCATTAGCCACTTCCAGCTCCTGGTTTTTTTGCTGGATAGATGAAATCTGCTCCCGTAGCTGAACCTCTATAATCTCTGCCCGCTGAGTCAATACCGACATCACTAATGCATCAAGACTGATATTGTTAGGATCTATAGGGGGCTTAAGAAGGGGTAATTCAGCTGCATTGGCTGTACCTGCCTGAATAAAGGCATTCACTGTAGCCGCCCCTGCGCCAATGTATTGATCTTTTTGCCAATTACCAGGATTACTAACCTCCGCAACCATCGCCACAGGAGCCCTGGCTCCCACCAGTTCTCGGGCCAGATGCGTTAATTGCCCGGACTTTTGCAGCGCATTCAGTGTTTCTTTATTGGCTGTCTGGAAATGGACAGGAGAGAGAGAATTCTCGGGATCATTAGGGTCAGCCATTGCCAGCCATGCATTGAGCTGATCATCATTAAGCCCTAACTCTTTTTGCAGCTTGGTGCGCAAATCAGGCGTTATCTGCACTGGAGAACGACTCTCACCTCCATTTAAAGTTGCTACAACCCCTGGTTCCGGGCTTGCTTCTGCTGTAGACATGCTTTGGCTCCCTGCCATTAAGAATCTTTAACTCCACTTATTTTTATATCCACTTCTTTAACTCTAGATGATTAATGGGAATTTATGCCAAATAAACGGACTTCACTCTATCCCCATCCTCTCCGCAAACTCATCTGGATTTAGAATCGTTATTTGGCTACCAGCAGGTTCAGGAGGTAATTTCCAGTTATTTATCAATTCAGAAAACCATTTTTTACACTCTTCTGATTCTGCCCCGGAATTGGTATTAGACGTTCTGGCCCAACAAGCAACCCAGTGGAGCATATTTCTGATGACTTCATAATTATTTGGAAAACCGCCTTTCTCATAACTACGGGTCATTTCTAAACAAAGCTCTTGAAAAAATGCAGTGGAATTTGTACGCCTCCCATTACCCTGAACCAAAAGCCCTGGTTTTTCTTTTAATACTTTAGCCATCGAATACTTTATAAATTTTTCGGCATGACCATCAAAAAAGTCTTTACCAAACCTAACACACTGTTTTTTATCAGAGGCAGAAATTTGACCTAACTTATTTCGTCCAGTGATTAAACCCCCCGCCTCCGTTAAATGACTCATCATACGCACATAAAAGCTGCGATTACGGGGATCTTTTATTTCAGTAGGTTCAACAGCTTCCCCATAATCAGCCGGCAACGTATATTTAGGTTCTATTTTCGACTTCTGCTTAGCCAATCCAACAAGCTTTAAATGATTTGGATTACTTCCGCCTCCACTTCCCCCAAACATAGCACCAGAGGAAACCTTTTCCTCAGGATCAGGAGGAGGAGGGGGGGGAGGTGGAAAATCCTCATCATCCTTTGATTGATCTGGAGGTTCCGTAATATTGCCTGCATCGTTCTTATCCAAGGTCGCATTCTGGAAGCGACTGGCCATGGCTTCATCGATAGTTTTAACCAATCCCCCCCCACTCTCACCATCATCTGCAGCCTCTCCTATCATTTTCCTGACTTTTTCAGTCATTGCATTAGGATTTTCTGCTTCCGCCATATCCTCACTATGATGGGTCGTTTTATTACCATTATGGCTATTGCCACTATCGACAACCTTCCCCACATCCTGGATGGTGATATTAACAGGGGCCGGTGCTGGCTGTGACTTAATAAGTTCCTGAACCTTGTCAAGCGCTTCAGGCCAACCTGCCGGTTCAGATTGCCTGGGCTGGACAATATGCTTATGTGCCAACTCCATAGCTTTATTCACGGCATCACGACCATACGGCAGCCCTCCCTCCCGAATATAGCTATGGATATCCGCCATCAATCCATTGAAATCATTAACAAAAGGTGGTGCTACCATCCCCCAGGGCATTCCCCCCATAGGAGGCATCATTCCTCCCATTGGTGGCATCATTCCTCCCATTGGAGCTGGCATTCCACCCATCGGCGGCATCATTCCGCCCATTGGTGGCGGTGGCATACCTCCCATCGGTGGCATCATTCCTCCCATTGGTGGCGGTGGCATTCCCCCTGGTGAAGGCATTCCATTTGGAGGTACGGAAGGCGCCTGAGGTTGCTTCTTTTGAGGATCCTCAAAATTAACAGGCTTATTTTTCTCCGGGTCTTCTGGGGTTTTGTCCGTATTTAAATCCTTCCCATCATCATCCCTTCTCTTTTTCCGGTCTTCGTCCTGTTTATTAGCCATATTGTTAGCCATGGACGGATCATCAAAATCAACATAGGAATAAACGTGCGCCATAAGCCCCATAACATAAATAGCCGCTCCCAAGCCAAATAAAGCAGGGCCTACAGGAGGAGCAAGAGCAACACAGCCAAAAGCTAATGTTAACCCTAAAGCCGTAGCGGCTCCTCCTAACCAAAACCCTTTCTTTTTGCTGGGAGACTTATGCTTGCCGGATGCCCCCCCGGAAGAAGACTTCGATGGCTCACACTCTTGTTTAATATCGTCACTAAGCCCTTCAAAATCCCTCTTTCTAAGAGGTGGCTCATGAGCCTTTGGTTTTTGTACTGACGCAATGGGAGGGACTTCTGTGGTATTTCTATCTAAAACGCTTGTATCTGGAGGCTGTGACGCCCCATCATCAGACTGGGGAATTTTTTTCTCCCCGGCAGCAGGTTCAATTCCATCTGGCTGTTTTTGAGGGTCTCCTGGGAGATGGGTCTGAACTGGGCCTCCAGCTCCATCGATACGCGGCGGCATAAGGAATCCATTCCAAAAAAAATATTTATATAATTAAAAAGTCTAGTTTAAATTTTGCCCATCTTCTTTATTTCAATAAAGAATAAAAAATATTAATGGCTATTCTCACTGAAAATAAACATATCCATTCATCGGCGGTGCTGGTGATTGCTTGCAGCACCGTATTCAGGGATCAAAAAGCCCGGAATGTGCTTCTTAAAGGCTGTCCAAGTATAATATTCAAAGAGCCAAATGCTGCTGGTTAAGCGCCGGTTTTTCATAAAACTCCAAAACGGCAGACATGACATCTTTCGGGCTAAGCATTCCCACCAGGACGCCGTCCTTCAGGACTGGAATCCTAAAGGCTTTACCTTTCATGAAGCGGGTGTAAACACTGATGATATCTTCCTGTGGACGCGCTATTACTACATTTTTTGCCATATGCTCTTCCACAATACCGCTCTCCTGTGAAAAGTATCCCCCCATAACCGTGGATTTAAGACAATCCATTTCCGATAGAATACCCACAAGAACCCCGTCATCGTTCACAACAGGCGCAGCAGTAATATCATAATCCAGCAAGATTCTAATGGCTTCCACCACCTCCATTTCTGGAGAGAGCGTCACAACTTTTCGGGTCATGCAATCCTGCACTTTTAGTGATCTCATTATTTTCTCCCGATCAGCCATTCGAATAAATGGCTTTAAGCTAGTGAGATGATTATGATAATTACTCTCTTTCAGCAGATAGTCTATAGACTGGAAGGATTTTCCGGGAAATTCTCAAGATAAAGTGGTAGTTTCCAAGCCTGACGCATTATAATGGCCTGCTTTTTACAAAACAGAACAAGCTAAGGTTTGTACATGAGCTTTGCATCTATTCCTGCTGGCAAAAATCTCCCTGAAGATATTTACGTTGCCATTGAAATCCCTGCCAACGCATCCCCAATCAAGTATGAAATTGATAAGGATATGGATGCCCTGGTTGTGGACCGTTTTATGTCCACCCCTATGTTCTACCCTGCCAACTATGGCTACATCCCGCAGACCCTGGCTGACGATGGTGATCCCCTGGACGTACTGGTAATCACCCCTTACCCGGTAGCACCAGGCTCCGTCATTCGTTGCCGTCCTGTTGGCATGCTGAATATGTCCGATGAAAAAGGCCAGGACGAAAAGCTGATCGCTGTTCCCCACGATAAACTGACGCCTATCTACAAGGATGTTAAAAGCTACACCGACCTGCCCGAGCTGCTGCTCAAGCAGATTGCACACTTCTTTGAAAATTACAAAGATCTGGAAGAGGGCAAGTGGGTTAAAATTGACGGCTGGGAAAACGCCGAGGCTGCATATGATGTAATTCGCAAGTCTGCCGCGAATTACAAGGGCTAATACCCATCTAACTTCCAGCAGGGTATCTTATCCTGCTGGAATCCCAAAGCCCATAGGATACATTTGCAACATCATAGAAAAAAATCACTATCAACTTGCATCCTGAAAATTTCCTATCACAATAAATAAACGAAAATCAAAATAAGTCTGCTTTATGCTTTTTCGGTTATTCAATGTTTTGCTTCTGCTGATAGTCTCTAGCATCTACACAATGCCCTCGCTGGCCAACACAGAGGCTCTACTTAAAGACCAGGATCAACCTGAAGAAAACCGTTTTCTACCTGTCCATGAGGCATTTTCAGTAGCGGCTGAACTGGAAGATCAATATGCCTATATTTATTTTTCAGTTGCGCCAGATCACTACCTTTATAAAGAAAGGATTCGCTTTACACCCACAAAATCTGTCCCCTCAATAGGACAACCGCTTTACCCCGAAGCAATCAGCAAGTTTGACCCTAACTTTAACCGCACACTGCCCATTTTCCCGGAAAGCTTCACCGTCAAATTACCTATTTCAGTGTCTGATGAGCCAGCCCAAATAGATGTCAGCTTTCAAGGGTGCGCTGAGGCGGGGCTTTGTTACCCACCCCATAAAATCACACTTAGCCTTACTTCAGACCAACCCGCTACAACGCGATCTTCTTTATATAATTCAACAAACTATAACGATCAGGGTTATTTTGAACGGCTTTTAGGCAATGCCAATTTTGTCCTGGTCATCTTTCTTTTTATTCTGGCTGGCATAGGCCTCAGCTTCACTCCCTGTGTACTCCCCATGATCCCCATCATGTCCAGCATGATCCTGGGATCAGACACCCAAAAGCGCTCCCGAACCATGACCCTGACAATGACATATATTGTCAGCATGTCTTTCACCCTGGCTGTGGCAGGAACATTGGCTGGCACCTTTGGAGCCAGTCTTAACCTTCAGGCAAAGCTGCAATCACCATGGCTAATTATTCCATTAGCCGTACTGTTCCTGGTGCTTGCCCTTAGCATGTTTGGCCTCTTTGAAATCCAGCTACCAGAGGCACTGCGCAGTAAAACCCACGCGGTTCCTAAAAAGCAGGGCAGAATATCCAGTGCCATGTTACTGGGGGCTTTATCGGCACTGGCCGTGTCCCCTTGCGTATCCGCCCCCTTAGCTGGAGCATTGCTATATATCAGCACCACCGGTAACGCTTTTCTGGGAGGTGTATCGTTATTTGCCCTTGGGTTGGGAATGGGTGCGCCATTATTAGCTATAGGCATTTTTGGCAGGCAGCTTTTGCCAAAAGCAGGTCAGTGGATGCAAACAGTCAGAAAATTTTTCGCCATTCTACTTCTTGCTGTTGCCATATGGATGCTGGACAGAATTATCCCCTCCCATATAACCCTCGCCCTATGGGGAACCCTCGCTATTTTATCCGCACTAACCCTGGGCACTTTCAGCTTTAAGCCTCTCCATTTTAAAAACCTATTAAAACAATCATTAGGCCTGGTTCTATTAACCTACGGAGTTCTTTTGCTCTACGGTTTTACCCAAGGCAATGAAAACCCCTTCAAGCCATTGGCATCAAGCCAGGAGTCCTACCAGGCTGACAATCAATCGCTTTATTTCCGAAAAGCCAATAGTCTGGATGAGCTCAATGCTGCCTTTGAACAGGCTTTAGCCAGTGAAAAGCCCATTATCATTGATATTTATGCTGACTGGTGTATTTCCTGCCATTCCCTTGAGAAAAACCTTCTGAGTTCTCCTGAAACCAGGCCAATGCTGGAAAATGTTGCACTGATAAAGTTTGACATCACTAAAAATCAGCCGGAACACCATAATTTCATGAATAAACACCAGCTATTTGGCCCTCCGGCCTTACTATTCTTTAACCAGACAGGCCTGGAGCAACCCCACCTTAAGCTGGCAGGTGATACAGCACTGCCAATACTAAAAGACCGCCTGGAACAGCTGGTATCATCTCACTAAACCACCTCCAATCAGCGAACCGGGGTTTAATGAATCACTCCTCATGCGGGTATTTTCTTCTAAAAACACAGAAATGCTTTGTAACTGGTGTTAACGTGCTGTAACACGCACAAACTGGACGTTACTCTTGCAATCCGGCAGAATATCCGCTGCACTTGAGGATCACTATGGCTACCATACTCGTAATTAATGGCCCAAACCTGAATCTTCTGGGTACCCGGGAACCCGGGATATATGGCTCTACAACGCTGGCAACTATCAACCAGACCCTTGAAGAACAGGCATTGGTCCATGGCCACAGTATGCAGGCATTCCAAAGCAATGCCGAGCACGAATTGATTGAGCGCATACATAAAGCGCCTGAGGATAATGTAGCGTTTATTATCATCAATCCGGCGGCATTTACCCATACAAGTGTGGCATTAAGGGATGCCCTACTGGCTGTAGCGATTCCCTTTATCGAGGTTCACCTGTCAAATATTCACCGCAGGGAAGCCTTCAGAAAGCATTCTTATTTCAGCGACATCGCGGAAGGCATAATATCCGGGCTAGGCCCAAAAGGCTACGAACATGCCCTGGCCTCAGTCGTTGAAAAATTAAAGCCATTAAGATAGATCACCACAATCACTCAAGCTGATTGCCGTTTTTACAAATATCAGCCTGGCTGGCGAATTAACTATCCTGGTAGACCTTACTTTACCAGTACAAAATATCTGAGACTGACAATGGATATCAGAAAAGTAAAAAAACTCATTGAGTTACTGGAAGAGTCCGGAATCGATGAGCTGGAAATTCATGAAGGTGAAGAATCTGTTCGTATTAGCCGCTACACCCAGAAATCACCTGTAGCCGCCCCCATGGCCTATCCAGCCTATGCACCGGCTCCCCAGGCTGCCGCACCGGAAGCACAACCGCAGTCCCCTGCTCCACAGGCCGACCAGCCAGCGGCTGCTACTGTAACAGGTCACCAGATTAAATCCCCCATGGTAGGCACCTACTATGCGGCACCATCCCCCAGCTCTCCTGATTTTGTAGAGGTCGGTCAGCACATCAAGGAAGGGGATGTACTTTGTATTGTTGAAGCCATGAAAATGATGAATCAGATCAAGGCTGATAAGTCTGGCACTATCGAAGCCATCCTGGTTGAGAATGGCCAGCCTGTCGAGTACGACCAACCCCTGTTCACCATTGTCTGAGGACGATGCCATGCTCGATAAAGTAGTCATCGCCAACCGTGGCGAAATTGCCCTGAGAGTGCTGAGAGCCTGCAAGGAACTAGGCATCAAGACAGTGGCCGTTCACTCCAAGGCTGATGAAAGCCTGATGCATGTGCATCTCGCCGATGAATCAGTGTGCATCGGCCCAAACAGCCCGTCAGACAGCTACCTGAACATCCCCGCTATCATCAGCGCGGCAGAAGTCACCGACGCCTCTGCAATCCATCCTGGATATGGTTTTTTATCTGAAAATGCAGATTTTGCTGAACAGGTAGAGCGCAGCGGCTTTACCTTTATTGGCCCATCTTCCGATGTTATCCGCCTGATGGGGGACAAAGTATCCGCCATCAAGGCCATGCAAAAAGCAGGTGTACCCACCGTACCCGGCTCAGATGGCCCCCTGGATGACAACCACGAACGAACCCTGGAGATCGCCAGAAAAATCGGCTATCCGGTCATTATAAAAGCTGCCGGTGGCGGTGGTGGCCGGGGAATGAGAGTGGTTCACAGAGAAAATGCCCTGATTAATGCCGTGGGACTGACCAGTGCAGAAGCCAAGGCTGCATTTAACAATGGCACCGTATATCTGGAAAAATTCCTCGAAAATCCGAGGCATGTAGAGGTCCAGGTGCTGGCTGACGGGCATGGCAATGCCATTCATTTAGGGGACCGGGACTGTTCCCTGCAAAGGCGCCACCAAAAAGTGATTGAAGAAGCACCCGCTCCAGGAATATCTGAAGACAAGAGAGCAACGGTGGCCGCTGCCTGTACCCGCGCCTGTAAGGACCTGGGTTACCGGGGGGCCGGAACCTTTGAGTTTCTCTATGAAGATGGCGAGTTCTACTTTATCGAAATGAACACCCGGGTACAGGTGGAACACCCTGTCACTGAACTGATCAGTGGTATCGATATCGTTAAAGAACAGCTGCTCATTGCCAGCGGGCTACCTTTGAGCGTAACCCAGGAAGATATCATTCTGAAAGGTCATGCTTTTGAGTGCCGGATCAATGCCGAGGACCCCAAAACATTTATGCCTTCCCCAGGCACCGTGGATCAATTCCATGCACCCGGAGGCAACGGCATCAGGGTAGACTCCCACCTATACAATGGCTACAGGATTCCGCCTTATTATGACTCACTGATTGCCAAAATCATCAGTTATGGCCCAGACCGGCACACCGCTCTTATGAGAATGCGTAACGCTCTGGATGAAGCGGTTATAGACGGGATCAGAACAAACATCCCACTCCACCAGGATCTGGTGACAGACCCCCAGTTCCAGAAAGGGGGAGTCAGCATTCATTATCTAGAGAAGAAGCTGGAGCAATAAACGCTAAACCATAACCTGTTTAGTGCATGGTTAATGGTGAGAAACACTGACCTCATCATTAACCATTACTCCATATTCACCCCGAAACCCGGTATGGTTATTTCCCGTTTCCAGCACTAAAATGCTGTGCCTCCTATAAGCAGCTACTCTCACTGCACTCTCAACCAAATAAGCGCCCACTATGCCCTGGATTCAAATTAGACTTGATACCACATCAGACCATGCAGAATCACTGGAAGATCTGTTAATGGAAACAGGCGCCAGCGCCGTAACCCTTCAAGATGCCAAGGATCAGCCTCTATTTGAGCCTGAGCCGGGAAGCACTCCCCTGTGGCGTCACACCATTGTGATTGGCCTTTTTGATGCCCATGCTGACATGGACGCTGTTACAGCATTCCTCAAGGAGCATTCACAACTAACCCCATTCCCATCCTATAAAATTGAGATTGTTGAGGATAAGGACTGGGAAAGAGAATGGATGACACACTTCCACCCTATCCAGTTCGGCTCCAGACTCTGGGTTTGCCCCAGCTGGAAAGAAGTCCCCGAACCGGATGCCGTCAACCTAATGCTTGATCCGGGCCTGGCTTTTGGTACCGGAACCCATCCAACAACCGCCCTATGCCTTGAATGGCTGGAAAAGCAGGAGACTATGGAGGGTTCTCAGGTTATTGACTATGGCTGCGGCTCCGGCATTCTAGCCATCGCCTCCCTCCTGCTGGGTGCAGAAAACGTAACAGGCGTAGATCTGGATCCTCAGGCCCTTGAAGCCACCATTGACAATGCCCAGCGCAATAAAATCGCCCCGGAACGACTGAAGGTTTATTTGCCTGAGGATTTTCCGGAGGTTCAGGCAGAAATTGTCGTTGCCAATATTCTGGCTGGTCCCCTGGTTAGCCTTGCCCCCCGACTTGCAGGACTGGTAAAACCGGAAGGAAAGCTGGCCCTTTCCGGCATTCTTGCCGAACAGGCCGAAGAAGTACTTCATGCGTATAGCCCCTGGTTTGACTTGGAGCCTCCGGTCATTCAGGATGGATGGGTATTAATTTCAGGTAAGCGGAAATAGCCCGGAAGCCTGTAGGACGTTACCAGGAGCCTGTCGGACTTAAGTCTGTCCTACTGCGGTCGAAGCAAATTGGTCTAAAAATTCGCTTTTGCTCGGTAAATAGAACCACTATTCACCTCACAAAAGCGAATTTTTATCCTCAATTTTCTACGATCCTCGCTACGGACGCTTAAGTCCGACAGGCTCCTAGTGCAGGGAAGCGTGAATATCCATACAGTTATTGAATAAGTTTAAACACCCGTATGCATTCCCAGCGGGGAGAGGCTGTCCCAAAAGTGATTGTTATTAACCACGGAGACACAAAGACACAAAGACACGGAGATTTATAGTTTAAAGATATAAAAACTCTGTGCCTCCGTGTCTCCGTGGTTAAAAAAGAGTAAAAACCTTACTTTTTATCTACAGAATTGGGTTTCGCGACACCCTCAGGACGCTGGGAACGAGGCGCTTATCTTGTATAGATATTAACGCTTAGAGGCACTAAACCCCAACCATTTAGAAAACCGGACTTTTATGGAATGGCTGACAGCCTGACTGACCTCATGGACTCCTCCTCATCATTCAGGCTGTCTTTGACCCATAATCTATCAGCAATTTCTTCAGGGTTCTGATTGATACGGTGAGTGAAGCTATTGACTGCCTTAAGTAAGTCTTCTGCCGTTTTGTGGCAATGGTGATAAGTGATATCTTCTCGTAACCAGCGCCACAGTGCTTCCACAGGCATAAAGTCGGGGCTATACGCCGGCATCTGGATAATATTCAGGTTGAGGCGAAGCCCTGCACCTCTCACAACATGAGTGGTGTGCCAGGAGGCACCATCCCAAACAATATCAATCTCCCTGTCAGGATGTTCTTGCCTGATGCGTTCCAGTACATTGACTGTGTGCTCTTTTCGTCCACAGGGATAAGGCCAGATTCTAACCTGTCCCAGGTTGTAGTAATAAATACCATAGAACGTAATCTTATCAGCCAGTTTTGGCGAGTGAGAGCTGACCCAGAAGCGTTCGCCTTTGCGAGACCAGCCATATCCAATGTCCGTCTCCTGATGTATATGAGCCTCATCAATGTAAACCAGTAGGCGTTTCTGGAACATGGCTTTCGATAGCAGTGGTTTCAATGTTTCCAAAAAATCAGCCCGCTTGCCGGTATCGGCTTTATTAAGCAGTTTTTTGGCTTTCTTCCATGAATATCCCAGTCGTTTGAGTGCTTGTCGTATGGTCTCACGACAACACCGTACCTGAAATTGATCCCAGCACCACTGAACCAGATACTTTAAAGTCCAGCGAGGGCGGATGGGAGAGTATTCCTGAGAAGCAGCTTTTTCTAAATTTCTGTCAATCAGGCCTGCGGCTGCTTTACTGATTATTTGGCAAAAGGGGGGCGGCCACCTGTCCGTTTATAAGTCATGGCTTCAGGCCCGCTATCATGGTAGAGGTGAATCCAGTTCGTGACGGTATCAAGGCGACGCCCCAGTTGCTTAGCGACGTTAGAGGCTGAGTCTCCCTGAGAAACTTGATAAAGCGCCGAAAAACGCTCACGTGTACGGGGATGAGAAGCATGTATGGATTGCTGAAGCAGGCAATCCCTGGTTTGATTCCACTTTTCTGGAGAGACTTTCAATACCATGGTCAAGCAGGCAAAAAGCGCTATATTACTGATTTTAACTTGACTGACAGGTCGTATTTATCGAGATAGAATGACATACTTTTTATGCTAAAGCGCGCCCTTACACTGATCTATCAAACTACGGTTTTCTAAATGGGCGCGGTTTAGTACAGCTTAAAGATGGTTCTCCTGCCAGAAAGCCGGTAGAACCATCTTACTTAAACAAAAATAACAATCCCTGAAAGGTTCTGTGCCATTCATGACGACACTGACCTCCGAAGTCACTCGCTGCCCACGCTGTCAAACAGCATTCCGGATAACCAAGACACAACTTAAAGCTGCTAATGGCGCTGTTCGCTGTGGCTCATGCCTTAAAGTATTTAATGCCATGACAGCGAAACACCAGAACAGCCCCAATGACCAAAAGAAAGCGGCACCAACCCGCAACCCAACCTCCCAGCCTGAAAGCCAGCCACCTCTTCCTCCTGCAAAAAAATCAAAAAAGAACGTTGAAACTTCAACCAGGAAAATAACAGCAGACACCCTTCCTTTACTGGATAGTAAAATCGAGCTTATCGCCAAAGACCTGGAAAACACCCGGCCCACCAGGATCTTCAACCACAAGCTCTGGTTACAAAGAGCAGGCTGGAGCAGCTTGACACTGGCCCTGGTGACTATAATTTTTCTGCAATACCTTGTCTTTAATAAAAACAGGCTATCCCTTGAGCCAAACTACAGAAGCTTCTATCTCACACTGTGTCAGTATTTAAACTGCTCACTTCCCCCCTTCGTGGATACCGCTCAAATAAAAAGCATGGAACTGATTATCCGGAAACATTCGCAAAAAAAAGGCGTATTAATAATGGATGCCATCATCATCAATGAGTCAGTCCATCCCCAGGCTTTTCCATTAATTGAGCTTGAATTTACTGATCTCAATGAAACTCCCATTGCCGGAAGAGTTATCAGGCCCCATGAGTACCTCGGTGGCGAGCTTACGGGGACAAGGGATATGCCCAGCAACCGCCCTATACGGCTAGGCCTTGAAATAATTGACCCTGGTCAAGAAGCAGTCAATTACTCACTGACATTTCTTCCGAATGAGACGCCCTCTTCAACCCCTTGAATATCAAGGGTTTTTTATTAAAAACAGCACTATAGTACACCTTAGAACACCCCTGAAAACCCTTGGAATAATTAAAAATAATTGAAAATTTGCACTTTTAGGGTGCTGTGAATTTTGACCTTAGTTAATTATTTTCAGGGAGTCTATGTTGGTATTGTTTAAGGGCATTACTCCAGGTGACATCCCGTTAACTGGAACCCCCTCACACCCCAGCTTGCTAAACTCCGAAACCCTAGGCAGCAGGTACTACCGCCATGCTCGCCATCATCGAGGACGACCGCCTGATTCAAATCAAATAGCCAGCACATACGTGCTGGTACTCTTGTTAAAGAGACTATATCTCAAGTGAGTTATTTGCCGCTTAATAATGCAATATCAACTCACTTGAGTTAAAACCGCCCTAATATCCAATATCACCGCATGTGCGGTCTAATACTGTGTTAGGTGTTTTCATAAATTTTACGAACCTGTTGCCATTCATAGAGAAGTAAATCCGGCTCACCGTGAATGCAGATGTGCAGCGCATCTTTCAACCGAGTAATCTCTTCAGCAGCTTCCTTAAAAAGTTGACGTGGATCATCTTCGATCACAGGAAAGTCAGCAATAGCTTGCTCCAATTTTTCTTTTATCGTCATATTCTCTCCGGTGAACTATCTGGAAATACCGGATAGTTCAGTTGTTTCCAAAATGGAAATAACCACTAGCTCCGAGTTCTCACCTAACAACAGCAGGCAGCGGACTATCGCCCCTGCTGCCGGGGTTATGTTGCAAAAGCTAAGTACTTGTTTAATCTCTATGGTATGACTCATAAACTACTTCTATTTCTTTTTAGTATCCTCTTTTCTAGAGGCCTGATAGCATTTGATTCGAGTTCGAGTTCGAGTTCTTATACTTATGATCCACTGCCATGCTTGGTTTATACTGATTTTTTTCCTAACAATATCGCAACTTTCAAGTGGAATAAAAAAGAGCCAGGTAATGGCTATTTGTTATGTTTTGACAGTCATGAATGCATGTATCCATTAAGGGTTAAATCAGTTTCTTTCAACTTTATTGATCAAACAATCAGCTTTTATTTAGAAGAAAATCAGCAAGCATACACTTTTCAGTATTTTTACGAAAATTAGCAATTCCTTAGTTCAGTTTGCAACATAACAACGCACACCACCCCGACAGCAAGCTGCGGGTGTGCTTAGGGTTAGACGGTATTAGCAATCGAGTGCAAACGCACCATCTTTTCTCTATACGCCGTCGCTTCTTCCAATGCTTTCTGCCCATATTGTAAAAAACTGAATTTCTTTTTTCGCTGGTGACGATGGGGCGGCTTACCTTCCTGCCAGCAAGCCACCCACCCTACATGATCTCCACGCTGCATATACTTTACAACACCGAGAACACCGGACTCACCTCTTGCCTGAAATTTGTCATGGTCATAATCCCCACGAAAACTATCAACAGACAGGCTATCCCGAAAGGCTCTTGCAGCTTCAAGTGCGGCCTGCTGACTGCCGTATTCGGTAACAGTAAAATAATGTTGCTTGTGTTTTGTTGAAACTCTCACAGAACGACCAACGTAGCTGATGTTATGATCTCTTTTTTTGTAATATTCTCGTTCGTATTCCTGCATTACATCCGTCCATACCGTCTAACAACTAGCCGCACCGGACAGCAAAGCTGCCGGTAGTCATGAGGTTATGTGGCAGTTTTGTGCTACGATTCTCTGATGAGGGTTTATTACTTTGTTGCTGTCTCATTAGTCGCTCTATATGTTTCTATAGCTTGTTCCCGTGAGCTAGAAAAGATAATTGTCTTTGATAGTAATGGGACTTACTTCTATGTAATAGAAGATGATGGAGTTGGCCCCTTACATGAAAGAGGGTATAGCCCTCAATGGCACTTATATTCATATCCAGAGGAGGAATATCTAGCCTCTTTTCAGAGTGCCCAATATGATTTGCATGAACTAATATTTCGTGGTGTCAAACTTGGTAGCCGGAATGAACTTTCATATACAATTAGTTCCATTATCTCAGCAACGGAGTAGGCCACATAACAATGCGCAGCACGGGACTATCGCCCGTGTGCTTAGCGTTAGCTGCAAAGGAATTCAGAGTATGGAGTTCTATAAAAATATTTTTAACGGCGTGGGGTGGTTTATTCCACCTTACGTTCCCATGGGCGTCATGGGTGAAATTGCAGCCGAAATTCAAGGTAAAGGAAGTAGCTTTACACAGTCTGACCTTGAGCTCGAGCTGGCAAGAATATATACGGCAGAGCACTTGGCCGCCATGGTTTGTGAAAGGTATCCCATCACGCCCTATATTTCGGATTTTAAAGAAATTATATCTGAGGCTGTAGAAGCCCATTTTTCTGGCTTAGGTCATGTTGCAGTAGCAGGCCTTATGCCAGTAATTGAGGGCGCTGGAAAAAAGCTAGCTGACCATAGGGGTGTGCAATACCAATACATCAAAGAGGTCTTTAAAAATCTCGCCACTGACTGCAAAAATGACTCTAGGCAAAACAATATTGGCGCAGTCGATGAAATTGAGGCCATGATGGACTCTTTTATAGAGTTCTCGAAAGAAAATCTATATATAAATTCAGCTAGGTATCCTCAAGAAGATAATACAAATCGCCATGGCATCTTACATGGTGCATTCTCAGATCAGGACTATGGCCAACCTATAAATTTCTACAAAGCTATAGCTGCAATAGATTTCCTCTGTTTTATTTCAGCATTTGACGCGGCCATATCTTGGTTCGCTCCAGCCGAAACAGAATCATCTAAAAGGCTCTCAAAATATTACCGACTATGCATCGAGATTTACGCAAGAAAGCCATCATATCAGCTAACAAATCAAGCAAGCGGGACGCAGCAAAGCTGCGCCCCTTCTTGAGGCGTTATGTGTAGGCGAGACTATATGCCTGCTTCCATAGTTTTTCATCGCCTTCTTTCAAAACTTCCAGCAGCAGACGCTTTTCTTCCAGATACACCTTTGCAAATTTAGGGTCACGTTCAACAATGCTTTTCGTGTTGTCGATCAGGTCTGCCAGCTTAATTGTCTTCGCTTCAGGTGAAGCAATAGCGGTATGGTGACGATCTAGTTCTTTCCGGTGTTTGCGTGAACCATCTTCAGGCTTGCTAATGTCAGTCAGGTTCTCGACCAGTGACATAACGTGCTTGCCAAAGTTAGACTCGATTTCTTCCAGAGTGACTGGTGTATTTTCAACCGTGTCATGCAACCATGCAGCAGCAAGCATTTCAGGCGTGTGCGGCACTGAACGAACAATCTCAACCACTGCGGCAGGATGATTAATGTACGGTTCGTTGGTGTACTTCCTGCGCTGGTCTATGCTGGCATGAGCCTTAGTCGCAAACTGTTTTGCTTTTTCTTCAATATCCATAGGTTTTACCAAGCCTACACATAACAAATCATTCAACTACTTTCGCTTCGCTCACCGGAACTTCGCTGCGCTCGTCCGGTTAATTCAACGGTTAGACGGTATTCGCAATCGAGTGCAAACGCACCATCTTTTCTCTATATGCCTTCGCTTCTTCTAATGCTCTCTGCCCATACTTCAAAAAACTGAATTTCTTTTTCCGCTGATGCCGATTCGGTGGCTTACCCTCCTGCCAACAAGCCGTCCATCCAGCATGATCCCCGCGTTGCATATACTTCGCAACACCAAGAATACCGGACTCACCCCTTGCCTGACATTTATCATGGTCATAATCCCCGCGAAAATTATCAGCAGGTAAGCTATCACGGAAGTCTCTTGCTGCTTCAAGTGCGGCCTGCTGACTGCCGTACTCACTGACAGTAAAATAATGCTGTTTGTATTTTGTTTTTACTCTAATACAGCGGCCGACGTAGCTAATGTTATGATCTTTTTTCTTATAATATTCTCGTTCGTATTCTTGCATTACATCAGTCCATACCGTCTAACAACTAGCCGTACCGGACAGCAAGCTGCCGGCAGTCATGGGGTTATACGCCTAAAATTGCTTCCAGTTTTTTCATAAATGTAGTTTGGTCATGGAACGCAATATGCTGATCGTGGTGTTTCAACCGTTTGTAACATTCGTGCAGCAAGTCGCTTAATTCATGTCGCTCAACTTTCAAAACTTGGTTTTCTTCCCTCAATTTGTAAACTTCTGGGTCAGTCCAGTCAGCGTCACAACCGCACTCACCTTCATGCCACGCTTCACAAGTGCAGCCGTCGCCAGCCATGTATTCGTTCAATCCTTAATCCTCTGTCAGCGTATAACAACAGCATTGTCTGGGACGCTATCGCGCCCGTCACGCAATGGTTAGCTGCCTAATTCAGCCTTTACTTCTTCTACCATTTTATCGTGCATTTTCTCAGCACCTTCCCAAGTAGAGCAGCGATCCATTTCACAGCCTGATTTGTTACGAAACACCATTGTTTCAAACAGTAATGGTTCACCACCCATGCCGTGATCCAGTCCTAGAAATACAGTTGAAACAGTTATGTCATCATTTATTTTTGTAGTATTTACTGATCTGTCGGCAGTCGCGAGCCATTCCGCCCACTGTGTCATTCCTTCAGTATTATCTTCAACTAGAACAGGTTCTTTATTGTCCAGAATGTATTTCATAGCTTTTCTCTCAATACCGTGCCAGCAGCTAACAATAGCAGCCAATGGACGCCAAGCGCCATTGCTGCCGGGGTTAGGTGCTCTCGCTGATCTTGTATTCTATTGAGGCAAGATTTTTTACCGCATTATGATATTGGGTTGCCAGATCACTACCGATTAAATTTGCTAACTCGTTTTCACAGCAGCTTGCACAATGCCCACTACCTCTTGCCGCATTTTTACACTCAGTATGGTGTGAGCATACACCCCATGTCGTCATGCCTAGTGGATACTGCCTGCGAAGCTTGTGTTTTATGTCGGCTATTTTCCATATTAATTCCGTCATATTCTATATCCTTCTGATGATATGAGCCATGCACCTAACAAGGCAAATGCAGCAGACAAGCTGCTGATTTGCGGGGTTAGGTGCTACTAAACAAATGAGGATACTTGATTTTCATATCCGCACTTATTGAACTCAATTCGTTGGCTAAAATCTTTTGCTCTTGAGCGGCTTTAAAATTTTGTTCTTCGTTTTTTCCAGCAGTAGTGAGTAAATCGTCTGATAGAAGTTCTGTCGCTTCAGCCATCAATACCCACAAGTCGTTGAGCGTATCTTGCTTTATAGCCATGTTTCCCCCAGTGAACTATTAAGTAATCCTTACAAGTTCGTTGTGTAGCCGCTGTACTCCACAAAATTCTTTGAGTAGTCTGTAATCAAGATCACACTTCTCAAACTCCCAGTTCTCACCTAACAACAGCTTTTCAGCCAGTGAACCAGATCCGCCAGCATCCTGTAACCCAATGGTGAAATTCTCAACCGTTTACGGGATCTCATCACTCAGCTTCTCTGGCAAATACCGGTAGGCTTTAGCGGCTTCAGCACAGGCCGGATTATCATTACAGTAGCGAACATTCTGGGATATCCCGCCAGTCCTGAATCCCTGCTCTTCACTAATATCTGTGGTCACGACTGATATTCTGTTATCCGGACGTTCTGTCTTGCAGATTTGACACGTCCAGGTGAGTTCAGCTTTCAGTGGCATGAATACCGGATCGAAGACCAGCAATTCCCGCAGACTTGATTAAAGCCCTTAATAACAAGGGCTGTAGCTTGGTAGCCTCTTGCTAAAATCGCAGACTATCCGGTAGAATTTCACCACAATAATAATAACGATGCTCATGTTGTGCCGCTAACGAAACCAAGAACCATTGCTGAAAAACTGCTCAAAATAGTCTCTGATGAAGCGGGTCAAATTCCAGACTTTCGCAAGAAAAGCCAACATGACAAAATTGTCCTTCATGATGCGGTCATGAGTGGCCTGGCAGTCATGCACCTGAAATACCCTTCATTACTGGCTTTTGATCAGGATTGTGTCAATAACCCAGATAGGCTCAAGAACTTAAAGTCGATGTACAATGTCAGCTGTGTCCCCAGTGATACCTATCTGAGGGATCTGATTGACCCTATCGAAACACGCTATTTAAGGAAGTTCTTTACCCGCCTGTTTGCCTTTGTGCAACGATCTGGGCGGCTTAAGCAGTTCACTTATTTTGAGGAAGGGTATCTTGCGCCTATCGATGGTACGGGGCACTTTTGCTCAGGGAAGATTAGTTGTCCTGAGTGTTGTGTAAAAAAGCCAGGCAGCAAAAATCCGCAATACTACCATCAGTTACTGGCCTGCTGTCTGGTAAAGCCGGGCAAGAAAGAAGTATTACCTTTAATGCCTGAACCCATCATCAAACAAGTTGATGCGTCAAAGAATGATTGTGAGAAGGTAGCGCTCAAGCGGCTATTGGCGAATTTATCCAGAGAGCATCCGCACCTGCCACTGGTTCTGACTTTTGATGACCTGTACTCAGATGGACCGACCATCAAGTTGGTAAAGTCCTTTGGCTATAGCTTCATTATGGTGGCAAAGGATTCAACCCATGAGTCGTTATACCAGGCCGTCGATGAGCTGGATTGTGCAGACAAAGTGGTGCGCTATGAATATACCGATGATAAAGGGTTTACGCACTGGTTCCGGTTTGTGAATGGTGCCCCCATTAACAAGTCACACCCGGATGTGCTGGTTAACTTTCTCGAATATATAGAAATTGATCCAGAGGGCAACAAGAAGTACGTCAACACCTGGGTCACGGACATTGAGCTTTCAGCCGAGAACGTGAATAAATTCATGCGAGGAGCACGCGCTAAATGGAAAATTGAAAACGAAACGTTCAATACACTGAAAACACAGGGCTACCATCTCGAACACAATTACGGGCACGGAAAGCAGCATCTGGCCAGCAATCTGGCATGCCTGACTTTTACGGCCTTCCTCATCAACCAGATAGAACAACTGTCTTGCAAGCTCTTCCAGGAAGCGCTCAAGATAAAAAAGTCTAAAAAGGCATTCTGGCATGCCATACGAGGGCTGTTTGACTGGTTCTGCATTGATAACTGGACAGACGTATTTACAGCTATCATTGAAGGGCGAAGTGTGAGCTTGAAGTTGCTGACTGTCGATACGACATAGAGCGTTGATGTTAGCCCTGTGACCTGTGTTACCTGTCATTAAAACCGACTGCCGATATAGCAGCAGTCTGGCTCTGTTCATCCGCGATAAAATCATTTTTAATTAACTGAAAATGTGCCAGCCGGAATCTGGTTTGCGGGAATTGCTGATCGAAGACACCCTTGCGGTAGTCGTCCATCAATGACATAACATCCTTAAATTGATAACTGGCCAGGGACTCCTCAACCACTCCAGTCATCTGAATGTTGAATCGTTCCAGATCCGATGCTGAAAAGCCGTCGTAAAAACCATTACTAAACAGGATGGATACTCCCTGGCCTCCTTCCCGGTCAAATCCGTTGCGGTTGTAGTTTTCATAAACCACACCCAGCTCACCACGCTTTACATTCGAAAATGGCCTAGCGGCCATGACGATTGTACCCACTGGAGGAGGTGTTGGTTTTTTTGAACTGGCTTTGAGGTAATTGATATAGGCATCAAATGAATCGTAGCAGGTGCCATTCATGGCATTAAAATCATCTACCGCATTTTCAAGGATAGCTTGTCTGGCACCATCCGGTGAATCCTGACAACCTTCAGCTATAGCTTCCAGGTAATAAAACAGCTCGTTATTCACGGTTGCACCCTCATTGTTTGTTGGTGTGGGATACCTTTCTGCTCTCGTATCCAATACATGATATCCGGAGGGAATTGATTATTGGTGGAGATAACATTTATCAGTTAATTGCTCAAAATTCTTAGTCATCCAAATACCCCTGCACCACCTCAAATCCGTTCAGCCCGGTATCATGCTCACGATTGAACTCGGTCACGGCACCCATCAGGATTGTCCATCGTTTATTCATGGGCTGGTCAGGCTGATCAATGGCAGTGAGTGTTTGTGTAATATCAGGTTGTGCCTTTCTACCTACCGGCTGAAAGAAGATATTCAACCTACCATCATCCCAATGGACTGACTCAATACCCAAGGCGATAACAGCCTGTCTTATGCTCTGGGATACGCTAATGGCAGTACTCATCAAAAAGACTCCTTTTTTGCCAGTGTGCCGGTCAAATTCCTTGCTGACCGAGACTATCTTTTTCTTTTTTGTAACTGAATAACATTGACTTTGCCGATACTACTCCATGAGTGACTTTATGCAACAAAATAAACGCTATTATTCAGATAGTTGCCAGAATTCCTTAAAATAATTGCAATCTTACATGCATATTGCAACATAAGCCCTGCCTATTTTTTTATATTGCCTGTTATTGTTAATATTTTATTTCAAAAAAAACTTGACACCCCTTAAAAACAGCAGGCATATTCGTATTGCACTATGCAACATAGATTGAAATTAACAACAGAAATAACAGTCAGTCAGTCAGTCGACTGTAGACAAAGAAGGCAAGAAAGGAATGAAGCATGAAACAGAAACCTTGAGTGATCGTTTAAAGGAGACGTTGGAAGTTAGGAATATTCGTCCTTCTCAACTGGCTAAATTGGCTAATGTGGACAGAAGTTATATCACGCGATTACTTAAAGGATCGGTTAAAGAGCCTTATAAATATGGAGATCGGCTAGCCGATATTCTGAATATTTCAAAAAACTGGCTAATCACAGGGGAGGGTTCACCAGAGAAAGAAGCAACAAGCATACCTTACGAGTCAATCGTTACTACTGAATTAAAAGCGCGTATATTGCCCTTAACTACAGAGAGCAGCGTGAAAGGTACAGGAATTAATGGCGCTAAAAAAAATATTTCAGAACGCATCATAAAGATTCCGTTCACTATCGAAAAAGATATTGAGGCATGGTTTTTTCAGGAAGAGATCAACTGTTTCAAAAAAAATACATTACTCATTACAGAAAAAGGATATACACCGGGAAGCGGTATATTTCTAGGATTCAACGGTACTACGCCGGTATTGGTTCATAAGATAGATACTTTGAACGGTCAGCAATACGTGAATAAATGCCCTGACACCAGACTGAAAGGACAGATTATTTTTATGGCTGACTGGAGCAATAGTCAAATTATAACCAGTTAAACCAACGACTGTTTACATATTCACACAATGATCCTACATAAAATAGAACTAGAAAAAAGCAGGGTTTATATGAAAGGGCGCAACGGGAATATTTTTCCTGAAGATTTAGAAACCTTTATCGCAGAACAGCGCACAGAAGCACTTTCACGAAAAGATAAAGAGCAACTGGCGATGGCGATACAGAACCACCCTCATGTCAGGGCGGATGTTGGAATATTCAATTCGATTGTATTCTCTTTAAACAGCGTATCGCCTTGCTTGTTGTTTTTAAGTGTCATGTTCCCCGTCATGTTGATACTAATGTCTGCGGTCTACTGGGTGCGCGTGGAGCTTAATCTGGGTATCACAACATTGCATATGGGTATGGCCGGTTTCCTCTACCCACTAAGTTTTATCACCCTGGACACGATCACTGAGAATTATGGACGGTATAAAGCACGGACCGTTCTGTACTCAACCTGTGTTTTTTTCCTACTGAGTGCCGGGCTGCTGAAATTAGGAATGCTGCTCGCAACAGAAATACCTGCCAACATAGAAAAACTACCCACACTACTTCTCTCACACGGCATAGGTCTATTCATTGTCGATAGAATCAATATATCGCTATTCACCTACCTGCGAAAATTAACCGAAAACCGAAACCTTATCCTGCGGAGTTTTGTATCCAGCGCCTTATGCAGCTCCCTTTATCTGGCAATGGCCTCTGTCATGGTTTATAAAGAAAATGCCCTAACCCCTGAAATAACCACCCTGCTATACGAATCTGTTAAAACGACTATTATATTCCTGATCTTTTACACCCCGCTTTTCTATCTCATGGTGCGTACCACCAAGCATATTGATAAAACACTACATGCCAGAAACAAAGAACGGTTAAAGCAATTTAAGAAAAAACAAACAAAATTCAACCTTTAACCATTTGAATCTGTAGCCAGCCCAGTCACCCTGTAACAACAAAAACAACAATAGAAATTGCACATGAAAATAAGCACATTTACTCTCTCTACGCTCGCCATTAGCATCGCCAATACTGCTGTAGCATCAGGATTTGAAGGTGTTACCCAGTGGAATGCAAAGCACGGCGCACTTGGGGGCACCGGAGCATCTTACGTCAATGACTCCAGTTCTATTTTTTTTAATCCCGCCGGTTTAGCCTTTACCGAACATAACGATATAGCGCTACACATTGCGATTTTTGACATGGACAAAGACGTGCCGGTTGCCGCAGCAGACAGCCAGCATACCAACGACATAAAGCACCCCTATCGGGGGGGGTTCACCGGTAACTATCGGCTCGATGACCAATGGGTGTTGGGGTACGGTATCTTTAACGTCGGCGGGACAAACCAGGTGTATAAAGATATTACGGTAGGTCAAAACAACAATACACTGACTGATGATTTCAGCTCCTACCTGAATATCATGGAAGCAAACCTGTCTCTCGGTTATAAGATCGACAAAAACTGGTCTGTCGGGGCCGGACTGCGTTATACATGGTTTGCCAGTGAGCTGCAATCGCTGGCCTCTGTTCAGAGTTCCCCTACCATGATCAGCGGTTTACGAAGTGAATACAAAGAACTGACAGGCCATCACTTTGGCGGGGTTCGGCTAGGTATCATGTATCGGGCTGACGATAATCAATGGGGAGCAGGTTTCAGCTATCGTTCCAAAGTCAAGACCGACCAGGAAGGAAAGCATCACATGCGCGTCAACACGCCGGTCGTGTCTGAGTATCGGGATCAAAACGTCAAAACCGAATCCATACTGCCTGAACAATTCAGCGTAGGTGTCGATTACCGGATAACCCCGGACCTGCAATTATTCGGTGAATACACTTTCACCCGCTACAGCGATATTGAAAAAATAGAATTTGTGCCCGACAATCTTGCCGTGGCTGAAATAGCGACCATTAACACCGACTGGAAAGACAGGCACACCTACAAAATCGGTAGTGAGTACAGTGGTTCATCGTGGCCTGTGCGAACAGGGTACAGTTATACAACTCAAGTTGTACCTGATGAACGTGCCACATCTACGTTCAGCATCCCTGCCCCGCTGCACATCGCCAGCATCGGTACAGGGAAAACTTTCTTCGATAATGCACTGGTACTGGATATGACTATCGGTTACGCATGGTACGAAACTAAAAATCTGGATAATAACTCAACACTGAAAGGAAGTTATTCCGAAAAAACGCTATGGGTTATGGCAAGTACAAAATACCTGTTTTAACCTCTTAACTGGAGTTTAGAGTGGGGCATTTGGACAGCTAGCTAAACTCCTTGGGAGACAAGGACTACGCTGTATTAACTGATCGTCCCATTCTAAACTCAAGCCTCTTAATATAATGATGCCCTATTCGGTCAAAAGCGGTGCCGAAAAAACAGGTCTACACTACCCCTATGAAAAACTTTTACGGCATCCTACTGGCACTCTCTGCCCTTTATCTGGTACTGGCCGGGATACGTCTGCTATTCCCCGACCTGCTAGCCTAAAACCGCCCTTTATACCGCTCCACCGCTTCCGCTGACAGTTCATTCACCTGGCGGCTCAGTTCGTCTATCCGCTGGCGCTTGACCCTGGCGGTCATCACCCGGTTTTCCATGACCCTGCGGATCTGCTTGCGGAGGCGGCTGATGCGGCTGGCGTAGCGATTCAATCCCCGGCGAGCCAGCAGCTTTTCCCGGTTATCCTCTTTCAGCTTTCTGGCCTTATCCCGCTGGCCATTGTCCCGGTAACGGTTCATGGTCATCACCAGGTCATTCAGCTCTTTTTGCATCTCATACATCTCCGAGCGATAGCGGGTGGTATCCACACCGTCACGGACAAAACTGCCTATTACCGGCAGATCCCTTGCTCTCAGGGCAGGACGGACTGGAGCATCCACCGCCATACGGGTGCCAATATCGGTGGCGGCCAGGACATAGCGACCGATGGTGCCGAAATACCCCTCCAGCAGATACTGGAGTTTTTTGGGTGATCGCATCCAGTCCGGTGCCCCTTCAGGCACGGCTTTCACCAGTTGCTTCATGGTTTCCGATGTCCAGGGATCATACTGGGCCTCTGGCTTCACATACTGCAAACCCAGGGGAATAATCGGTGAGTCAGTGAAACTGTTTTTATTGGTGGCTATATCCATTGCCGGGCGAAATGCCTGGGGTACAGGGTCAAAAGCCAGGGTCTGGAAGATCATGCTACCGGCCATTTTCTTCGCCCACTTCAGATCCTCATGGCCCATTGAAGTCTGCCAGATCATTTCCGGCAGGGTGCCAAAGATGGCCCCCGCCTCAAAGGGCTTGGGTATCCGGTGGTGAACACCATCAAGCCAGACATGGTGATAGTTCAGTTTGTCCCAGACAGGCAGTGACCTGTATCGCTTATCGTCATCATAGAGTGCCAGCAGTCCCAGACTGGCAGCCATATAACCGGCACCCCGCAACAGGAAAGACGGCGCAATACCGGCCCAGCCCGATTTGCCATCGGCCCTGGCTCCCCGCCATAACCGGTCAAGTCCCTGCACCCTGGCATTAAAGAAGGGCAGGGTCTGCACCAGAATATTAATAATTTGCCACTGGCCCTTGCGGGTAAAGTTCAGTACATCCTGCGCCTGGTGCGCGGCCTCGGCCACACTGCCCCCCTGCTTGATCACCCGCTCATACACATGGAGCCGGTTGGCATTCTCAAACCGGGAACCAAATTTTTGCCAGGCATCCCAAAGCTGGCCGGGCTTATTGATAATCCGCTTCTGCTCTGCCGGTGACAGTTTCTGGCGCACATTGTCCGGTGACAGGTCATAGTAGCCACCACCACCGCCTCCGGCCATCATCAGCGACCAGCGGGTATCATCGTTATCTATTTTCTTTTTCAGGCTGCGGATAGCCCCCAGCATCGGGTTGACCTTCAGGGGCTTGCCATTGATTTCAGGGTGTACGGTCATCCAGGTAGACAGGGTATCCCTGGACAGGTTTCGCAGCATAAAGCCGGGGTCTACTGTAATAAGCTGGGTCATCACCCGCTTCGGGATAGACAGCAATTTCAGCAAGCCGCTAATGGTCTGCGGTCCCAGCTCGGTAATGGAGGCCAGCAATAGCGGGTCATTCACATGATAACTACTAGCCTTACCCTCACGGGAAACTGTCACCGTACCTTCACCAAGGTCAGTGAATTTGGTCAGCAGGGCCTTCCAGCGTTTTAACTGCTCAGGGGTCAGCTTGCTGGTATCCACATCCATCGAGGCAAGGCGGGCTTTCACATCCTCCGCCGTCAGCCGGATACCCCCCTTCGCTTTCTCCATTGCCCCGGTTTGCTCACCGAGATCGGCAATGCGCTGCATGGCTATGTTTTTAAAGCTGGCATCAATCAGGGCTTCGGTATTGCGGTACATGGCCTCCAGGGGGCTGATCTTTTCCACACCGCCGGATAATTGCTTGATACCGGACTTCTGCCCGGACAACCCTTTGCGACGGAAGACACTGGATTGCTCCCCGGCTTCCCCAGACACCTCATGCACCCGATGGAACGGGATATAATCGCCCTTATCCCACAGCTTGCGGGACTCAGGATCAATCAACCCGGCCTGTTCTGCAAAATCAAGGATCTGGCTGTTGAAGGTCTGGTAATCATCAAAGACTTGCTGAAAGCGTTTTGCCATTGACGGCATCGAGCTAACATAAGCCTGCACCGTTTTAATCCGCTCCGGGGTATACAGGTTCTCCCGGCCTTCCGCCAGCAACCGCATCGCCCGCTTACTGGCTGCCCAGACTTCCCACAGTTCCAGTTCTCCCTGTTCCGCCAGGGGTTCCAGTACCTCAAGAAAGCCCTTGCTGCCCTCACGGAACACGACACTGCCACTCTTTAACTCAGGTGTCCCCTTGCCCATTAAGGCCGCCATCACCCCTTCGCGGTTGCGGGTACGCAGGGCAGCCTTGTAAGCCGAGTGTGCCCCTTCGAGCAACTTGCCGTCATTACTGTCCCGCTCCATTTCAGCGATGGAATGGAAAGTATCGAGCGTCCCTTGATACCGGCCTTCGGCTGTGCTGATCTCAGGGTGTTCCTTCAGCCAGTCCTTCACCCGCTGCTTCCAGCCCCGGCGCTTGCCGATACCCCCGTGGATATCATTAATGACTTTTTCCACCTCATCGGGCAGGTCTTTTTTCAGGGCGTAGCGGGTATCAGAACCACTGTCTTTCTGGTCTGTGGGTTGTTTGACAAGGGTTTTGGCATTGACTAATCTGACCCGTGAATCTGAGTCTCTAGGCTGCCGCTCCCCACCTTGATATTGAATCAGGGCATATAGTGAGTAGTCGAGACTCGATTCACTTTTTCCCATCAGCTTCAGGCTTTCGTTGTTTTTGTAGTACCGAAGATCACCATTCTTATAATACTGTTGATACTGTTCAGGGGTTCTGCCATGAATACTATCAATCGTACCGTCCTTTATATTGACAGCAACCATAACCGGCTTATCACCTTCCCACGCCTTTATAACGACCGCATAACTATCATCCTTACTGCCTTTAAAAATCAGTTCAGGGTCATTTAGCAATTCAGGCAGTCGCTCAATAACACTCATCGGGACAGAGTGACTTGTTTTCGTTGACTTGGTTATAACTCTTCTGGCAAGAGTGAGTGAGTGATCTTTTGCGCCAATACCAATCAACTGTTTTGGCGTATTAACAACCTTAATCGGACGCATTCTTGCGCTCTTCGAGTTCAGCATACTTCTCAAGCGCTGCTGAAACCCTCGCTGTGGATTATTTATTGCAGATGAAGCAGTACTACTCTTATGGTTAGATCGCTTTACCCTGCGCTTATTCTTCCGCAAGGCAAACAACGGCTGGCCATCTTTCAGTACGGATTCTTTCATCTTATCCGTCACCGGCACTGACCAGAAATCCTGCTCACCCTCGCCGGTTGCCAGTGTCACCTTGCCCACCTTGCCGCCCCATTTTTTGGTGTACTTCTTGATGAAATTCACCAGCCGGTTGTCGTAGAAGGCAATCATGCCCTGATCGCCGCCGACCATTTCATCCAGGTTGTCTAATTCAAACGCGGCATCGTCTCTCGCTTTTATACTGAAAATCCGGTCATAAATGGCTTCTTTGGCCGCAGCCTCTGAGGGAAACTGTCGAATGGAGCCGTTGCGCTCTGGCCAAAGCGTCTGGTCAGGTTTCCTCACCTGATAACTTTCTCCAGACTCTACCACCTGATAATTATCAAACTGTTTATCCAGCCCTGCCTTTATCTTATCCAGTTGTACCCGCACCTCGTTAGCCAGACGTGTCCCGATATGATCTTCCAGCAATGAAGGGGATGAATGGACTGTCAGCTTGCTACCATCGTAAGTCTGTATATCAAGCTGAACCTTCCCGGAAGCGAAACCGCCACCATCCCCTCTGCTAATGTAAGCGGGTCTGACCTTTATTGTTTTCAGATGCCGGGTTTCTTCATTCCCATAGCGACGGGCTTGCTGATTCCCCGTGGTCCACGCCACCCTGTCAAAACCATTCTCCGCCGCATGGCGCAGCATCCGCTTCATAACCAGGTTCGGCCAGTTTTGTTTCAGGGGGGCGTTGGGTTCGGCGTTGTTGTAGGCTTGGACTTTCTTTCTGTGATTTTTTATTTCTATGATCAGGTTATTCTCAGCTTCGTATAACTTATTATAACGCTGCCGGGAGTCGTGCATCATTTTGTCTTTCAGTTTATTTAACCTGGATACTTGTGAATCAACATCATAGCCTTGGTTCTTTTTCAGCCATGCCTGATAAGCCTCAACAGCAGATTTTTCTGCTTGCTCTATTTCTGACTCTACGTTCACTTTCTGAGCCTTGATAGCAGCAAGGTCTGAGTTTAATTCTTTAATCGTTAGTCGTAGCTTATCATCTTCCGCATCCCGATAAGGATCACTATAGCCCTTCTCCCGCCCCTGCTGGTGCCAGTCGCTTTGCACCTCATCAATCAGCAGTACCTTGTTATTCTCGGTATCCATAAACGTCTGGAAACGGACATGGGCAAGAACATTACCCTCACTCCAGTGGAAATTATTATGGGAAGGTAACGGGTGTAGTGCCGGGGCTTCTGCCTGTTCAATCAGGTCATCTATGACGGCTTGCCTTGAATCCACCATTGATCCTATCGGCTCCTGAATCCCTGATTTGTAATTTCTGAAAGGCTGCCACATGGTTTTATTGTCATACAGGTAGGAAAGGTTATCGTGTCTTTTGATAGAAATACCTGCGGGAATATCACCCTGTTTTAAGGCGTTTAATTCTTTTTCATCAATCCGGTGCGTAGCCTCCACTGCCCGCCGTACCCAAATCTGGTTATCCGGCAGGGTCAGCAGCAGTTCGGTATACTCATCGCCGCCCTCAGTGGCGTACTCACGGTATTTGGTTTCGCTTTGTTCTTCTATTTCCCGGTCAAGATCATCCCGGTCTTCATCATAAATGCCACTATCCCGATAAACGGCTTCTGCGGCTTCCTCCAGATCGGACTTGTCTATGTAGTTATCTATTAGCTCTCGGGACGATACCCCTTCCAGAATATTATTCGCCAGGTACTCTGCACGGGTTTCGATCCCCCCCGCATCCAGCCCACCGTCCTCATCCAGAATGGCCTCGGCCTCATCAGGCTCAAGATCATCACTGTGATAACGGCTGGTCAGGTCTTCTTTGTAATAGTCGTATTCAGCATCCCAGTATTTATCACGGGCATCATTGAGCAGGTCTTCAATGTCCTCGGTATAATAGCCGCTGTTATAATCACTTAATCGGGCTTCAATAAAATCTCTCTCCCTCCAATCCATCCGCTCATCAATTTCGTCCTGCGATGGCTCATAACTATCCAGCCGCACTTCCTCTATCTCAATCTTGTTATCACGGATAAACTGAAGCACCTGCCGTTTATCCAGTTTTTGCCCCTTTTTGCTGTCCAGCCAGATATCCAGCCCCAGCCACTGGATTTCCTCATCGGTGATATTGGGGTATTTTTTAATAGCATTCAGCCAGCTCTGGGCAGGCAACCGCTCCGACTTCACCGCTGCCGCTCCCCGTTCCACGGCAGAATAAAAGGTATCCGCCTTATGGCTATCACTGTACCTTTGTCCACGCTCTGTGGACTCTTTACCGTTATTCCTTAATGCACGACGGGAACTTGCCAGCAGTTCAACCACATCTTCAGGCCGCCACTCCATGTTCGGGAATAACCGCCGCAAGGCGTTGCGAATCACCGATATCACTTTCTGCACCCACCGGTTTTTCGGGTTCCGCTCGGCAAGATGGGCCACATATTCTTCCGCGATAATCCGGTTAGCCTGTGCGTCACTTTTGCCCTGTAACTGCCTGGCATAACGGGTTTGCAGGGTTTTCTTCAGGCCGTCCGACATATCCCGGTAAAGCTGATCCAGCACCGTGTCCAGCCGCTTACCGGCCACCTGCCGGACACCGGCATGACCCACCACTTCATGGAGCACCGTCTGTACCGCATCCCGCACACTGTCCAGGTTGTCAGCAATCACATAGGCACGGCCATGACTGAAAAGCCCCCGCACCCGTCCCTGTGCGCCATCACGTACCACACTACGGTAGTCGTCTGTGGGTAACTCTGTTTCACTTTGTAACACCGTGACGGGGAAACCGAGTTGCTTTTCCAGGGGAGCCAGTTTTAATGACAACGGCCCGCGTTTCATGCCCTTGGCGGGATTATCACGGTAGCGGTAAAGCTGGGTGCCTTTGTCGGTCTTGCGGTGCTTAATGGTTTTAAACAGCTTTTCAAAGGCATCGTGAACGGCTTTTTCTTCTGCGGCCAGCAGGTAGGGGTAGTCCACCCCGGCAGCACTGAAGGCATCGACACTGGACACATTTGCCAGATAGTCATTCTCAAAACCACTGACCGCCAGCCGGTCAATAACAAAGGTTTCAAAGGTGCGGGCGGTCATCTCAACCATCGTTGACCAGTAATCTTTTGTACGTAAACCATCGAGTGCCTTTGACCGTTTTGGCAGGCCGGTTGCGCGGATCGCCTCTACCACTGCCTGAAATGCAGACTCCACCTCATCACGGACATGGGTATCCTTTCGCCATTCACCCTGCGCCTTGTCATACACAGACTTGCGAATGTTACGGCTGATAAACTCATGCTTATCACCCCGGCTGCGGGCAAAGTAGTTGTCGAGGGCGTGCCACCATTCATGGGCGAGGGAACCGGGGCCGCTCTTCTTGGTCAGGTTGATGACCACATAATCCGGCTCATAATGGGCTTTTGCCCCTTTTCGGCCACGGGCACCAAAGGCCAGCCCCAGCTCACCATTCAGGGAGATCCCCTGTGTGGGAATACCGAGCAATTCCGCCAGGTCATGCAGGGCATCATAGGCCTCATTCAAGTCCGTCTGGCGCTTATGCTGTTCCACCCAGTTACCGAACTCGACCCCACGGAAACCAAAGGCCTTACCAAAGTCCTCCGGGGTGACATCCTTACCCTTGCGGTAGTCACGGCCTTTACGGGCATGATTGGTTTCACGGCGATGGGCCGGTATTTCCTTGCGTTTCTTCAGCTCATCCTCAAGCCACTGCTGGTTTTCTTTGAGAAAAGCACGGGCATCGGCCACCTTGTCAAAGCCGGTTTTCAGTTTGATATATTTACCGGCAGCGATTTTTTTACCAACCCAGTACTGCTTGCTTTGCCTGTTCTGGAATACCCCAAAGGTGGTTTTCCGGCCACCGCTACTACCTGACTCATCCGCCAGCCGCTGATTGATATAGTCCACCGCCTTGGCTTGCACTGCGGCCAGTGTCTCACCACTCGTCCCGTCAATAACGCGGCGAGTATCCGTTGCCAGGAACCAGAAGGTCTTGCCACCAGGGTAGCTTTTGCCATTGAATACATTGAAATGACCACTGCGGATACGATAGTGACCGGCTTTTTTCAGGTCGGCAGGCTCAACCTGCGCCAGTACCGGGCCAATATCGGCAATAGGCCTGAACCCCCTGAACTCGGTTGTTCTCATCAACTCACGCATCTGCGCTGCCGTGCGCTCACCATCAATCATCATCCGTGCCAGTTCACGGGCAGCCTTTACGTTAGTGGCCCACTGCTCCAACCGGTATGATCGCCGGGGTTTATTGGCAGGAATCTCCGCACGGATAGCCGCAATCAATCCCAGCACCTCACGGTCAACCCCCGCTTCTGCCAGCTTGACGTAATCCGGTTGCGGAAAGGTTTTACTCAGGGGCAGGATGGACAGGTCAAGATCATCTACCAGGGCATCACGGAACCCACCCCAGACATCCTTGCGGGCACCGCCGATTTTTTCGCCAAAGTCCTCAATTTTTTCTGCGGGTTTCTCTGCGGATTTTTTCCCGGTTTTTTCCGGCGCTTTTTTTCCTGATTTTTTTTCTTCATTTTTTTCAGGATTTTTCTGCGCGGTTTTTTCCTGATTTTTTTTACCTTGTTTTTCGGTGCGGGTTGTGGCTGGTTGTTCAGTCAAAAGGTCAGACTGCTTTGCCGACACATCCTGCCCACTGCCCTGAATACCCAGTTCAAAGTCCTTGGCCTCACTGTCCGCTTTCGCTTTATTTTCCTGTGCCTTTTTCTCTGTCTGTTCACGGCTTTCGGTTTGCTGGCGGGCTTTCTCCTGTGCGGCCAGTTCTTTTTCTGAAGGGCTATTTAGCTCCAGTTCTGGTTTGGCTTCCGGCTCCGGCAGACTCTCCCGCAACTGTGCGGTCAGTTCAGGGTTAGTGTGCCAGTTCTCCCACGCCTGCTTTTCCTTTTTCAGCTCGGCAATCCGTGCCTTAACCGCTGCCGGGTTCTTTACATCCACCCCTTCTTTGGCAGCAAGATCCGGGCGCTTGGCAGCCCCCTGCACGGCAGACAGGGTTTTCTGGATGGCTGCCTGTTTTGCCGCTGCTTGACGGGCAAGGTTCTCCGCTTCTTTCAGGGCGCTGTCATCAAAACCAAACAGGTCGCCGCCCTCACTCTCGCTCTGCTGCCCCTGTGTCATGGTGCCAACAGCCTTGACCATGTTTTCAGCCAGGGTGATGGTCTTGCCATCCTGAAGGGCTTTCAGGCCAACGGCCTGCAATGCCTCATTTTTAGGTGCAGCCCGCGCTATTCGTGTGGCGGCTTCGTCGGTGATTTCACCCGCTCCGTGGGCGGCAATGAGCGTATCACCTCCCTGAGTTGCGATGGTGTAAGCCCTTCGGCCTGTCGCTCTTGCCAGTATTCCCTGTGCGTCTGCTTCTTCTTCGGTGAGTCCGGTGGACTGGATGAATCCCACATAATCTCTTACTTTCCCCTGCCCTTCCCTGATATTGAGTATGGCATCGAGCACCGCCGCCTGATCACGGTCGAACCCTTCTGCCTCATAGTGGTACTGTGCCGGGATGGTTTCCTCACCACTACGCCGTGCCAGGTCAAGGCGATGACGGCCACTGATCACCTCTTTACGGCCATCTTTCCGCACCCATACCTGAATCGGTGATAAACCGGTACGGTCAAATTCCCCGCCCAGTGGTTCAACCACCCCATTCTCATTGGCACCGCTCTTGAACTGCGGCACATCATCGCTCAAGGATAGTTCATCCAGGGGGGTATCTATGGTGCCACGGTCAGTAAATTGTTCCTGTGTGGCGGCTTCAGGATCAGGCTGTTGCCGGGCAAGCTGCTTCAGCTCCTGACCGGTCTGTTTTGCCAGTGCCGTGATTAACTGGCTGGCGGCTTCACTGTCTCCCTGCTTTAATGCCTTACTGATGGCCTCTATCTGGGGCTGGCTATCTGCCGGGGTAAAGGGATCAGTCTGTGTGGCGGCCAGTGTCTGGGACTTTTTTTCCAATTCCTTGCGCTGTTTCACCAGTGCCTTGAGTTGCCGCTTCAGGGGGCGTTGTTGTTTTGTCCACTTCTGCCCGTGCAGCAGTTTATTCAAAGCGCTGGCACGGCTGGCGTACAGTTGCAGGTCGGTTTCTTCATTGCCGGTATAGCGGGGATCGTCCGGGTGTTGCTGGCGGGTGCTTTCAGTGTGAGGTTGATGGGTAGAACCCGGAGGGGTTTGGGGTGGGACCTGTGGCGGCAGATCCACCGCCTTACCTAATGGAATCTCCTGACGGCCACGAACCAGGGATTCAGCCTGGGCAGTGGCAATGGCATTCTTGCGCAGTAAGCCGGTGAGGATCGCCCTGTCAGCATCTGGCCGGGTCATTTGATCCTGCAAGGTCTGGCGCTGGCTATGCAGATCCTTCAGGGTTTGTTGAACATCCCCCTGGTCCGGTCGTCCCTGGGGAGTAGGTACGGCCCCCACAACACCACCCACCGGACCACCCACAATGGCACCGGTTAGACCTTCGGCCATTGCGCCCTGGGTGGTATCCACTTCCATACCGATACTTTGCTGGCCAAGGTTGCTGGCTACCTGCTGGCCTGCGCCTTCGGTAAATTCCTGGGCACCCTCAACCACAACACCTTTGCCTGCGTTACTGATCCGGCCAGTGGCTCCCAGTCCCCGGCCAAGCCTATCCAATAGCGGACCAGCGACGCCCATTGATAAGGCGCCCACACCGGCAGCCGGGGCAAAGGATTCCTTGGCCGCTTCAGCGGCTAACAATTCCCTGGCCCGCTCAAAGGGGGCGCGGGTGTCACCACCACCGGCAGATTCATACTCCTGGCGATACAGTTCCTGAAACCGGGGCAGGTCTTTCAGGTCTTCATAGCCGGAATTTAAAACTACCTGTTTGGTCTGTTCAGCGGCACCGCCACCGATCATGGCTCCACCGGTAGCACCATAGCCGGTGGCAAAGGCTGTCCGGTTGATTCGATCATTGAGCTTTTTAACACGACGGGCGTCATCCACGGTTTCAATCTTCCTGGCTTTATCCGCCAGGTCAAAAGCCCGCTTCCCCTTGGCTCCCCAACTCAGGCCACGGGCAACAGCGCCACCTGGGATTATGGACGGGAGAAAAGAGCCTGCCGCTGCCGCCAACTGCAAACGAAAACCACGCCAGCTACTGGTGTCTTTTAAGCCATACCCGAAAAAACTGTCCGGCTTTTCTTCAATACCAAAACCCTGCATGGCCTCCCGGCCTTCGGGAGACATTTGGTTCAGTTGATCATCCGCAACACCCCGTAAATAATCAGCCGCAGCATTCTCACCATCACCGCCCACCAGATAATCCGCACCACTGGCCAGATCCCCTATACCGCGATAAAAGCCCTGTTGGAATGCATCAAGGGTATCACCAAAATAGCCCTGGGTGGGATCACCCAACTCACCGGTAGCCTGGTCAAACTGCTGCCATTGGGTGTCTACATAACGGGCAGGAATCCGGGGTCTGATCTGGGTATCAAAATAAGCCCGACGCATTTCCAGACGGGTCGCCGGGTCTGCTTGCTGATACTCGGGGGTATTGGCAAAGTCCTTGAATTTAAGCATCTGTTATCCCTGACAGATCAGTATTAGGGGGAATTTTCGGATAATAAAAAACCCCGCCCAGGTCGTGGACAGGGTTTTACTATGGGTAAAAAACAGGTTTATTATCTGAACAGGTCAGAATGTGAGCCTGTTCTCATCAGAATAAGGTCGTTGTCTTTGATCTGGTATATCAACAACCAGTCCGGTTCTATATGGCACTCTCTGCAAAAACGGTAGTTGCCGGATAACGGGTGATCAAAATAGCTTTTTGTCAGCTTTTCCTGGTGAGCCAGCAGAAAGATAAGGTGCTTGATTTTACTCAAATCTTTACCCTGCTTGCGTACCTTTTTATAGTCCCTTTCAAACCGTTTGGTGGTTACTGCATCAAGCATTATTCACTCCAGGCTGTTAAACATATCATCCAGACTCTTATGCCTGGTCAGCCCTTTACCGGCTTTAGCATCCTCAATGGTTTGTGCTGTCAATTCATTAGGGATAGACAGCTCAAAAGGGATACCGTTATGAAGTTCCACCTGCTTGTAGAAAAGGGTGATTGCCTGCGTGGGATTCAACCCCAGCTTCCTGAAAACAGCCTCAGCATGGGCTTTTAATTCGGGTTCTATTCTTGCCCTAACCACTTCGCTTTTGCTCATCTCAAATGCCTTTCAGTTGTATTATTCTTACATATTGTAGCCTATTTGAGACACAAAGGAGGATATCAATAAGTCGTCCTTATCTGAGCTATACTAAAAATGATATAGCTTGATAGTGGGTTTTATGTAAACCGGCAGTACCGGGTAATCTACCTTGTTGAAAACAATCAGGTTCAAATCAAAGTAATCAGGGTATCTGCACATGACTACGACAAAAAATGACTGGCAGCCCGCCAAAAAACAAATCGACGTATCCGTCGGTGAATCCCTGCGAATCATGCGGGAACTCCAGGAAATCAGTCAGTCAGAACTGTCCCGGCTGACCGGCATCCCCCAGCCTGCCATATCACAGCTTGAAAGTGATGAACTGCCTTTGGGTGTCAACCGTGCCAAGGTATTGGCTAAAGCCCTGCGCTGCCACCCTGCGGTACTGCTTTTTCCTGGCTGGGATATGGAGCAGCCCCCGGCGGCCTAACGCCGCACCGCCATCGGATGATGTGGCCCATAACCGCTCCAATAAGATGACTGGCTATTAGCCTGCGGCTGGGTTAATTCCTTCGGTGAGGATGCGGGAGCCGGTGATACCGGCGGCTGACCGCTGGCTTCAGGGTTCGGGTTCCAGCCTTCCAGCGCCTGATTCAAAGCGCCATTTCCACCCTGATTTAAACCTGCCGGTGGGATCACCTGACCTTGATCATTCAGCTCCAGCACTTCCTCACGACCATCCTGCCACCGACGTATGGTGTACTCGATAGGCTCACCTTCAGGACTCATCCCCTTTACCCGCTCCAGCTTCCAGGGGAATGGCTGGTCGTCTTTTGTTTTTGCTGGTGTTTTTGCTGGTGTTAATGATTGCAGCTCACCTTGCAACAGTCGCAAGGCGGTATCATCTTCTGCATCCATCAGCATATCCACTAGCAGATCACCGGGGACGGCAACCGCCGGGTCATTGGGATCACTGGATCGCTGCTGCGACATAGGTGCGTGGTACTGTCCCCCCTGACCGTCATCTACCGATAGAATGGGCACCAGCCCTTTGCCATCTGGCGTCCTTTGTAGATCCACCAGTTTTTTTCCCTCACCAATTTGTTGACTAAAAGTCTGGTTCAACCCCTGAACCAGAGCCGGTTTTATCCGGCTGTCCCATAGTTCCGGGCGGGTTTTTACGGCATTTATGGCGGTATTGACAATACCATATCGCTGCTGACGGTTAAGCTTATCCCGGTGAGTGGCGGTCTGGGTCTGGTAGTACTCCCCCTGAACCCCATAGAGTTTATTATGGGCATCAGCCGTCTTTTTCTGTAACCCAAAAGCACGGTCACGGTGGGCTACATCTTGTGCCCGATCACCCCGTTGATCGGCATACACCTTTTCCCGCCAGGCTTGGTTATCCTTATACTCCTTAGCCCGTTGCTGCCGGTCATGGATACTATTGATGGCCTGAATACCTTGCAGGAATCCTGTGCCAAAGGCGTTATAGTTGCTCATCCCTTGCTCCCCACTGGCTGACGGCTCTCCAATTGTTGCAGCCGTTTATCAATATCCCGGATGGCACCAAAGGCCACCATTGTTGCATCCCCCAAATCCACCTGTTTACCATCACTCATGGATTCCGGCATTTCCTGCGCCATGCCGCCAACATGACCAAACTCACTGCGACCGCCAGACTGTCCGGCCTTGTAGTCATACTCGTAATTGCCAAAGCTGCGGGCGTCATCCATATCCTCTTTATCGCTGCGGGGTTTGATATTACGCTTTTTGTTCTTGTCGGAAATCATATAACCGGCTGCCATACCTATTCCCGTACCCAGCAAACCCCATCCATCTGACTTTTTCTGGGCAGCCATTTGCTGGTTGGCAATATTACGCTGGTTCTCCATCCCGGCAGCCTGGTTAATGCCGGTGAGTCCCTGGTTCTGGGCATTGCGACCGATGGCCATCATGGAACTTTGCAACTGGCCGTAGCGGTTGGCTGACTGCTGCCGGGCATTACTGGTGGCTGCCATCGAGGAAACATTACGGTCACGCTGGCGCTGGCTGTTCAGGGCGGCCTGCTGGCTGGCGGTCAGGGTGGCACCAAAGCCTGACAGTTGTCGCTCGCTCTGTCCCTGACTGGCATCAAAGGTGGTTTCCGCTGCCGCCTTTGACTGACTGACAGCCTCAGTGATCCGGCCTTTATCCGTTGCCTGGCTGACCAGTTGCCGCTCATAAGGCAGAAAGCGGCTCTGGTAATCACTTTCCAACTGGCGGGCAAGTGCTACCTGCCGGTTCTGTACGCTATAGTCCGGGCTGGCGCTGCCGCCTCCACCACCTCCACACATAATGGCCTCCTTGCCTTTTCAGTTTCCTGTTTACAGTTATCAGTGTTTGTTAAGCAGAATCGCCTTGATTTCAGAGATATCGGACTTCATATCAGATACATCTGTTTTCAGGGTCGATACATCCGCTTCCAGCCTGCCCAGTCGCTGGTCTGTCTGCTCAAACTTTTGATCCATCCGGTCTTCAAGGCGATCAAATCTTTGCCCTGTTTCCTCCTGAAACGCCTCGCTTTTATCCAGACGCTGTTTTACTTCCTCCTGAAACGCCTCGCTTTTTTCAAACCTGCGGCGATTTTCATCAAATTCGTGACGGGCTTCGGTTCGGAAGGCCGCAAGCTGTTCGTAATTATCACGGCACAGCCTGTGGATATCTTCCTGCATGTTATTCCATATCTGGTGCTTGATTTCTTCACCCTGATCACGCTGGCGCTTGAGCTTTTCTACATCGTTACGCAGGTCAGCTACTTCTATCTCCAGTGACATCGTTTCACTCCGGTTTTTTATCCAGTGGCCTGATTATAGACAGGAAAAACTGGGACTTTTTAACCACTTAAGTAGTCGTTGAAGCGGCAGGTTTGAACCAGTCATACTTTTCAGCCGCCGCCCCAAAACCCATACCGGCAGCCGTACCGAAAGCATTGTATTTTGAAGAATCCACCATCTGGTTAGAGTGAGCCGATGCAATATTGTAACCCGCCTGATTGCCTGCTGCGTTGCCAAACATATTCATACTCATGCCGGTTTGACCACGACCAACACCGGCATATTCCAGCATCCGGCCTGTATACATATCATTGCCGGACTGGGTGCCGGACGCTGCGGCCAGTGATGCCGCTTTTGCCAGTGTCCGTGAGCCATTGGCGTACTGGTTGGTCAGTGTCGCCTGCCCTGCCCCGGCAGTGGACGGATAAGGGGCAAACTGACTGCGGGCAGCCGAAGCCGCATTATCGGCCATGTGACTGCGGAACTGGTCTGAATCCAGTTGCTGCGTATCCGCCATGTACTGGTTTTCCAGTGGCTTATACATTTCGTTATATTCTGCCAGCCGCCGCTCGGCCATTGATACCAGTTCCTTTTCATAAGGCCCGGCTGATACGGTGTTGCTGCCACCTCCTCCGCCTCCACACATCCCTGTGTCCTCCATGCTTGTCTAGCTTTTTGATTTAGGTTCCAGAACCTGCTTCAGCATATTTCGCATTTCGTCCTGCCCGCTGACTAACTGTTTAAACAGGTCGCTATGGTGAGCCAGCTCCCGGCGTACTTCCAGCAACTGGATCTCGGTTCGGTGCTGGAACTTCCTCGCTCGCCGTTTCTTGTTTTCGCGGCCTCAGTCTAGGGGCTGAACTGTCGCCTATCCAGACAGGCTATTCAGACAGCACCTTGCGGGTCAGGTAGCCCCAGTGCTCAAAGCCCATTGCTGCCAGCTTGTCGGTACTGCGCTGGTCGGCCTCTTTATCTGCAAACACGACTGAAAAGTGGGCAACACTGGCCCCGTGTGCCTGCGCCCAGTGGACATAGGTATCCATCAACTGTCGGCCAATACCCTTGCCCTGATAACCGGGCAGCACAAACCAGCCCAGATCAAAGGCAAAGATCCGGTCATGGAACAGTGAGTGTTGCAGGTTGCCGGAAATAAAGCCCACCGGGTTGTCACCATCGTAAGCTACCCACAGGGCATAGTCCGGGTGTCCGGTCATCAGTTGCAGCATCTGCTCAATCCGCTGCTCATCCAGCGGGTACTGGCGGCTGATTTTGTTGGTGGCAAGGTAGAATTTCAGTTGCAGGCGTAGTGGGTTGTCGATCTGGTGGATGCGGTGGATGGTGTAATTCATCAAAACCTCACGGGATACCCCCACCAAATGCTTTGATTTGGTGGGGGAGGATGTCAATTTAGTTTTATAAAATGGAATGATGTAGAGGGAATATCACAGTATGAAGTAACAAACCCTTGATAAATCCCATACCCCCATGACTCATAATGGTAATGTGCTTTAATGTGTAAATAACCATCATTGCTATATTCCAGCCACCCGGATACATAAACGTACTGCACTGAGTCTACGGAAAGATCATAGCTACCTGTGTAATCTAAAACACCTCCGGCAAAAAACAAGGGATATGCCATCCCTTTTTTTAACCGGACATAAACCGAACTAAACCCGTTTTGCATCGGATACCAAATGTAGCGCCCTGAGCCTCTGGGGTTATTAAAATCTATCCCTGATCTACCAGCAATCAACACCTGGTCATTCGGCAAAATACAGAAGATACCCGTCAGTTCTTCAGGTTCCCCTACGTAATAGCTTCCCATCGGGTAAGTTTTGTTTACACTCGATGAATGTATATAGTCACTGATACTTGTTGACGTGTAGTTGCTAATCTGGTCATAACGAATTTTATTCCCAATATCGTTATCACCACCAAAGATGGCATACGCCTGATTATCCTGAAACGCTTTGATAACGCCGTGATTAAAATCCATTTCCCATTGCGTTGTTCCGTGTCCACCGGAAAGACGTGCGTATCCTCTGCTACCTGTAGCACTCAGAAAGCCGGAAGAATACATATTATTAGCAGAAAATTGCGGTGGTGACGTGATAAGCGAATGGGTGAAAGTCTCATATTGACCACAACTAAACACTGCCACCTTTCTCTGGGAATGGTATGACATTGCTTGTAGCAGCCTTGGTGACTTTCCCGCAATAAGTTGCAGCAAATAACTTCCAGCCATTTTCAAACCAGTGGCTCTGAACTAATGACCGAAGCGTCAATACGCCCTGACCACCCGGATTTCGCCAGCGCATACCTGAGCACTTCATCCGCTGGGTAACCAAGGTTTTACAGGCTGCCTCTACCACACCAGAGCCGATCGGAAGGTTATTCGACAAGTGTTCAGCATAGCGCATACGCTGGCGATTTTTTCTGAAATACTCCAGCTCGGTCTTTAATTTTGAGCGGCGCGGATGCTTTTTATGCTGATAAGCCAGGGCTTTAATAATGCGCTCAACCCCATCGAGTTCCTCTTTTAGGACGTGTCGGTAAGTGACAAACTTTTCTTTGGACTTGATGCTGTTTTCTCCATAAGCCTGGTCAAATGCTTTCTTCAGGTGATCGGCTGCGTGGTAGTAATCAATAACCTCAACACCCGCTGGTAGTTCCTGGGAAAGGTATGACCAGTTGTCCTTGGCGCCATCAGCGACTTTGACCAGTGACAGCTGTGGCTTTTGTCGCAACGCTTCTTGCAATAGTGCTGACAAAGACTGCTTGAGTGTGAGTTTTTTAGTTTCTGGCATTCGTCCTATGCGGACTGTTGATAAACGCTCCCCCTGTTGATCGTAAAACGACAAAGTTCCGCAACTGGCCTCCTTGCAACCTGTTGGCCCTTGAGTCCGTTTGCCTTCAGAAGCGCTCCTGGCTCGCTTTTCTACTCGTTTGCCATCTTTCATGGGCAGCATAACGCCATCCAGGGAGGCGGCTACTGTGACCGCATTGGTGGGCACGTTAAGTTTCTCAATAAGCATCTCTTCAAAAGGCTCACGGTGCTGTTCCCACTGAGTATTAAATTGCCTGGGGAAACGAGCAAGACTGCTTTCTGAGGGAGACATACCTCCCATGAGATCAAGGAGGCTTTTTGCTTCACCGGGAGACATTTGAGCAACAACCCAGGCAGCTTGCTTTGCAGCCCGAGGCGTCCAGAAGCCTTCCACGATCCCGGCTTTCAACTCCATGGGCACGATACACGGCTCTTTGCCGTTACGGTAAAGTGTTCGCATAACCCGGACTGAACCAACCGCTGTCTGGTAGGTTTTATAACTGCGCAACACCTGCTTATAAGTGATCCCGCTGACCTCAATAGCTGGGGTATCAATATCAAGCTCAGCCAGCGCCTCTGCTAAAAAATCTTGCTGAGCTTGATTAAAGAGAGCATTAACGGTCTGCTCAAACTCTTCAAAGTGCCTGATAGGATTGCCAGACTCTCGCAGAGCCTGCAATTGGTGGCCTAACCGTTGAATCGCATCACAAGAAATGGTGGCGGCTTCAGTCCGTAGCTGACATACTTCCATGGGGCGGCCTCTCACTGGCAAGGTGTTGTGTGCTATCAACATCATACCTGTGATTGGCTGCCTTCTGTTTAAGCATTGAAAAAATAGCTGCCTACTACTTTCCCCGGTTGGCAAGCTGAAGAAGCTCGGTCAATTTGAGACTTTCACCCAAGCGAATCACCTGAATAAGAACTGGTTGAACTGCCATTATCTTTCAGGAATGCTTTTTGTGATAAATCCAGCGACCCAATCCTGAATATATTTTTGTTGATTTGAATATCATCACCTGGCGAAATCAAATCGTTATATGACACCTCACTATTTGAATAGTCAATATTAAATACTGCAATTATTACCTCACTCAAATCATAAATACTAAAAACGGATAAATAGTTTTGATCAATAGTCATGCCCGTTTTTGCATTGGCACCTGCCCACTCATAAGGAGTCCATACCAAAGGACGATAGGATGGAGTGCTATTAGTTTGTGCCGGGTTGACAGTGGCTGAACTATGAAAAACATACGAAAGATTAAAATCACCTGTATATCTGGCATTATGTTGATGAATAATACCATTTGCATAAACACTGGATGATGGTGCAACAAACTCTTTTTGCCATGAATAGATAGTGCTGGCCGGTGAATAAACAGTACCTGTAGTTGTTTTTACAAGTAGGAGGAACACCTGACTTGCCATAGCAATTTTAATATGCCCCGGTATTGCCAGTTGATACCATTTTCTTGAATGCGTAGCGTACCCCTTGGAGGGGTACATAATAGGGACAGCTCCCATATAATTCAGCGGTAATTCATACCGGTCTGCCATCAGATAAGGCAATGAGCTATGAAACAAAGTATCTGGCCGAACACCGGCCTTTAACTCATCAGGCGATAAATCGTCGGTGGAGGCAATATGCAGCAGTGGCTCATCAGCACCACCCTTACCCAGAAAAACTGACCGGCTCATTTGATATGTATAAACCCATTCACCAGGTCAATCTTCATGGTGTAGTTACTCTCATCACCCCCCAGGTTATACATCACCTCCACCCCCAGATCATTGATAAAGGCTGTACCGGCATTGATTTTGTCTGCCGTCACTGCCCCGACAGCCAGCTTTTCATGGGTAACAGTGCCTTCTTCAAGCGCGGCCCCGGATAACTGTGACTGCGCCTGCCCCTGCACGGGCTGGTCATCATGGTAAGCCCCGTAAACCACATAACTGCCCACAGTCTTGACCAGCCGCACCCAGTAGTAATACACGGTATCATCCGGGCCGACATTATCCGGGTACTGGCCTGAGCCTGTGGTGCCAACCAATACCGCATCGCTGCGGTCAGTGGTCACGCTGCGCCAGATTTCCGCATAGCTGGGGAAGTCAAACGTGGGATAGTCAAAGCGCACATAGATAATGGAAAAGCCGTTTTCAATATGCACATTCAATGGCAGGGCTGGCGGGGTCAGATCCGTACCGTTATCACTGGCCGGTTCATAGTCGGTGGTTTCCCCGGTGGCGACCGGTGTAAAAATACCGGCATTCACCAGATCGTTATAGCTGACATAGGTATAACCACTCTCCCCCAACTGCCCCGTGGTCAGCCGCAGTATCTCTGTTACCTGCTGCATCCACTGCTCAAGGCTCATATTGTCAGCCACGGCAGGGGGATCAATCAGCCCCGGTATCCGTTCATCCGCCATAGGCTATACTCCCCTGACCAATAAGCATTTGATAGAAAAGGCGCTCACGCGCTAAAGCTCATTCATACTGTCTGCAATGGTTATCCGATACACCCGCTCAGTGCCGGATAACCGGAACTGCCACCGGCTGCCCAGTCCGGCAGGCAACCGGAAACCCCGGTCACTGGTGACAGCCTGTGTCATCACTTCCACACCATCCCGCAACAAGGTAAACGACAGGTCGCTATAACTGGCCGCCTCAATCCGTCCACAGTTAAAAGACCGTGGGCGTGTTGTCCAGACCTTGCTTTGCCACTGGTACGTTAATGGCGAACCTTGCTCAAATCGCTGGATGTTGCCATCGGCAAAGACAAACAGGCCGTCTGCCAGTGCATCTTTATATACCGCAGTAAATGGCGTATCGAAATGAATCAGGCCAAGGTCAGGCCGTTTCGGGTCGAAGATATAACCCCCGGCATCCCCATTGGTTTTGGTGTAACTGAAGATATAGCGGTTATCCAGGTGGCTGGCGATGATCGAGGCCGGGTTCAGGTCACGCCACTGTTCCCGGCTCCAGAGCTGTTCTGACACCACCCCGGCATTCTGGCCGTTGACCACCACAATCCCATCGGGGCTGGCATAGGCTACACCGAAAGGCCCGGAGACAATGGAACGCCTCGACAGACACCCCTGATCTATTTTCAGCTCAGTGGCACTCATGGCCGTGGGGTTCAGGCCACTGATGATAAACGGATTCTCAGCCGTCAGTGCGACAATGGTATTACCGGCCTGACCGATGCCAATGACCGGATAATTGCAGGGATAGCGGGCAAAGGGGTTCCAGGCATGGACACGGTACGGTTCACTGACCACCACATCGTTACCGTCAGCCCCGTACAGCAGGCCATTAGGCAACGCCCCCAGACTGTGCAGGCTGTCCGGTGGCGGATACCAGTTCTGGGAACCGAGTACATCACCGGGGATTTCGGTATCAGCCAGCGTATCTTCAAAGGTATCCTGACCCGGTGGCAGTTCAGCCACTAACTGGTAGCTGCCGGAACCATTGGCTACCCGTCGCCGGTACAGACGCTTGCTGTGCAGGTTATAGTTGCCGGTCGGTACACCACCGATACCGCTGACATCCACCGTCTGACCAGCAGAAAGGGTCAGTACGGTGGACGGGCTGGACGGTGGCCCCTCCATCAACAGGCTGCCCAACTGACAGACCTGCGTGACCACATAATCCCGTTCAAACTGGTAGACCGGATCACTGCCACCCCCTGAGCCTGCCACCGCCACCATAGAGAAGGCAGGAGCCGGTACACCCAGCCGGTAACTGTTGGCAGGCATGACACCGGCACCAATAGCACTATCCCTGTCCGTGATTTTCGGGTAACTGTCACCGGTATAGCAGGCAATCACCTGCTGGTTACTGCGGATCGGGGCGAGGCAGATATCCACCTCATCAAGCCATTCAAACCAGGCACCACTACTGTCATCCCCCGGTGTGGGGTTATAGCGGTACAGGGTTTTTATTGCCCCGGCCAGTGTCTGGGGTTGCACCACTGCCAACCCTCTCAGGGGTGCCAGTACACCGTTATCCAGATCGACATTGGTAGCAATGCTGGCGGCATTATCCGGCAAGGCCGTGGCATCGAGGCGGGGCAATTCTCCGGTAAAACCGGATAGTTGGATCTTCAAAGCCGCTCCCCCTCATCCAGTTCAATGGATTTTTCACAATGATTCCTATCAAACCAGTGTAAAAAACGGCAAAGTACACACCCCCATCGTTTGCCTTTACGGTTGGCCTTGGCTGCCCGGCTGGAAATGGTTTCGTCCGGGTCGCCTGCCAGCAACGTATTGGCTAACTGGTCAATGGCGATCAGGATGTTCCAGAAATACCGAAATACTTTATTCACCCCAGCGCACCCAGCTCAATGCTGACATTCTCCAACTGCGCCAAGGTTTCACATTGCTTGATCTGATCCTCGATGGCCTGCTTGCGGCCAATGACCTGGGCAGCGTAAACAGAAAAGGCTTCTGCTTTATGGACAATGGCGCGGGCTACGGTGTCCTTGTCGATGCCCCGGCTGGCGGCCAGTGCATCGAGGAACGGAGTGACAACCGAACTGTTTGCCAGGAATGCCCTTGCTTCCTGCTCCTGTTTGAACCAGGTATCCGCTTCATGGGCGGGGTACAGGGAGTAGATATTTTCAAGTTCAGCATCGCAGGCGGCTTTCAATGTTTCCAGTTTGGCTGACTTGGCATCGGCAAAGTCAGGCGCTGGCGGTTGTTGGGGCGTGTTTCCTTCGGCCAGCCATTGCTTATACGCTTCGTAATCACGGTTGCCGTCTGCCACTGGGATAAACGCATTATCTGACAGCCGGACTATAGTGTTGTTGTCGTTTTGTTGGTACATGACAAAATCCTTTTGTTAGAGTTCAGCATCAAATGCAGCAGTAAAATTAATCCAGTATGCATTACCAGTTGATATCAGCCGAAACCTTATTGTCGGTCGGTTATCAAATTGGTGCGACACAGAAACAAGCGAACTAATGTTATGTTGGGAGCCTGGGATAAGTGTTATCATTGTCGGATTCACGCGCATAGATATTGATCCGACAAAAAAAAGCAGATAGTCAGTAGAACTGCTGTATCCATCCAGAAATGCATATTTACACGGCATCTGATAGTACCGATAACACAGCGCTAGCTCTGAAGTGATATGCATATACTCAAACTCCGAAACTGCTCCCCGCTCAAACTGCACCAGAGTCGCATCAGCAGGCACAACAATCGAAATATTCTGAGACGGATCAGTGATCTCGACACTGCTGTTCTTGGCAACGGTCACACCATCGACTTGACCATCACCTGTGCCACCTTGCCAGCTCAGGTAATAAGTTCCCGCAGGAAACCAACCAGCCTCAACAATTTGCTCAATGCCATTAGCGTGCTTTTTCCAGCGGTCAAAACCGTAAGTGCCGTTAGCCAGTGCTGCCCAGTTACCATCAAAAGACCGCTGGTTAATCTTAAAATCACCATTAATCAGCAGGTTCTTCCGGCCACCGGCTCCACCACCGGCACCGGCTGGCGGCGGATTATTTTCGTGATAAACCTTATAACCGCCCTGAGCATAAAATTCACCCGTAGTTGAAATACCGCCCGTCTTATCCAGATCAATCGACACCGCTTCGGTGTAGCCGGTTGGTGTACCTGTTTCCGAGTAATTGGTCAGCTTCCATCTATTGTGCGGCTGCTCATCCTCATAGAGATAACTGTAAAGTGTCGTGGTTGTTTCCAGTAGTAGTTGCAGCTTATGGACACCATAGATCTCATCATTACTGTCCTTAATAATCCGCAGCTTTTTCAGCAAGCCGGTGAATGAACCATAGCCGCCAGCACTCAAGATGTTTATCACCGGCACATTGCCAAAAGAAACCCCGGCATAAAATTCCACATGCCCATGATTTCCTCCCGCCGCCTCACCCACCTTGAACCGGCCTGACGCACGGCCACCCCCATCAACAAGGGCAATCGTTACCCAGTCGCCGCCGGTTGCAGCCGCCACGCTGGATTCTTTCCATGCAAACTGGGTACTGTCCCGGCCATCAAACGTCTGGGCATTAATGTCCGTAGCATCCTGACGAATGTAATCAGCATCATGGTTATGACTGGAAGGCGGAAACGTAGCGGGTTTACTCTGAACCTGGTTCCAGCTCGGCATGTAGCCAGGGGAGAAGCAGCGTCCTGACACGTCCCTGATCTCACCGTCAGTACTGAATGAACCGTCAATGTTGAAGTTGAAAGTCTTTGCCCCACCGATTCCATTTTGGCAATTAGTAAGCACCCGAGCCATGTTGTCACTGCTCAGGTGCAGGACTTCACTGGTCATGGCTGAGTCAGCCACTACTGCCGCACGAGAATCACCTGAACCAATCACCAAACCATTATCCGCACCAAAACTCACCGCACCGGCTTGGTCATGGCGCCGCAATAACGTCTTACCATCGAGGGTAATAATGCTGCCGCTGTCTGGCGTGAAATTGATAGCGCCAGATAAGGTATCACCGGCCTTGTTAAACTTGGTGTCCTGCAACTGCTTACCCGCCTTGGCTGACAGGGACGTATCTGAACTGGTGGAGGTCAGGGAGTCAGTGATTGCCCGGTCAGTGTTGTCGATCTTGAACCATTGATCGAGTATCGGATCCCAGCAAATGTTGTCATTGACGTTGTAATCAATGCCGTTGATGGTGCCAGCACCCGTAATCCTGTAGTAGTCAGGTGTATCGCTGGCAGGGGTAGGGGGTGCCGTATTGCTGCTGGCATTGTACCCGCCCTTGAACATCAAACCGCTGGTGACACCTTGCGAATACGTCTGGGCAAGGTTGGCATAGTGTTTGGCAGAATACCGGCCTGCTTCTACCTGCACATTGTCATCAGCATCCGCCCACTGCTCGGCTTTATTTGCTGAGTTACTGGCTTCAGTAGCCTTGGTGGACGCTGTATTTTTGTGACTGTTAGCACTGCTTTCTGCCGTCTGGGCATTGGCCTTGGCCGTGTTTGCTTCATCACGGTAAGTCTGGGCAGTATTACGGTAGCTCAAGGCAGAAGCCGCTGAATCCGCCGACTTTTCAGCATGGTGTTTGGCAGAATACTTACCTGTTTCAACGGCAACATCTTCGACTTCTTCCGCCCACTTCTCAGCCTTGGCTTCGGCAGCATCAGCACCGGCCTTGGCAGTGTTGGCCTCATCACGGGCAGTCTGGGCATTGGTCTTGTGGGTACTGGCCTGATCACGGGCTGCTTCAGCCGCAACCTTGGCAGCGTTGGCACTGTCTTTCGATTGATCGGCCAGTGTCGCAGAACTGCTGGCACTGTCCCTGTAGGTCTGGGCTAAATCACGGGCAGACTCTGCATCCGTCTTCGCAGATACGGCTGTATTTTTAGCAGCCTCGGCAGCCACTTTACTGACATCCGCTGCTGCCGCTGCTGTCTCTGAGGCATTTCGGGCAACAGCCGCTTGTTGCTGATAGGTGTTGGCGGCATCGCGGTAGTCGGCGGTGTCCTGCTGCCATTGGGCAACATTGGCATGCCAGGTTTGTACCTGACCATGCTTGGCCTGCACATCAGCCGCCTTGGTTTCCACTTCGGCACGTTTAGCCTCAATCTGTTGTCGGATACTCTCAGCCAGTGCGAGGCCGTCAATCTGGATGTTGAGTGGCCGGTAAATATTGCCAACTTCACCTTCAATACTCATAGACGCTCCCTGTCTTGAAAAATGAGTGTTACCAGCTTGTGCCTATCAACAGCTTCAGCTTGCCAGTGACCAGCGTGATAACTTCTGAGTTATCCGGTGAACTGATCTGGATATCGTAGTCGTAAGTCATGGGTTCCAGGGTATTGGTGTCAGCCGGTGCCAGTATCAATACATATTCACCATTGGCTGTTTCCGCTGGCAGCGTGATTTGTTTGTTAATCACCGCCTCACTGTCCGGCAGGTAGCTGGACACTTTCACGGTCATCCGCAGGTGGTAGCCATTGACGGGTATCCGGGTGTTATCATCGGCAGGGTCAAGAAAGGTCAGTGGAATATTCAATGAGTCACCACGGATCATCTCAATGGCGACATTGGGGGGTGTGGTGCTCATCAGACAAATCTCCGTCCCTGAATGGTGTGTTGTGAACTGCTATGCCCAACCAGCGCACTGACACGCTTGCGGTTCAGTACCTGGTTAAAGCGGATATGGTTTTCATTGGCCTGTTGTGGGTCAGACCAGTCAGTGCCGGGGATACGTTGCAACTCCGCCAGTACGCCCCAGGGGGCAAACTCGGCAGTGGCCGCATAAACGGCATCATCAATAGTGGTGGCATCAATGGCGGGTTTCAGGGTCAGCTCAAGGGTATAGAGCGCCCCTTTTGAGGGTACAGGTGCCACAGTCAGGCGGTTGCCCAGATGGTGCCGGAAAAAGCGGGGGCTGCCCGGTGAATTAAACACCGGCAACTGATCATCATTCACCAGTGCCGTGCCATCCGGGGCAACCAGCCGCTGCACCGTTGCCAGCTCACTACCGGCAGGCACACCGATATCATAGTCAGCGATGCCCGTTGCCAGATACATCCGCTCCTCATACCACCAGATATTCACCCGCTGGCAGATATCCCTCAGTACCACCCGCAGGGTATCCCGCATGGTGGCATCGGGGCAGCCACGGACATAGGGCCGTATCCGGCTCAGGTAGGCATCCAGTTCCGTTGCCATGATCTACACTGTCCTTTTGTGTTGGTTGACCGGTTAGCTGAAATGAATAAGAAGCAGCGAGAGAATACCGCTAAAATGTTCTATGATTTGGTGAAAGTGCCGCTGGCTGCATGTTGTTTTGGAGCCATCGTATCGGAGCACACAGATATGATTACCTTCATATTTTTCGGTGCCAGCTTTGCACTACTGTTCTATTACTTAGGGTTTCTAACGGACATTGACGAATGAGTGTTACAGAGTATTACCTAATCCTCAGTGCGGTACTGGGTGTTCCCCTACTGTTTTACCTGTTCTGGATTAAACGTGAAAACAAGAAAGCCCGGAAAGAAAAACACTAACCGGCCTCCTCCCCCTGCTGGGGTTTCCTGAACACCAGATCCACCGCCCACTTCAGTTGCAGGTCATTGGCAAACATTTTCAGGTAACTTTGTGCCTGCATCATGTTGGCCTCAGTCTCACCATCAATCATGTAGGCCCGGTACAGCATGTAATTCAGTACCGGGTTCAGCCACACGGTATCCAGCTCCATTGCCGTGGTATCGTTGTCAAAATCGGTAATGGCAACCGGCGTAGGGGTGCGGCTGATTAAAATATTGATCTGGTGACTGGCAGGCGGCACCGGGTAGACATAAAAGACACCGGGCGACTTTTCATCGTAGATAAACTGCTCCACATCATTACCGGCAGTGGTTGACCAGTTCGCCACCAGTCCATCCAGGGTATCCCGGTCAGTCTTTACCACCGCCCGGCCTGACACGGCATTATCAATAATATCCATCAACCGGTAGGCGGTATCCGGTACGGTTTGGCGTGAACGGTTCTCACAATCCAGTGCCACTACCTGCGAATAGGTATCAGGCCGGTTCTGCACCACCGCTATCTGCGCCTCGTTATAGCAGGCCAGCAGGTCATCATTGGTCCAGCGCACCCCATCGCCATCCTGCAACAGTCGCCGCACCCGGCTGATGATTTTAATCACGTCCATGAACTATGCCCGCTATACTCAAGCTGAATTGGAAAGCCGTAAACTGGAACAACAATGCAAAATAAAGCCCTTTATGAAGCCCTGATCTCGCTGGGTATAAATTCTAAACAAGCCGAAACGGCTTCCCGTTTCCCTGACAATACTCCGTTTCATGAGTTATTCAGACAAAATGATCATATTTTATCTGAACTCACCAGAGTAAAAGAGCGTCAGAGTACTCTTGAACTTAAAGTTGACCAGCAGCATGAATTTGTTAAAGCTGAACTCTCTGAAATGAAATCAGATATTAAGGAAATGAAATCCCTGCTACTGCAAGTAGTGCAACAAAACCAGTAGGCACAGGTTATGCCGTGTTTCCGTCCTTGTCACAGGCGGTCAAATCAACACCCAGCCTCTTTTTGAGCAGTGGATGATACGGAAACACGGTGCCGTTCTTGCTTTTGACGTGGGTCGCTGCAACGGCTGCCTCCTGCACTTCTTCTTTTTCAACACTGTCACCAGCAATTAATGCCCGGAACTCGGCTTTCAGCACATCGAGCTTCTTGCGCTTGTCCAGATCCACATCAAACAGGGCTTTTGCCTGCGCTTCCAGCTCGTCTTTTGAGCGACAGGTGTCTACGTTAAAAGCCATTAGTTATCCTTATCAAATAAAAAAAAGCCCGCCTGTCACTCACTCAGGCGGGCATGCAGGCTTACGCCTTCTTCGCAGGCAACAGCACAGCGGCTTCCGGCTTAACGACTTTATAGCCGTAAACCTTCAGTCCCCTGTGACCTACGCCAAAGTGCTTTTCCAGGGTCAGGCTTTCATGCTTGACGAACTGGCTGGCAAAGGCGCAGTAGTCCTTGGTGAGTGCCAGGCACTGGGTAATGCCGCTGGCGGTTGCCAGGTTATTGGAGCAGAACAACTCAAACCGGTCGATCATACCCAGACGGCCATTACGCAGGATAGACGTACCATCACCGGCAATGGAGGCATCTTTCAGCTCCGATTTTTTAATGAGTCCGCACACCCACGGTGGCAGTACGATCTTGCGGCCAGTCTCACCCACATTACCCTCATCGAGCAAAGTACCGGCATCAACAATGTAATCCAGTACATTGTCCTTGGTGACAACCACACCGGTGGCAGGGTCGCCAAGCTGGTTGCCAGCAGGCACATCGGTATAGATGTTGCCCAGCACATCCCCGTCAACCGCGATCTTCATGTTCTCGGCAGCATCGGCAGCCGATTCATTGATCAGGTTGATATCCGCCTGGGCGGTCTGTATGTAGTCATCAACAAAGGCATAGTACTTGGCCTTGTCGATGGGCAGCTCCACCTTGGGGGGTTCCAGATCCTGATAATCCACCCCGGTAGCCCGGTCATAATCCTGTACCACCACATCGGGACGGGTACGGATAACCACCTTGGAACCTTCGCTCTGGATCTCGCCTTCCCAGTTGGTGTTACAAATCTGCTCCAGCACTGTGCTCTTGTAGAACTTGGCATTCAGCTTCTTGGAGTAAATAACCGACAGGGCATTTGCCATATTGCCCGTCGGAAAGGTTGTAGTAGCCATGATTCAGTCCTTTTGAATCAGCGACCGCCCTGCTTTAACCACTGGCTCAGTTGCTTGTCATACTCTGTCTCGTTAGCCTCATAATCCTTTTGAGACAAAGCGGCAATCTGATCCGGGGTCAGTGCAGGCTGGCGGCCTTGTGTGGTTGGTTGCGAGCGTGACCGCACCTGCGGTTCGCTCAGTCGCTGCGCCTGCTGAATTTTTGATGGGGCTGCGGGTGCCGGGGATGGCTGGCCGGTGGCCTTCTTGTACATATCCATCACCGTGGCCGCACCGAGCGGATTGGTCTGGCTTAACTGCTGCACCTCAGTGGCCTGACGTGCAAACCAGCCTTTAAAGTCATCAGACTGTGCCACCTGATCCACATCCGGGTGGTGTTTACGCACTTCTGCCCAGAACGCCTCCTGCCGCTGGCTGGCCGCTTCTTCCTGCCGCTGCTTCTCAATCGCATCAAGCCGCTGCTGCAAAGCCCGGTGTTGTGCTGCCGTTTGTTCCACCGTTTCAAACACCGGGTTCAACTCCTCATAATCCTCACGAAGATCACTGAACCTGTCGGTGGCTGGCGGTGTTGCGGCTGCCGGGGGCTGCTGCTGTAGCTGGTCTAACTGCGCCTGAATGCCTGCCAGTTGCTGCTGTAGCTGGTCATTACTCCGACGCAGCTCTGCCGCTTCCTGGGTAGCCTTGGTCATCAGCGCATGGGCGTTTTTTCTGGATTCTTCCGCCTTGGTGTACTTGTCCTGCCAGTCGTCAGTCACGGCATCCGGTGCAGGCAATGCATCGTCATCAGACGACTCCGGTTGTGCAGCCTCCACTGGCTGGGGTAACTCATCGGCGGCGGGTGCCTGAGCCTGCTTATCCTGCGGCGCAGGGGCTGGCGTGTCTGTACCCATCATCTGTGCGTATTCCTTATCCGCTTCCTTATCCAACTGCTCGGCATCTATGCCCATCAATCACTCTCCCTGTGGGGCGGTCGTTCGTGCTCCTGCACTCGGCGACACTTCCCACGTCCCTGTGGGGCGGTCGTTCGTGCTCCTGCACTCGGCGACACTTCCCACGTCCCTGTGGGGCGCAACGGCTTGTCCACTCGGTTGTTGGCCTGCGGGTGCAAACACTTGTCGCAGGCATAAAAAAACGCCTCACTGGGAGACGTTTCAAAGGAGTATAAAAAAACCACCATTTAAAGGGTTTTTTTCTTAACTAACTAATAATTTGACTTATAATATAAGAAATGAATACTATTAACTGGTCTAACAAAGCCCGGAAGCAGTTACTAAAGCTGCCACCCGGAGATAGCCGCATGGTGTTCTCGGAAGCAGGGAAATTAGTGAGTTTCCCCAACTGCCAGAACATTAAAAAGCTGGTTAATCACCGCTACAGCTACCGGCTCAGGGTAGGTCGCTTCCGTGTTTTTTTTAATTTTGACGGCGCTATAAAGGTCGTCGCTATTGAGGAGGTTCAACGCCGCAATGACAACACTTACTGACGTGCAGATTATTCACCATTCCGGCAAGCCCGCTTTTGCTGTTGTACCTTATGATATGTGGCTATCCATGACTAAAGGCACTAGCAGCGAGGAAAAAGAACAGGTCTACTTCCCCCATGAGGTAATAGGGTTCCAGCTCAAGGGTGATTCGCTGATTGCCGCATGGCGCAAGTTCCGCAAACTGACTCAACTGGATCTGGCCGACAAACTGGGTATTTCACAGTCAGCAATGGCTCAAATGGAAAAAACCGATTCCAGACCACAGGAGAAAACACTGGATAAACTGGCTCAGGCACTGGGTATTCATATTGATCAGTTACGTGAAACCGATCACCTTACCGCAAGTCCGAAAAATGCCAAACGGCTCAATGACGCTATCGCGGAAATCGACGATTGCAAAACACAGCAACACGGGCTGATTGACGAATGATCCTGTGGTGGACATCGCAGGCTTGGGAAGATTACCTTTACCCATTCACCCTGCCCATATAAGTTTCAGCCCGGTCAGACAGCTCCAGTACCTCATCGAGCGCCTTGATACGGCCTTGGGTGCGGTGTATTTCCGATAGTTCCACGCTGCTCAACAGGCGGTTCACCAGATCCTGCCGCTGGCGCTTCAGGTGCTCCAGCACTGCCTGGTACGCCTTGTTGCTGGACAGGCTGATCAGCGCCTCCGCCTCCGGCTGGGTTAAGCGGGTCTGCATACAGTTTTTCCTCTGGCACCAGTGCCTTTTCGTTGTCGATATCCAGGGACTTGAAGTATTCGCTCAACAGATAACGGTGCTCAGTCATCGGCCCGTATACCGGGTTGGCCGTGGCCTGCATTGCCTGCATCATCCGCTGTGATTGCAGCTCTTTTGCCACCAGTGCGGAACTGCCCATTGGGATAACATCCAGATCCCCCCGCTTGCCATCCTCAAGGTCACTCCAGCGCATGGCAAAGTGATACAGGCTCTCGATCAATGGCCGGATACCGTAATCATCAATATTCTTGACCACCGACTTCAGGCTGACATTGGCTGCGGTCATCAGCATACTCATACCGCTGGCGGTTTTGTTCAGGCTCTGAGTTTGCTCCCCGTGGGTGTACGACGGCAGACTGGTTTCCTCATCGGCAAAGCGACGGAACAGCTCAAAAATCCCCATTAACTCAGACTGGTTAGACTGGACATTAATGGCATTAATCATCGGCCCGTCTGACTGACTGCCGTCATAAAGCCACAGTTTGCGGGGATGAATCTTTTTCGCTTCTTCCAGACTCACCCCTTCCGGCAGCTTGTGCACATCCATCTGAAACATGGGGCCAGACGTAAGCGCTGCATTATCGAGCAGCGCCCTGCCCGTGGCATTCATTACATCCTGGGCATCATTCATCATGGCCGGGATACCGATACCCCAGAAACGGTGCAGCACTTTCTCGTAGGGAATAAACTTGTAGGGTATTTCTTCCGGCTTTAAAGGATTCAGCCGTGCCATAATCACCCGGCCATTGCATACCCAGATATTGGCCTGATACTCCTGATTATCCACTACATCTTGTATGCCATAGATAGTTAGCTGACCACCATCCACCGGCCCCCAGTATTCGAGCACATCATAGCGCCGGGGCGTGACAAAGGTTTCATCACTGTCGTTAATCTGGCGAAGCTCCCGCTCATAATCGAGGGGCGTATGGTTGCCCTGCGGTGCCTCATGGACAATGGTTTCCACCATGTCGCCATCAAAGCCGGGCGTACTCCCCAGCTCCCGCAACTGATGACGGGTCAGCACATGGCGGATAAACAGATCATTGGGTCGGCCACAGTCGTCTGAATAGGGGTCAGGAAAGGCATTAAAGACACTGGTAAAGTTGATATCCGGCTCAATCTGCTGCTGCTCGTTCAGTACCCACTGGTCGCCCTCACTTTCCCATTTTTCATGGAGACGGACATTCAGTGTGGCCACTTTTAAACAGCCTGTCCCCAGTGACACCATTTCACGGGCGGTCTGCTTGATCTGGCTCAGGCCATCGGCATTCACCAGATAATCCTTGATCTGCCGCTTCATCTTCCGGGCTGCATCATCGGCGGCATTCATGGCCTTGGTCAGCAACTCACCCTGAAGCTCATCCACCCGCTCATCAATCAACTGGCTGCGGATATCCGGTGCCAGGGGATAGGGCAATAGCTCCTGAATCGCCTGATTGCGGATATGGGCACGGATCGCTTTCGGCAGCTCGGCAATGGGGGCGGCCACCACATCCCAGAAACTGTCCACATTCTGGAACAGGATATCTATCAACCGGGAATAAGCAGTGTTGACCTTGGTAGCGGTCAGCTTGATATAAACGTCACTCAGGCTGTCATTCTCAGCCATAATCCGCTTTTGTTCAGCGTTATACTCACCTTTAATCGCACTCAGGGAGTCCAGCCACTCTTGCTCCGCTTCCCGCCGGGCTTCCCGATAGCCCTGCCAGCGTGACTGCAAATCAGAGGCATAGGCATCCCTGGCAGACTCCTCCTGCCGCTGCTGTGCGTCCGCCTGCTCCTGCATGGCCGCCACCTGTTCCGGTGTGGCAAGCTGGACTAATCCGTGTCCGTTCATTGGTATTCCCGTGTTAATCGAGCTTGAGTGCCTGCCTGAGCATGGATTTTATTTCTGACATATCTGACTTCAGTGCCGAAACATCCGACTCCAGACGACTGATACGCTGCCCTTGCTGGGCAAAGCCGGTTTTGACGGCAGACAACAACTCCTCCTGCAAGTCATTCCAGACCTTTTCCCGCACCTCATCCCTGTGCAGCATGGTCTTCTTGACCCGGTACATATCTGTTTCCAGATTGCACAATCGTTCTTCTGTTCTTGTATCCAGCATACTGCACCCACTTTCTAAAGAATAAGCAGAGTATAGAAACGGGATTTCAAAGGAACAACACAACCGGAAACATTATACTTACCGTCCCAGTACTTATATTCCGGGGTTATCAGGCCTTATCTCTGCTTCCAGTCGCTGTCCTATCCACACCAGCACCGGCACGGCGATACTGTTACCCAGTGCCTTATAACGCGGCCCATCCGGGCACTGGTCAGCCAGTTTGTTTTTCCACGGGATCGCTGTATAGCCATCAGGGAATCCCTGCAATCGCTCGCACTCCACAGGTGTCAAACGACGGACAACGGCACCGCTGCAAATCGCCGGTTTGATTGCGCCGCCATTGTTACCACTGCGTAGTGTTGGTGACTGGTTCACGGCACTGTCACGGAAGGCATTATTGTATGTGCCGCAAATGTAGTTGGTGTTGTTCATACCGCTGTCAGCCGCCTCAATACCTGAAAACGGGTGAAAGTCTCAAATTGACCGAGCTTCTTCAGCTTGCCAACCGGGGAAAGTAGTAGGCAGCTATTTTTTCAATGCTTAAACAGAAGGCAGCCAATCACAGGTATGATGTTGATAGCACACAACACCTTGCCAGTGAGAGGCCGCCCCATGGAAGTATGTCAGCTACGGACTGAAGCCGCCACCATTTCTTGTGATGCGATTCAACGGTTAGGCCACCAATTGCAGGCTCTGCGAGAGTCTGGCAATCCTATCAGGCACTTTGAAGAGTTTGAGCAGACCGTTAATGCTCTCTTTAATCAAGCTCAGCAAGATTTTTTAGCAGAGGCGCTGGCTGAGCTTGATATTGATACCCCAGCTATTGAGGTCAGCGGGATCACTTATAAGCAGGTGTTGCGCAGTTATAAAACCTACCAGACAGCGGTTGGTTCAGTCCGGGTTATGCGAACACTTTACCGTAACGGCAAAGAGCCGTGTATCGTGCCCATGGAGTTGAAAGCCGGGATCGTGGAAGGCTTCTGGACGCCTCGGGCTGCAAAGCAAGCTGCCTGGGTTGTTGCTCAAATGTCTCCCGGTGAAGCAAAAAGCCTCCTTGATCTCATGGGAGGTATGTCTCCCTCAGAAAGCAGTCTTGCTCGTTTCCCCAGGCAATTTAATACTCAGTGGGAACAGCACCGTGAGCCTTTTGAAGAGATGCTTATTGAGAAACTTAACGTGCCCACCAATGCGGTCACAGTAGCCGCCTCCCTGGATGGCGTTATGCTGCCCATGAAAGATGGCAAACGAGTAGAAAAGCGAGCCAGGAGCGCTTCTGAAGGCAAACGGACTCAAGGGCCAACAGGTTGCAAGGAGGCCAGTTGCGGAACTTTGTCGTTTTACGATCAACAGGGGGAGCGTTTATCAACAGTCCGCATAGGACGAATGCCAGAAACTAAAAAACTCACACTCAAGCAGTCTTTGTCAGCACTATTGCAAGAAGCGTTGCGACAAAAGCCACAGCTGTCACTGGTCAAAGTCGCTGATGGCGCCAAGGACAACTGGTCATACCTTTCCCAGGAACTACCAGCGGGTGTTGAGGTTATTGATTACTACCACGCAGCCGATCACCTGAAGAAAGCATTTGACCAGGCTTATGGAGAAAACAGCATCAAGTCCAAAGAAAAGTTTGTCACTTACCGACACGTCCTAAAAGAGGAACTCGATGGGGTTGAGCGCATTATTAAAGCCCTGGCTTATCAGCATAAAAAGCATCCGCGCCGCTCAAAATTAAAGACCGAGCTGGAGTATTTCAGAAAAAATCGCCAGCGTATGCGCTATGCTGAACACTTGTCGAATAACCTTCCGATCGGCTCTGGTGTGGTAGAGGCAGCCTGTAAAACCTTGGTTACCCAGCGGATGAAGTGCTCAGGTATGCGCTGGCGAAATCCGGGTGGTCAGGGCGTATTGACGCTTCGGTCATTAGTTCAGAGCCACTGGTTTGAAAATGGCTGGAAGTTATTTGCTGCAACTTATTGCGGGAAAGTCACCAAGGCTGCTACAAGCAATGTCATACCATTCCCAGAGAAAGGTGGCAGTGTTTAGTTGTGGTCAATATGAGACTTTCACCCCCTGAAAACAGTGATAGATAGCGCATTAAAAAGGTTTACAGTTCTTGAATTTATCGCCACTGAATCGCTTACTGAATGCCGCCAGTGACTGTTGATCGGCACAATGCACCGTAACCATTTCTGCGACGGCATCAGCATCCAGTCCGGCCAGCTCACACCAGAAATCACGGATCTTGGTGGGATAAGTTAAAAAGAGATACGGTTCTGACCGGTGCAGCTCATCGAGCCGGAAGGCTTTTTGCCTGATTCGCTGCTTTTCAGCCTGCTTTCTCACGGCAAAATTGGCTTTTGTTTCTTTGGTTTTTTTCGTGATGCCGCTGACATGGATCATCTGCCCGGTATGATAGATATACAGCAGGTCAGTCACCGCCTGTTCCAGTACCGATAATGCCAGCTTTTTTGTACCTGGTACGGCGTATTGACCGGTGCCCGCCGATTGCAGCGCATTGAGTATTTCATCTGCCATAGTATTTTTTTAGTAGCCTGCCCGGTTGACGGATTGATAGCCCTTATCCTGCACAATCACTTTGACTTTTGCCAGCCGCAGTACCATTTGCTGTGCGATGGCATAACTCATCACCCGATCATCAAAACAACCTTCCTGGGCGTTGGTGCTGCCGTTATCTTCTACGACATAGGTCTGGCATTCCTGCACCGTATCGAGACAAAAGATACCGGCCTGTCCGTCACGCAAAAGAGCCGCCAGATGGTCAATGGCGAGGGGTTTTGATTTAGTGGTACTGAGCCAGCCGATGCGCTTTGTCTGCTTTTGTGTACGCTGGTCAACATGGGTTTCGTTGTACTGATTGGGGTACTTCAGTTCTTTGAGTTTTGTGATGGTGGTCAGTCCGTGATTATTACGCTCCACACCCACCAACGCCGTGTTATACCAGCGCCCCAGATGATTAATCATTTCACCCAGGGCATCCGGCTCCACATGACCGCGCCAGTGAGCCACCTGATAGCCGCTGCTGTCACAGACATCAATCACGGAGTAGTCACCATGTACCAGTCCTTCCGCTACGTCGCTGCCTATAGCGTATCGTTCGCCGGTTTTCGGTGGTTCCCACACCAGCAACTTGCCGGGCTGTTTCCGGTTAATGCCGGTGGTGGAAAGCTGGCAGTTAAACCGGGGCTTGTAGCACTCCATAGCCGCCGCCTGGGTATGATTCGGATCAAACCGTGGCCGCCCGGAAAACAGAAACGCCTCATCCACATTGCAAGGATATTCTTGCTTAAACAGATCCTCAGACTTCAGCTCATAGATTTTTTTGCGCCGCCAGCACAGTTGCCCGTCAGTGAGACTGTAAAGCTGTTTTAGCTCCTGCTCCTGTGCTGTCAGCTCGAAATCATCGGGGACGGCACTTGTGTACTCGCTCTGCCAATACCAAGGGATAAATACCAGTTCGAAATCACCCCGGCCAGCACGGGCATCCATGACGTAATCGTAAAACACCCCGCCAACGCCGTTAGCGGTGCTCTCCAGTACCACTTCTGTACCGGGTTCATCGGGTACGGCCTGCAAGACTCCAGCAAGGTGCTTGTCAGCATTAGGCCAAAACGCCACTTCCGAACCATGAAATAGCTGAACCGTATTACTCCGGCCTGCGCCCTTGTTACCCGCCGTGCCAATACGATAGCCAGAGTCTAAATCAGCAAACTCCAGTTCCCTGGCGCTACTGCGCTCCAGTGGCCGGGCTGCCCACACGGGTATATGTCGATGGTAACGATCCACCATATCCAGCAAATTCGCAGTGGCTTCCGCTTCGTGGGTCAGAATAAACGCCCGTTGTCCTTTACGGTTTGCCGCTATCCAATAATAGCGACCCTCAACAAAAGTAGAGCATCCCTGCTGTCGCCCTTTAAGGACGACTAACCTGACTCTCCCTGTCAGGCTTAACTGCTGCTCCATGCGATCATGGAGATACTGCTGTGCATCATTGAGTAAAAAGGGTTCAACGCTGCCGGATTTTGTCCGTATTTTTAAACAGTGCTGTGCATAAGTGGGGTAGTGAGTGAGCAACCGACCCTGGTCAGCGTGACTTAATCCTGCTGTTGCCATTCATCCAGTGTCGGCAGTTGCACGTCTGTTGTGACTTGTTGCTCCATGCGATCTGTCCATTTAAACCGGTTTTTCATGTAGAAAATCATCATGGAGGCATTCACGTCTTTATTTTTGCCCAGCGCACCGTCTTCATACTTCTGCTGCCAGTACACTTCGGCCAGAGAATCACCTTCTTCAACCGCTTCACGGAATTCATCATGCCTGTCCATGTAGGCGAGAAAAGTCTTGTAATCAATGCCTAACTCTTTAGCCGTGGCCTTGCGTGAGTATCCGTCAGCCATGAGACCGATAACATCAGCACACATGGATTGCTGGTATTTCGTAGGTCTAGCCATCATTGTATCTGCTTAAAAATCCAGACAATCAATCCACCGATCACTGCCGCCGCTGTCCATTGTGCAATGGCAGTAATAAAACTGTTTCGATAGACATTTTTTTCCAGCTCATCGAGCCGTTCTTCGTTACGTTGTTCGCGTATGGCCAATTGTGTAATACGCTCATCATGCTGTGCCTGCACTGCAACAATCTCGGTTAGCCGGTCTAGCTTACTATCAAACTGATCCAGTTTATTTTCGATACGACTCAATCTGTCCTTGTCGTCTGTCATTGCCGAGCCACCCCCCTCAATTTTTCAACCGTTCGGGAGCCACCTAATCCCAGCAAACACAACAGTAATGTAATCACCTCGCCGGTACTGGCCTCCGGCAATTTATCCACAACCATGCCCTTATCCGCCAGCTCCAGGGCTATCACAATCAGATCACGTACAATCCAGTCCCAGCCGAGAATCACAATACACAGCCAGCCCAGCGCAGGCCGCCAGCCTGAGACAAAAACTGATGGGTGTTTGGCCTCCTCGATATTGGCCATTGCCTGCAAAATATGGGGTTGATTAAGCTGTTTTTTTAGCGCCAGCTTTGCCTTTAATTTTTCCTCGTCAGAGGTAAACAGGTCATCCAGACCGCCTATCACCGCACCGGCAACATCAGCAACAGGATTCCACGGCATTAGTCTACTAGCTCAAAATGTGGGTAATCGAGAAACTGGTGATCCTTGATCTCGCCATCACCATCCCAGTCGCCACCCCAGCGCAGGATCACGCCCTGCTGTGCAGCGATACCCAGCACAAAACCGGCAAAGTGCGCCATGCGCTCGGTATCGAGCCAGTCAATAGGATAAGGCACCGCATCCACGGCCAGGCTCGGTTTTTTGTTATGCTTTGAGTCCGGCCACCGCACCTGTGATTTGCCTTGCTTAAAGTAGTGATTCTGCACAGTTTTGGAGCGATGACCGTCGAGAATGGAGCAGTCAACATGCCTGATCACCTCATTAAACACAGCTTGCAGTTTTGGATGACAAGTAGCCAACCGCCGCTTTGACCGTGTTGAATAGTGATACATGGTGTTTCTCAGGCAAAAAAAATACCCGCCGGGGGGAATGGGCGGGTATATAAAATCGGCACTAATGCAGGCCAATCAAGGCGTTGAGTAGACTGATAGCAGCCTAATAAAATTAGCTTAAAACAGTCCGATTTTTTTTAAAAGGGGTTCGATGGATATTTTTTAGCCTGCGATCTGTTTTTTTTGATGGTGGAGAAATGGGACTGATACGGTTGTTAATGAGACTATACCGCGTGCGCGGTATATCCCGGTGTTATGCCTCAAATTAGTCATCCCCACTATTTATAAAAGCTTCAAGATAAGTAGTAGCAGGGGTTGTTAATGGAGTGTTGTTAGGCCAGAAGTGCATCATCAATTTAATGTAAGGTTTATTTTCCTTATAAAGTTTATTAATTATTGCTTGTACCTTCATCAATATATCAACATCACTAGATTGAACCAGCCTTATATCTACATTCTTGAAACTTTGTAGGCGCTCGATAACAGATTGATCCACGGATATTTGACAGGCAAGCAACAAACTTAATCTATAATTGGTAATGCTAGCAGCCTGTATAGCTTTAAGTTTTAAATAATCTTCCTTGAATAATAAAAATCTTTCATGCTCTTTTACATCTCCTCCGCATAGCTGACAGGGTTCAGCAATTACATTGGTTGCAGTTAATAATACTGCTAGAAATATAGTTTTCATAAATACCTCCAGCATCAAAGTATAGGCATAACAACACGCACCACTGGGACTGGCTACCCGCCAGCCCGTGTGCGAGAGGTTAGCTGCCTAATTCCTTCCTGATTACATCAACTATTTTATCGTGCATAACTTCGGCTTCATCCCATGTGCAGCAACGGTCAACTACATTCCAGCGGTCATGTTGTTTTGTGGCCGTTTCAAATAGTACGGGCTTGCCAGTGCCAGTATGATTGTGATCGACACCTAGAAAAACAGTGGAAATCAGCACATCCTTCACTTCCGTCTGACCCACTACTTTGTTTTGCTCTAAATTAAGCCCCCACTTCAACATGCCTTCGGATGATGTCACATCGACTTTGACGGGAGTATGGTTGTCTAATATGTAGTGCATGTTCCTTTCCTTACATCGTGCCAGCAGCTAACAATAGCATGGTTCGGACAGCTACGCTGCCGGTCACGCCGGGGTTATACGCCTAAAACTGCTTCCAGCTTTTTCATAAATGTTGTGTGGTCATGCAAAGCAATATACTGATCGTGCTGTTTCAACCGTTTGTAGCATTCGTGCAGCAAGTCGCTTAACTCGTGTCGCTCAACTTTCAAAACTTGGTTTTCTTCCCTCAATTTGTAAATTTCTGGGTCAGTCCAGTCGGCATCACAACCACATTCACCCTCATGCCATGCTTCACAAACGCAACTGTCACCAGCTATGTATTCGTTGCTATTCACCGTAACTCCCCCCGGTCTTGCAGTACCCGTATAGCCGCATCCTCCGCCGGGTATACCCAGTCTTCCGCCACCGCTGAACAGTCTTGCCGCCAGCGCCATGTTTTACCGACGCTGGACGATTCTGGCCGTCGGTCTGGATGGCGTAAATCCGGGTGGCGAACAAACCAGACCATCCAGTTCTGTAGCGCCTGCCGGTCATCCCGAAGTGTTTTAACCAGCCGCTTGTCCTGGGCAATATGGACAGCAATAGAGCGCCATGCCCGCTCAATCTTTTCCAGATCATCTCCATATCGGATCTCCAGCACTGCAAACCAAAACGGATCGAGCCGGTTTCTCAGGTCACGGCGTCTGGCTCCATCTGCTCCTAGTCGGTCGGACAGTGTTCGCACCGGCCTCAGTGGTCGGCTCACCTCATAGCCGGTTCGGATATCCTTTTGCCAGCCAGGTGTTGAGCAGGTGTCTTCTACTGTGGCAAAGGCTCGATACAGCAACCAGTCAGCCTGGCTCATTGCCTCCATATCATCAGCCTCCCACAAAGTCGCCGCGCCATTGCTCCACATCCCTGCGCGTCTGTTTAATTAGTTCGTCTTCAGTGCCATAGTGCCGGACAAACAATGTATAGTTTTTATGCACCGCATCCTCACCGTGCAGGTGGTGCAGGGGGCATAGCGGCAGGGTGTCAAAATGACTGGCTCGCTGACCTTTGCCCACACCTTTCCGCTTATGGTGAACCTGGGCGGGTGTCGCTCCCAGTCCCAGCTTGCGGCAACAGATACAACCCTGTGCGGCCACGGCTGCCATGTAGTCTTTTTCTTCCGTCGTGGCCATCAGCAAAAATTCAATATCCGGTTCACAGCCTGATCCACTTTTTCCCGGCTCCACTTGTGATCGAACACCCGTTGCAGTAATACGTCGATGGTCGCTGAATACAGTTTTTCAAAATCCGCCTGATCCATCCTGGCGAAAGCAATACTTCTGGCTCGCAGTCGCACCCCGCCATCGGGATAGCCCACAATGTGATAAAAACCCGCCTTGACCGTACACCACTTGCGAAACTCCTCCCGGTTTTTCTCTGGCTTGATCCAGCCCTGTGCCGTCTGTACCGCCTCTGGCTCAAAATAGTCATAGGCCAGATCCAGCAGGGCAAAGTACTTACGGTGAAACCGGTAGTTCCTGGCCTTGCGGTAGTCACCCCGCAACACTTCCCCTGCCTTCAGGCTAGCCACAACATCCGTGGTCTGGCCTTCCGCCGGAACGATGATTCCTGCCGGGGTCTTGATAAAGGCCAACTCCATCAGAGCACACCCATTACCACGGCAGCCATCACCGTCACATACACCACCCAAAATGCCGCCATCCCTGCGGCACGGGCTATCCGTCGCCCATCCATCCCTGTTTCTCCCTGTTAACTAAAACGGCTGAGTAATTTTTTCCGGGCATCAGATCCACTCATAGCGGGATCAATGCCCAAACCTTTCATGGTTTTTTCTAGCTCCTGTTGACCATGACGCTCCTGTTCCCCGGTGAGGTCTTCCAGTTGCTCCACAGGCTCCAGTGCAGCGCCTTCAAACACAGCTTTCGCCAGTGTTTTGTACGCTTTGCAAAATTGCTTTTTTAGTTTATCCAGGGCTACATCGGTTTCAGCATGGGTGATAGCAAACCAACCCGTTTCTTGGCCTGCCATCTTCACCGCCAGGTGACTCCAGGGGTGGCTTGCAGGCTGGCGGCTGTAGTGAGTCACTTCCTCCCAGGCATCGTTCTCCGTCGGCCAGTCCAGATCCTCCGGTAGGACTTCACACAATCCACGGAATTCCAGCGGATTAGGTGGCCACCGCCAGTGCTTTGTTGTCTTTGCCAGCTTGATCAACCCGATCTTGAGCTGGCGACGGTCTAAGTGTTTCAACGCCTTGAACCAGGTGCCGTCGCGGTCAGTCAGTGTCCAGTCCTTCTCCCACCGGCTCCGGTATATCCCGTTCATTTTCGTAAACACAACCGCTATGTCCCCCTTGGTTACACGGTTCGAGATATCCGGCTTCTTCGAGCACGTCCCGGTTGGCTTCGATTGATCTTTCGTAGGCAGTAAGTCCTGTATCGGTTTCATGGTTTACCATCCATTGGTTGGTTATACAGTCAGGGTCGTTTAGAAAGGTGGTGGGTTGCAATACATAGCGGGTGCCGGTTGCTATTTTGCCCCGTTCATCTGGCGTATCGCAGAACCGCTTGTAGCGCATAAGAGCGGATAGCAGGTCATCAGGTTTACACCCTTCCCGAAGGTATTTTTTGTAATAGCCCCAGGCTGTTCTTTTACACCCCATGCGGCCTCCCCGTTTCGGATACTGGCTCCACCAGTGTTCAAAATCATCTGAGTAAGGGGGATTATTCCGCTTCGGACGTGGCCGGTCGGCAGACCGGACGTATGTATTAACTCTCTTACTCTCTTTCTCTCTTTCTCTCTTTCTCTCTAGGCGAACTTCTGACGAACTTTCCACGAACTTTTCACGAACTAACGACAGTTCTGCCAGTAACTTCTCAGAATCCTTATATACCAAGGCTTTCGACGCCACTGCATCAAGAATATGCGTGATATCGGGCACCTGTTCTGGCAGTCTTTTCAGGTCCTGGATACGCGCCTGAAGCTGCTCCTTATTAGTGGTGTCGTTATGCTTTATAAACCGGTTTATGCACACATAATCGGAATCCTTACGGACAGAAATAAACCCGTTCGTAATCAGTTCGTGAAGTGTTCGTGACACGGTTTCGCTATCCCAGCCCAGATCCCCGGCGATGTATCCACGAGGCAGGCGGAACACGCCAAGCATGTTGCCGTGCTTGCAGGTCAGCAGATAGAGCGCCAGCAATTTGGCTTGTTCAGATAGCGAGCAGATATCCGGGCTTTCCCAGAACCGGCTCTCAACTTTGCCAAAGGGTTTCATGGCTGCACCTGCCGCTTATTTTTTTTCCTTTCCAAAGGCGCTTGCTTGACCGCCTTCCTGGTGGCCTGGTAAGCATGAAACTCATTGATATACTCATCCGTCATTTTGAGATCCGGGCGCATATCAAAGACGGGAATCCCTGTTAGCTGAGATGCTTTGATGGCCGTGTCACCGCTTATTCTTGTCACTCCAGTTTCAATTTGGGATAAGCTGGCCGAGGTTATTTTTAAGAAATAGGCTAGATCCTGAGATCCAAGACCATTGGCTTCCCGCCACTGTTTTAGAATATGCATTACCTATATCCTCTAATTATTTTTCTAATAGGTAGACAAATTAAAACAGCAAACACAATTTAAAATCAAGCCCCTTATGTTAAAGTCAGCCTTCCAATCATATAGATAGAAAAAAGCAGTATGACCGACCAGCTAACAAAAGACTTTATGCGCCGCGTCGTGAAAATCATGGATGAAAGGGATCTATCACCTGGGGATGTCATTAGAGGTGTTGGTATTGCCCAGCCCACTTTCAGTCAATGGAAGACAAATAAGATACGGATTAGTGCGAGCAACCGACAGAAGGTAGCTAAATTTTTTAACCTTCCCGTTGAGTATCTGGAGACAGGAATACAAAAACGAGAGTACAACACCCCTGTACTAATCAATGATATTAGCGACCTTACAGCATTTGCGGTTGTCCTGAAAAATACTCAAGTAAACCCTGGTTTACACACCCTCGCAGAGCAGACAGCTTTAACAACAGAGGAGTGTTTGGAACGCTATAACTGCCTGAAAAACTCACACTACGCCAACATTGAAATGCGGCCAGCCCTTTATGCCTGGTCAGTGAAAAATGATGGCATGACCTCTGTTACAGCAGAGCGTTCTTACCCTAACGGCTCACAAGTGATCTTTGATCCCAGAGAGGAGCCAAAGCAGGGGCAATGCATTATGGCGGTTGTTGAGAACCGTTTGTGCTTCCGGCGTTGGGCAGAGGTTGATGGCGTCCAGCATCTAACCTTGTTAAACCCAGCTTATGCCGAAGGTTCAGCGATTCGACATCATGGCTCTATTTGGGAAATTTGGGCTGGAACCCCTATAGGTTATAGTGTTTCCTTCTAGCTTAAATTCTTATAAAAAATTATTTTTTAAACTAATTTCAAATATTGCTTGATTTTATAAATTAGTCTGCCTATATATATTATACAGATAACAATTAATATATAGGCAGGACAAATTATGACTCAACCATGCCCCGTTGACAGGGACGAAAGGCAGTACGCCCGTGAACAGGGCATAGCGGCCAATCTGCAAGATTTCATCCATGACCAGATAAAAGAGCTAACCGATGAGCCTTGGGAGTTACTGAGCCAGGGCAAGAACTTCGAGTTATGCGGTGATCTCTATACCCCTTTTAGCTTCCTGGTCACTTTATTCGAACTGGATCTCTCCCCCGAAAAAGCATTTGAACGCATTGCTGCCCACCATCTTATCGACACCTGTGAGGATGACAGCCTTCGCTATGACCTGGAACAAACCTGTCAGCACCTTGGGTATATCGACTAACCGATAAAAAAAATGGAGCAAGCAATGAGCAAAGAAAAACTAACCATAGGCATCCATGACCAGCTACCGGCGGAGCACTATCACCGTGCTGATGGCGTCTCATCCAGCACCCTGAAGGAAATGGGACGCTCGCCAGCACACTGCAAAGCCTTAATGGACGGTAAGCGCATCAAATCCAGCACGGCATTATCCACTGGCACCCTGCTACATACGGCAGTGCTTGAGCCAGACCTATTCAATACGGCTTATTGTAAAAAGCCAACCACCGACGGCTACCCGGATGCCCTGGTATCCCATGACGATTACAAGGCTATAGCTAGCAAGCTGGGGCTAAAACTCTCCGGCAGCAAAGCCGACCTGAAAGATCGCATTAAAGAGGCGGATAAAACCGCGCTGTTCTTTGACGATCTGAGCGCTGAACAAAGTGCCGGTAAAACCATTATCTCCGATAGCGACTGGCAACTGTGCCAGGGTGTTATTCAATCCGTCAGGCTCCATGACAAAGCCAGCAAAGCACTCAGCGGCGGAATTGCCGAACGCTCCGTGGTTTGGACTGATTCAATCACCCAGGAAAAATGTAAGGCCAGGTTCGACTACTACCGTGAAGACCTGGGCATTATCTTCGACCTGAAAACCTGTCAGGACGCCCGCCAGTGGGCTGCCCAGCGGGATATCCATAAATACGGCTACCACATATCTGCCGCCATGTACCTTGCAGGGGCGCAGGCTGCTGGACTTCCCGCCACGAGCTTTGCCTGGTTATTTGTGGAAAAAGAACCGCCTTATGCCATCGGTCTTTATATGGCCAGCCCCGCCATGATGGAGCAAGGCTTTATACAGTTTCGCACATGGCTGGACCAATACCACCAGTGCCAGCAATCCGGGATCTGGCCAGGCTATGCCAGCGAATTTCAAACCATTGAGCTGCCCGGCTATGCGGCCTGAACGACAGGAGTAATAAGCATGAACACTGACCATGATCCATTCATTGCTGAATTTAAAGATGCCATGCGTCTTCACCATAACAAGTTTGCTGAAACCTACAGAACTCAACTGAATCAACTGGATGATTATGACGACGATGGTCGCAGGGAATTGCTCATAGATATTCTGGGCAATCTCCCTGGTTATCTGGATGAGCCAAAAGGCAAGCTAAAGGATTCACTGTATGTTTGTACTTACCTCAGCCTGCTGGCATGGACGGTTGCAATCCGACAGAAGATTCCCAGCCCGGATGAACTATTTAACAAAATGATCGAACTCCATAAAAACTAACCCCTGAAGCGGATGAGGATGTACCGATGAACAAGAAAAAAAACACCATGCTGCAACTGATCGAAAGCCGGAAAAACAAAATTGAGGAAGCCCTGGGCAACCACGCCAGCCTCAACGCAGACAAACTCATCAGGGTGGTATCCACTGATATGCGGAAAAACCCAAAGCTGGGTCAATGCTCCCCGGAATCCATATTGGGCGCAGTTATTCAGGCGGCTACCGTGGGACTGGAACCCGGCGGGGTACTGGGGCATTGCTATCTGGTGCCGTACTGGAATCACAAACGGCAATCGCTGGAATGTCAGTTTCTACTAGGCTATCGCGGCATGATCAAGCTGGCCAGGCAAAGCGGTGAAATTGCTAATATCGAAGCCCGTGTGGTCTATGAAAATGACCGCTTTGATATCTGCTATGGCACCGAATCCCGTATTGATCACCAACCTTGTCTGGATGGCGACCCCGGCCTTATTAAAGGCGTTTACGGACTGGCAAAACTCACCTCCGGCGAATACTACATGGAGTGGATGCCCCTGCAAAAAATAGAGGAGATACGAACCCGCTCCAAGTCATCCAATGATGGTCCCTGGCAAACCGACTACGAGGAAATGGCCAAGAAAACCGTTGTCCGTCGTATGTTCAAGTACCTGCCGGTGGGGGATGCCGAACAGAAGGCGGCTCAAAAAGAAGAGCAGGATGAGCTGGGTGTCAGCGATCCGGACATCATTGAAAGTACCGGGGAGGTGGTGAATATGTCCGATCACTCCCAAAAACAACAAGTATTAACCGTCAATGACCTGAACAAAGCGCTTTAATTGCCCGGCAGCGGCAGGTGCTAACCAGACACCAAAGCTGCATTAACAACAACCAAAAAAAATAACAAAGGAATGACCCTTTATGTCTACCGATGTCTCCATATTTCTTTCTGACCTGGATGCCGGGGTTTTTGAAAACAAAGTCAGGCGCAATTACGGAGCAAAAATAATGGATCGTTCAGCCATTGAAGCCATCACGGAACAGCCCACTTTAATTGAAATTAATAAGTACCAGGTAGACCAGGAAATCAAGGGCTTTATGAAAACCTATATTGGGCGGTTTGCCGCCTGATCAACCGGGGCGTTACTGCCCCTTAACAGAGGAGTAACACTATGGCTTACAGCAAAGGCGTCAATAAAGTGATCCTGATCGGCAACCTGGGAGATGACCCTGATATACGCTACACCCCACAGGGTGCAGCCATTGCCAACCTGTCTATCGCTACCAGCGAGAGCTGGAAAGATAAAACCACGGGAAAAGTTCAGGAAAAAACTGAATGGCACCGGGTCATGCTGTTTGGCAGGAACGCGGAGAATGCCCAGCAATACCTGTTTAAAGGCTCAAAGGTCTATATCGAGGGCAAGCTGGAAACCCGAAAGTGGCAGGATAATAATGGCAATGACCGCTATACCACCTCTGTTATTGTGGACCCCTTCAACGGTGTCATCCAATACCTGAGTAGCCGTGATAACTCCGGCCAGCCACCGGCTCAACAGCAGGGCGCACCCGCCCAGCGGCAGCAAAACCCACCGGTCAGGCAGCCTCAACAAAATGGCTATGCCAACGCCCGGCAGGGACGCAACCAGCAGCCAGCACAGGGAACACCACCGCAACCGGACTTTGATGATGACATCCCGTTTTGAGACGGGACTTTACTCTGGTTTAAAAACAACACTTGAAGTGAAACCCATGAAATTTGAGCTACCTACATTTGACGCCCTTACTGAAAACAGTTTCAAGGAAAACGACCGGATTTTGAAATCCAGTTCTCCTGAAACCGATTTTTTAGCCCTTAGACTTCTGGCTACCTCATTGGCTCTCGGCCTATTCAGGTCAGAAACCCAAAAAGAAGAACCGGAGACGGCAGAGGACGTTGACAAGGTTGACTTGATGGCTATCCATCTTATGGCCAGTGCTGTCCGTCAAGTACAAGACCGTGGCCTGGTAAAACATCTGGCTACCAGTCACTAACCGGCTCTTTAAAGAATGACCGTTCACCCAATCTAAACAATAACAAATGGGATTGAATACATGAACACGGCTCAAAACACCATTGCCACACTGGAACAGGCTGAATTGTTACTGCGTCGCAGCCAGGTTGTGAACAATGAGCAGGTAGAAGGCAAGGCATTGCTGGATATCTGTGGATACAGCTATACCGATAAAAACTGGGGGGATAAATTAAACCGCCAGATTCAAAGACATAATTTTAAAGAAGGGGTAGATTTTGCAGTTTCCCAATCCCCCATTAATGGGAGAGCGGGAAATAGAGGAAAAAAAACCTTCTATCATTTTTCCGTCAATGCCGCCAACCATATCCTGCTGGCCTCCATGACCCCCGAAGGCAAGCAAGCCCGACAGGAAGCCATTGACCTGAAAACCCAGGCCCCGGATCTGCTTCAGGTGGCACCCGCCAACACAGCCATCGACAATGCAAAGGTCGCCATCCACGCCCTAAAAATGGCAAAAGCCTATGGCTTTGAAGGCAGCCAAGCCTTGCTGTCGGCGGATAAGGCCACCCGCAACATGGTGCAGTTTTCCCCTTTGGAGGCAATGGAGCAGACTGCGCTGGTATCCCCAGTGAAGGCACTGACATTCACTCCGACCCAACTCGGTGAAAGCCAGGAGCCGCCACTGTCCGCACGGGCATTCAATAAGCTACTGGAAGCGGCAGGGGTGCAAACCCGTGTGGGGAAAATCTGGGAACCGACAGAAAAAGGAAAAGAGTTTTGTGAAGTGCTGGATACGGGCAAAGACCATAAGCATACCAGCACACCCATAAAGCAGGTGAAGTGGTATGCCCGTGTGGTTGATTACCTGTATTTTCCCGAGAGTGATCCTGTCACTGAACAGGAACCCCCACCGGCCAAGGAACACGCCGAAGCCAGTGCATTTCTGGTGGAGCCAGAGGTTGAGCCTGAACCCACAACGGAGCAAATGCTGAATACTCCGATCCCGGACGGCCTGACAATGGCGGAAATGCTGCCGGAGATCCGACACAAAAACAATAAAGGCCAACTAACACCAGAACCGGTTTGTCCCGGTCGGCTATCGGGCCTGAAAGGATGGTATGGCCTCACCGGTTACTACTCCATTATTGAGTTGGCCAACCATGCGGGATGCAGCCGGTTAGCACTGGAGAAACGCCTGGTTAAAAAGCGGTTACTGATCACCAACAAGACCAAGAGCTGCCACACTCGATCCCGGCTCGGCCCCAATGCAGATGGCATAGGCCGTTATTTCTCGCCCAGGCTGCGCCGGTTCATCCACGTTGATGCCAGTGCCAGCATTCACTGCCAGCCGGTCTACTGCCTGGAACGGCTTTTGGAGAGACACCCAAGGCTGTTTAGCCGGATCACCAAAAAGAAGTAGCCGTAATTAAGAGGGGCGCAAGCCCCGGCTCTTAACATTACAGCCATCCGAACCATCTATAACCAGGAAGGTCTAAAATGACACACCAAACCACTTGGAAAGGAGCTAAGTGGCTTCTTATTCTCAAATTTGCTCAAGAAACTGGATATACACCTAAAGCAGTAGAGCAAAAAATAAATTCAGGCAAGTGGCCCTATGGAAAAATCTGGCGTAACTCTCCAGATGGTCGCCGTCAAATCAACATGGTGGAGTATGAGAAATGGGTAGAAAGCGATTAAATAATGAATACCCTAAAAATATAGAAGCCAAAAAGGGAGCTATATATTTCAATTTCCGATACCAGAAACGCCCCTTTTTGATTCATCAAAAATATTGTGCTGAAGCAATTAAGCACCTTAAAGCAGATGATCCAGATGATGTAAAACAAGCAGGAAAATGGATTGCAAAAACCCTGGATATCCTAAAAAATCATGATGGAGATTTTGCTAAATATTTTCCAAGCCACCGACTAGCTCCAGAGTACGGCAGAATTAAAGAGCGCAGGATTGAAGAAGCAACCCTTGACAGCTTGATCAAGTTATTCCTGATTCATAAAAAACCAAACAACCAAACACAAACAGCATACGCCTATAACAGCGCATTTAATAAATTAAAGGATTATTTTAGAGAAAGTTATCGTGTCAAATCTTTTACAAAAAAGGACATGGATGACTTCAGAAGCTACCTCTTTGACTGTGTTGCAATAGGTACAGCAAATAGCTACTTAAAGTCAGTCCGCGCACTATTCAGGTATGCATATAATTATGGTTATTTGACCGACTGCTTGGCTCATTGTCTACCTGGGGTCAAAATACCTAATCACCAGCGACAGGAAAAAATCGACCCATTTAGCCTAGATGAAATCGACAAAATCACTCATGCCTGCCAGCAAGAATGGCACCAGTATTTCATTCAGTTTGCAATCTATAGTGGATTAAGAGTTGGCGAGTTATATGCTCTGGCTTGGGAAGACATAGACCTGGATCGTAAAACAGTTACTGTTTGTCGTAGCATGGAAGTCAAAAGAATTGATGGATACCCACTGTTTAAACTTCCGAAACATGACAAAATCCGTGAAATATATATTAATTCTGCCGCAGTAAATGCCTTGAAGAAAATGCGGAGGCTAACCCAGGCCTCACAACGAATTAAAGTTAGGGTTTACCCGCGCTCCAGCAACCGGACTGAAGACTACCAAGTAGACTATATCCGCCCCGTTTTCAGGCGGAAGGACGAGAAAGAACATCCATCAAGAGAGGGAATTGAATACGAAAAACTATGGCTATCCCATCAAAGCTGGCGGAGGATCTGGACTGCTATTTTAAGACGAGCAAATGTTACCTATCGTGCGCCACGGCAAACAAGGCATACCTTTGCCTGCTGGTCATTATCATCCACGGTTGAATTAACTGATCTACGAGATCATATGGGGCATAGTTCTGTTACCGTACTTGAAACGTATTATGCCAAGTGGATAGATAGTGCTAAAAGCAGGCAGGCTGAAGTGACTGAAAAGTTGCTCAAGCAGTCAGGTTTTATCGCTGAAGCTCTTTAGGAATGTGTTAGTGATGAATTACTGCTGGCAAAGATTATTATTTTATAATTGAAAATCCAACGACAAATGTCGTCAACAGTTTATAACTTTTTGATTCTAATCAAAAAAATGTTCAATAAATAGCCTTTTGATAAATTACTCACTGACATTTCTTCCGAATGAGATACCATAACCTCCACCAGAAAAGAGGCTTAACTATAACAAGCTGCTGGCTTGCTTTATTGCCTGCGTTGTAGAGAGTATGATTATTGATCAGCCTGTTGTTGCAGGAATTTATTGGCGGCGGTTCCTATTTATCCGATGCTGCTGACTTCCAGCACTGGCCAAAGCTGATTGTCTAATCATATTAAGAGACGCGTTGTTTGTTGAATATAGGCCCTTACAGAATTACCAACCCTGTCATTCTTGCACCAATGGCAGGTGTTACAGATTTACCTTTCAGGCGTCTCTGCCTGGAAATGGGTGCGGGAATGGCCGTCTCGGAGATGGTCATCAGTAATCCGAAGCTATGGAATACTCGAAAATCCCGTTTACGCCTCGACCACTCTGACGAACACGAACCCCGTTCTGTTCAAATCGCTGGTAGTGAACCTGACGAGATGGCACTGGCTGCCAGGCTCAACCAGGAGCGAGGGGCTCAGATTATTGATATCAATATGGGCTGCCCGGCCAAAAAAGTCTGTAATAAGGCTGCCGGTTCCGCACTTCTAAAAGAGCCTGCCCTTGTTGAACGTATTTTACAGGCTGTTATCGCAGCTGTTGATATTCCGGTCACCTTAAAAATCAGAACGGGCTGGAACACAGAGAATAGAAATGGTGTAGAAATTGCTCAACTGGCTGAAGCTTCAGGTATTAAAGCGCTGGCCGTACATGGTCGTACCCGGGCATGCATGTATCGAGGGGACGCCGAATATGAAACCATTGCCAAAATATGCGAGTCAGTGAGCATTCCAGTGATTGCCAATGGTGATATCACCTCCCCGGAAAAAGCCCGGGAAGTACTGGATATAACGGGAGCCCAGGCTGTAATGATCGGCCGTGCAGCACAGGGACGCCCCTGGATATTTCGTGAGATCAGTCACTACCTGAAACACAACGAGAAACTCCCGGGCCCCTCTACCCAGGAAGTTCAAGACATATTATTAGGTCATGTGCGGGCACTGTACCAGTTTTACGGTGAGTATCAGGGAATAAGGATCGCCCGGAAGCATGTGGGATGGTATATGCAAGAGCAGCCATCCGGCAAGGATTTCAGGAGGCAGTTCAATGCCCTGGAAACCACTCGGACCCAGGAAGACTGTATTAAAGATTTTTTCAGCGTTTTATCGGTGAAAATGCCGTTTTTATCAACGCCTGTGACAGAAATAAGTAGAAGTTCCAGACCATGATAAAAACCGTTTTTGCTCAAAGCTATTGAGATAACGGAGAGGAGTTAGCAGCATGACTGCAACCCAGGTTATGACTGAGGAATATCCACTGAAAAATGGCCATGGCGGACAACGCTTTGTGAGTCATCAGGAAAGTGAGTCACAAACGCTTAGGGATAGCGTTGAGAAAGCAATGCATAACTATTTTGCTCACCTTGATGGGCAGGATGTTACCAACGTATACCAGATGGTGCTATCTGAAGTGGAAGCGCCCCTGCTGGAAACTGTGATGAACCATGTCAAGGGCAACCAGACCAAGGCTGCCGTTCTACTGGGGCTTAACCGCGGCACCTTGCGTAAAAAGCTAAAGCAATACGGCCTGCTTTAAGTTTCAACCAGTGGAACCATCCCATTTATATGGTTCCGGGGGTTTGCCTTCATTCACCGGAAAAAACGGTAATTTCTACGGCCTGATTAAGCAGTACATTGGCCCGGAGTTTTTGCAGGCAAGCCCATGCCATTGGCCCCCTTGTCATGCCCCTCCTTCTATATTCAATGCATCAATAACTGAAATTTTTCCTCCTGTTTTATATCAAGACTGCCAATCCTCTGAAAATAGAGCTAGAATCTTGCTGCTCTATCCAGTACTGGACACCAATTACAGCGAGTGAGGAACAATGGCAGAAGCTTTTCATAACAGCCCAATCCGCAGGGTTCTGATCAGTGTTTCCGACAAAAGCGGTATCGTCGAGTTTGCCAGGTTTCTATACAAACAATCCATAGAAATTATTTCAACCGGGGGAACTTTCAGGCTACTGGTGGAAAATGATATTCCAGCCACTGAAATTTCAGAATACACCGGTTTCCCGGAAATTATGGATGGCAGGGTAAAAACCCTTCACCCCAAAGTTCACGGTGGCATTCTTGGGCGAACAGGCCAGGATCAGGCCATCATGGCTGAACACCAGATCCAACCCATTGACCTGGTGGTTGTCAATCTTTACCCCTTTGAACAAACCATTGCCACACCGGGTTGCCACCTTGATACTGCCATAGAAAATATTGATATCGGTGGGCCAACCATGATCAGGGCGGCCGCTAAAAACCATAAAAATACAACCGTTGTGGTTGACCCCGAAGATTACCCACGCATCCTATCTGAGCTTGAGACTCAGGAAGGATGCATCAGCGATGCCACCCGATTCCAGCAGGCCGTAAAAGCCTTTGAACATACCGCCCGTTATGACAGTGCCATCGCCAGTTACTTCAACAAACAAACGCCTTCCACCACCGAATTCCCCAAGACATTCAGCCAAAGCCTGACCAAGGTTCAGGATATGCGCTATGGTGAGAATCCTCACCAGAAAGCCGCGTTTTATACAGAAGCCCATGCGCCATCAGGTACTGTCGCCACCGCCAGGCAGCACCAGGGAAAAGCACTTTCTTACAATAATATTGCCGATACCGATGCCGCCCTGGAATGCGTCAAGGCTTTTGAACAACCGGCCTGTGTTATCGTCAAGCATGCCAATCCCTGCGGTGTAGCCACCGGGGCCGACCTTATGGAGGCTTATAACCGGGCCTATGCCACAGACCCCACCTCCGCCTTTGGCGGTATTATTGCCTTTAACCGCAAGCTGGATGCCAGAACTGCACGCGCTATCATTGACCGCCAGTTTGTTGAGGTGATTATTGCTCCGGACATTGCCCCTGAGGTAGCCGAAGCCTTACAAAGCAAGCAAAACATTCGGCTGCTCAGCTGTGGAGAATCGCCTCACCAGCCCACTCCGTACTACGATTTCAAGCGGGTTAATGGTGGCCTGTTGGTACAGGATGCAGATATTCGGACAGTATCCATGGAAGAACTCAAGGTTGTTACCGACAGGGTTCCATCAGAACAGGAGCTATTGGATCTGCAGTTTGCCTGGAAGGTATGCAAATACGTTAAGTCCAATGCCATTGTCTATGCCCGTGACCGCCAGACCATAGGCATAGGTGCTGGCCAGATGAGCCGGGTCTATAGCGCACGAATTGCCGGCATCAAGGCTGCCGATGAAAACCTGGAAGTGAAGGGTGCGGTGATGGCCTCTGATGCCTTTTTCCCTTTTAGGGATGGTATTGATGCAGCCGCCAGCGCTGGCATCACCGCCGTTATTCAGCCGGGGGGCTCCATGAGGGATCAAGAGGTCATTAATGCCGCCAATGAAGCGGGTATTGCCATGGTCTTCACCGGCGTTCGTCATTTCCGGCATTAAGGCCAAAGATTCTGTTGACATAACTAATAAATCATCAGGCATGGTTCCCGACATGCCTGATTAAAAAAAAGATCGCAATCATCACCTGAAAAAGGACAGGCAAACTATGAAAGTGCTGATTATTGGCAGTGGTGGACGTGAACATGCCCTGGCCTGGAAAGTAGCCCAGGACCCATCGGTTGATAAAATCTATGTTGCACCCGGTAATGCCGGCACAGCCCTGGAAAAAAAAGTCAGTAACATTGCCATTGATGCCCTTGACCTTGATGGCCTGACCCAATTCGCTCAGCAAGAGCACATTGACTTAACCATTGTCGGGCCGGAAGCACCGCTAGTTGCCGGTGTAGTGAACCAGTTTAAGCAAGCGGGCTTAACTATTTTTGGCCCCTGCCAAAAAGCGGCACAACTGGAAGGCTCCAAGGCCTTCAGCAAGGATTTTCTGGCCCGACACAATATCCCCACCGCCGAATACCAAAGCTTTACCGATATCGATCAGGCCAAAGCCTATGTTGAAAAAAAAGGCGCGCCTATTGTTGTTAAAGCCGATGGCCTGGCAGCTGGCAAAGGCGTTATTCTGGCGGAAACCAAAGGGCAGGCATACTCAGCCATTGAGGATATGCTGGCAGGCAACGCCTTTGGTGACGCAGGGCATCGCGTTGTGGTGGAAGAGTTTCTTCACGGGGAGGAAGCCAGCTTTATTGTTATGGTGGATGGTGAACATGTCTTGCCATTAGCCACCAGCCAGGATCACAAGGCCCGGGATAATGGCGATAAGGGTCCTAACACCGGAGGTATGGGCGCTTACTCACCGGCGCCCGTGGTGACACCTGTCATCTATGACCGCATCATGAACGAAGTCATTTACCCCACGGTAAAGGGAATGGCTAAAGAGGGCATGCCTTACCAAGGGTTTCTCTATGCTGGCATTATGATTGATGAACAGGGAACACCCAAGGTTCTCGAATACAACTGCCGTTTTGGCGACCCGGAAACCCAGCCTATTCTTATGCGGCTACAATCCAGTTTGGCCGAACTTTGCCTGAAAGGTGCCAAGGGCGAACTGGCAGACACACAGGCTCAATGGGATAAACGCCCTGCATTGGGTGTGGTAATGGCTGCCGGAGGCTATCCGGAAAGCTATCAGAAAGGGGACTTGATCACAGGCATTGAATCCAGCCAGCCAGACACCTGCATATTCCATGCCGGCACTCAATTAAAAGGCGACCATGTGATAACCAACGGCGGTCGGGTATTGTGTGTTACCGCTTTAGGTAAAACCGTCAGTGAAGCTCAAAAACAGGCGTACCAAACGGTTAAAACCATTCAGTGGAATAACGCCTACTACCGCACCGATATCGGTCACCGCGCCATAGCCCGGGAACAGGACTGACGCGAACCCTTTTCTCCCATGCATTAAAATCATTCTCGTTCCCAGCGTCCCGAAGTTGTCGGAAAAGTTATTTTTATTAACCACGGAGACACAAAGACACGGAGATGTATAGTTTAGAAATATAAAAACTCTGTGCCTCCGTGTCTCCGTGGTTAAAAAAAGAGAATCAGTCTTTTCTCGTTCCCAGCGTCCCGCTGGGAATGCATACGGGTGCTCCCAACAGGCACCGTGCTTAATGTTATACCCACAACATATCCTGGATGTTATGGAGAGATGATTACTCAGTGATACTTCGCTGATAACTCATGCACCGCCTCCACAAAGACTTTAGCTTTATTCGGGGCTACAAACTGGTGAATACCATGGCCAAGATTAAATACATGGCCACTTCCGGAACCATAACTATCAAGAATGATTCCCACTTCTTCCCGAATTCTCTGGGGTGAGGCATAAAGTACCGATGGGTCCATATTGCCCTGTAATGCAACCTGATTACCAACCCTCGCCCTTGCCTCACCCATATCGGTGGTCCAGTCTATACCCAGCGCATCAGCACCGGCACCGGCTATAGCCTCCAGCCATTGCCCACCATTCTTGGTAAATAGAATAACGGGAACCCTCCTGCCTTCATGCTCACGAACCAGGCCAGACACAATTTTTGCCATATACTTAAGTGAAAACGCTTTATAGCAAGCCGGTGAAAGCACACCGCCCCAGGTATCAAAAATCTGGACTGCCTGCGCCCCAGCCCTTATCTGTCCGTTCAAATAAGCCGTAACCGACTCCGCCAAAACCATTAACAGTTGGTGCAATAGCTCAGGTGTATCAAACATCATCGCCTTTATACGACGGAAGTCTTTACTACTCCCTCCCTCAATCATATAGGTGGCCAGGGTCCATGGACTGCCAGAGAACCCAATCAAGGGCACCCTGCCATCAAGTTCCTTACGTATAGTGCTCACTGCGGCCATCACATAGCCCAGGTCTTTTTCAGGATTGGGCACCTGAAGACGCTCAACATCCTCAACCGTCCTCACCGGTTTATGGAAGCGTGGCCCCTCTCCCTGCTCAAAGTACAGACCCAACCCCATGGCATCAGGAATGGTTAAAATATCGGAGAAAAGAATGGCCGCATCCAGCGGATAACGCTCCAGCGGCTGCAAGGTCACTTCACAGGCCAGCTGAGGGTTCTGACACAAGGCCATAAAATCCCCGGCCCTGGCTCGCGTCTCCCGGTACTCAGGCAAATAGCGCCCGGCCTGCCGCATCATCCAAACAGGCGTGATATCTACAGGCTCTTTCAGCAAAGCACGCAGGAAGCGGTCATTCTTGAGTTCTGTCATGGGGAGTCAACTCCAACGTCCGGATCATTCCATTACAGCTGATAATTCTAACGCCAAATTCAGCCGCTGTCGTAAGCTGTCTATAAATCTTCCATTAGCCGTAGTGTGCTTCCCTGTGGCAATTCGGGCATAGAGCTAAAGCATTTTTGGCTGTATCTTCCCCGCCTTCAGCCAAAGGTTTTATATGATGAACCTCTAAATATGGTGTCATGTCCGTTTTTCTTTTAAATGGAGCTTCACACTTACACTTTTCACACTTTCCACTAGAACGTAATAAAACGTGCGCAACAACATCAGGATTTCTATTAAATGACTTGACTAAAGTGTAACGGGTATCAGGTTTTGACTTTGCTCTCTTTAATCTATTTTCCCTTTCTTTTGAGCTCAGCTTCAGTGAAGCCACTATTTTTTGACGCAACTCTGCTTCAGAACCAATATTTCTAGTATTTACTAGTGAGAAATCAAGCTCTGACAAACCATTTCTTGCATCTTTTGTATTGAAATCAGAAGGGTGAAAGTCTCAAATTGACCGAGCTTCTTCAGCTTGCCAACCGGGGAAAGTAGTAGGCAGCTATTTTTTCAATGCTTAAACAGAAGGCAGCCAATCACAGGTATGATGTTGATAGCACACAACACCTTGCCAGTGAGAGGCCGCCCCATGGAAGTATGTCAGCTACGGACTGAAGCCGCCACCATTTCTTGTGATGCGATTCAACGGTTAGGCCACCAATTGCAGGCTCTGCGAGAGTCTGGCAATCCTATCAGGCACTTTGAAGAGTTTGAGCAGACCGTTAATGCTCTCTTTAATCAAGCTCAGCAAGATTTTTTAGCAGAGGCGCTGGCTGAGCTTGATATTGATACCCCAGCTATTGAGGTCAGCGGGATCACTTATAAGCAGGTGTTGCGCAGTTATAAAACCTACCAGACAGCGGTTGGTTCAGTCCGGGTTATGCGAACACTTTACCGTAACGGCAAAGAGCCGTGTATCGTGCCCATGGAGTTGAAAGCCGGGATCGTGGAAGGCTTCTGGACGCCTCGGGCTGCAAAGCAAGCTGCCTGGGTTGTTGCTCAAATGTCTCCCGGTGAAGCAAAAAGCCTCCTTGATCTCATGGGAGGTATGTCTCCCTCAGAAAGCAGTCTTGCTCGTTTCCCCAGGCAATTTAATACTCAGTGGGAACAGCACCGTGAGCCTTTTGAAGAGATGCTTATTGAGAAACTTAACGTGCCCACCAATGCGGTCACAGTAGCCGCCTCCCTGGATGGCGTTATGCTGCCCATGAAAGATGGCAAACGAGTAGAAAAGCGAGCCAGGAGCGCTTCTGAAGGCAAACGGACTCAAGGGCCAACAGGTTGCAAGGAGGCCAGTTGCGGAACTTTGTCGTTTTACGATCAACAGGGGGAGCGTTTATCAACAGTCCGCATAGGACGAATGCCAGAAACTAAAAAACTCACACTCAAGCAGTCTTTGTCAGCACTATTGCAAGAAGCGTTGCGACAAAAGCCACAGCTGTCACTGGTCAAAGTCGCTGATGGCGCCAAGGACAACTGGTCATACCTTTCCCGGGAACTACCAGCGGGTGTTGAGGTTATTGATTACTACCACGCAGCCGATCACCTGAAGAAAGCATTTGACCAGGCTTATGGAGAAAACAGCATCAAGTCCAAAGAAAAGTTTGTCACTTACCGACACGTCCTCAAAGAGGAACTTGATGGGGTTGAGCGCATTATTAAAGCCCTGGCTTATCAGCATAAAAAGCATCCGCGCCGCTCAAAATTAAAGACCGAGCTGGAGTATTTCAGAAAAAATCGCCAGCGTATGCGCTATGCTGAACACTTGTCGAATAACCTTCCGATCGGCTCTGGTGTGGTAGAGGCAGCCTGTAAAACCTTGGTTACCCAGCGGATGAAGTGCTCAGGTATGCGCTGGAGAAATCCGGGTGGTCAGGGCATATTGACGCTTCGGTCATTAGTTCAGAGCCACTGGTTTGAAAATGGCTGGAAGTTATTTGCTGCAACTTATTGCGAGAAAGTCACCAAGGCTGCTACAAGCAATGTCATACCATTCCCTGAGAAAGGTGGCAGTGTTTAGTTGTGGTCAATATGAGACTTTCACCCAATCAGAAAGTTTAATATTGGTTGCTAAAGACCAGATTGCCTTTGCTGGATATGACTGACCATTTTCATTTAGGACATACCAACTTTTTGGAGTTCTATATCTATCTGGGCGCACCCCTTTATCGTATTCGATGAATGCTTGCTTTACTGCTTTCTTCATTTGATTTCTTTTACATTAATTAAGGTTGATACAACTAACCTAAAGAACATTGGTATTATATAGGTTAATAATAAAGCACAAGTGGATAGTGAGAGATACTGTTCCCCACTACAAATATTATCACTTAGCTTTAACGCTCTTGAACAATAATCCCCTGTCGGATAAGACCAAAACCATCGAAGCCCACCTTCAGGCTCAGGAAACTATTCAGCATCACCGATAGCATGGTGGCAATGGCAATGCCCACCATAATCAGGGCCTGGTAGGTAACCGCCTTCAGGGGTTCTGCCCCCCCAAGAATCTGCCCTGTCATCATACCGGGCAAGTACACCACACCCACTGTAGCCATAGAGGCAATCATGGGACTTAAGGCGGCTTTCAAAGCCTCTTTCAAAAATGGGCTGGCTGCCTCATAGGTGCTGGCCCCCATCAGTAAATCCGCCAAATAGCGATCATGCCCGGTGGTTATTGAACTGTAAAAACGCTCCAGTACCAGGGTATTGGCCGTCAGGCTATTCCCCAGTAACATGCCCGCCAAAGGAATAAGGTAACGGGCATCATACCAGGGGAATGGCATCAACAGCGCCAGCATAGCCGACAGTACCAAGACAGTGGAAATGCTCAGGCTCAACTGAGTTACCCAGAATACATGTTTGCGCGACAGGCCTGACTTGCCAAGAACATGAGAGCTTGCCACAGAGACCATTAATAACAGCCAGCCAAGATTGACCCAGATATTATTCAGTTGAAAAAGAAATTCCAGATACAGGGCAATCAAAGCCAGTTGAACGGTCATCCGCACCATACTCAGCAGCAGTTCCCTGATGGTGCTACCCAACCTGAAAAAGAATAAGAAAGCAAAAGGAATAACCAGCAAGCAATAAAATAACAGAAGCTGAAGCAGGGAAATATTATGGGTATTCATTATCAATACTCCAGGGACTGATTAGGCGCTACCGGAACAGAAACATCACCACAAACCTGTCCACTGCCCACCTCAACCTGCCGGTTGCAGGCACTAATCCACTGGGGGTCATGGGAGGCAGAAATAACCGTAAACTGCCCGGATAACAGCAGTTCCCTGACAGCCTTGCTACTCTCCTTATCAAGGGCAGAGGTTGGTTCATCGGCAACAATCAGTTTACGCCCCGATATCAGCGCCCTGATAATAGCTAACTGCTGTCGCTGGCCTCCAGACAGTGCCGAACAGTGTTTTTTCAAAAGTGCATGGTTCAGCTTAAGCTGCCGGAATAAATCCAGCACCTGATCCTGTTCAAACTCGATACGTTTAAAACTGCGCCAGCGAAAGGGTTCCTGTAACCACTCTTCAACCAAGCCACGGCCCGGTTCCGGTTGCTGCGGGATATATGCCATTGCCTGACGCACTTTGGCAATTGTTTGCTCTGTCACCGGCTGTTGCTCAAAATAATAGACACCTTCAGTCCAACGAACACCACCTAACAACACCTTCAGCAGTGAGCTTTTCCCGCCTCCCGACGGGCCATGAAATACAACGCTTTCTTTTTCTTTGATGGTCAGTGATACACAATGGAGCAACCTCGCAGAATGGATACTGACAGAAACCTGCTCCAGCCTGATTATTGACATCATTCTTCCCTAATATCGAAAAATCAAACATCCAGATAGTCAAGAATACCCTCTGCGGCCTGACGACCTTCCCATATGGCGGTCACCACCAGATCAGAGCCCCTGACCATATCCCCACCGGCAAATACTTTTGGATTTGAGGTTTGGAAAAGGTAACGGTTTACAGATAGATTTTCTTCAGAAGCAACCACCCGACCCGATTCATCGGTTTCAATATGGTGCTCTTCAAACCACTTCGGCGGGCTGGGCTGGAAACCAAATGCCACCAGAACAGCATCAGCCTTCAACACCTCTTCACTGCCTTTTACCATCTCTGGACGTCGCCTGCCGTTTTCATCAGGCTCCCCCATCCTGGTAGTGACCACCCGGATTCCTTCCACCGAATCACTACCCAGGATTTCAACAGGTTGACGATTAAACAGGAAGTCCACCCCTTCCTGACGGGCGTTTTCTACTTCCCGGTGGGAACCCGGCATATTTTCCTCATCACGGCGGTACACACAATGCACACTGGCAGCCCCCTGTCTTATGGCCGTGCGATTACAATCCATGGCCGTATCTCCGCCCCCCAGCACAATCACGTTCTTACCTTTCAGGTTGATAAACTCATCGGCATCCTTTTCAAACCCCATATTTCTGTTCACACTGGAGATCAGATAAGGCAGAGCCTCATAAACACCGGACATTCCCTCGCCAGGAAAACCACCTTTCATGGCAGAGTAAGTACCCATTCCTAAAAATACCGCATCATAGTCATCCAGCAGTTGTTGTATGGATACATCCTTGCCAACTTCTTTATTGAGTTTGAACTCCACCCCCATCTCACTAAAGACTTGCCGACGACGGCTGATAACCGTCTTTTCCAGCTTGAATTCCGGGATACCAAAGGTCAGCAAACCACCAATTTCAGGATGGCGGTCAAAAACCACCGGCTTTACGCCATTTCTCACCAGAACATCAGCACAGGCCAGTCCCGCAGGCCCCGCACCAATGACAGCAACCCGTTTATCGGTCCACTCCACCCTGGACATATCCGGTCGCCAGCCCAGAGCCAGGGCTGTGTCAGTAATGTATTTCTCAGTGGCACCAATGGTGACAGCACCGAAACCGTCGTTTAAAGTGCAGGCTCCTTCACAAAGGCGGTCCTGGGGACAAACCCTGCCGCACACCTCGGGCAAACTGTTGGTTTGATGGGATAGCTCTGCCGCCTCAAAGAGTTTTCCCTCCGAAATCAACTTAAGCCAGTCAGGGATATAGTTGTGAACAGGGCATTTCCACTCACAATAAGGATTGCCACAGGACAGGCAGCGATGGGCCTGACTTTTAACCTGCTGCTCCTCATACGGTTGGTAAATTTCTACAAAATCCTTTCTTCGATTACGCAGAGGCTTTTTATCGGGTTCTATCCGGGTCACTTCAACAAACTGAAAATAATTGTGAAGCGACTGATCAAAATATCGCGCCATACACTTGACCTCTTATCAAACTCATTATTCTTATGCTTAACCGCGCCCAACCAGAGAACCGTAATTTGATGGGACTCAGGAATATCCGGTCTTCAAACGGGTTTTGGTTTAGCCCGGATATTTCATAAACATGGCGAAGGCTATTCAGCCCCTGCCCGGGTGCTGGTTAACAGTGAGTCAAGACTGGCAGCCTTGGGCTTGACCAACCAGAAACGCCCTCGGTAATCGTAAAAGTCCTCAAAAATTTCCTGCCCCCACTCACTGGCAGTTTCGTCAATATACTCTTCAAGAACACTCATCAGGTGGGACTGATAAGCCTCCATATTTTCTATATCGATACGGTGAATATCCACTAGCTCATGGTTGTAACGGTCTACAAAATGCCGTTCAAGATCCAGTACGTAAGCGAAGCCGCCAGTCATTCCCGCACCAAAGTTATAACCGGTTTTACCCAACACCACTATCAGACCGCCGGTCATATACTCACAACAGTGATCACCGGCGCCCTCCACCACTGCGGTGGCACCGGAGTTACGAACCCCCAGGCGCTCACCTGCACAACCGGAGGCAAACAGCTTGCCACCAGTAGCTCCATACAGACAGGTATTACCAATAATAGACGTATCCCTGGAAAGGAACTGGCTACCTTCAGGAGGCCGGATAACCAGCTTGCCCCCGGTCATGCCTTTCCCTACATAATCATTGGCATCGCCCTCCAGATACATATCCAGACCACCGGCATTCCAGACACCAAAGCTTTGTCCCGCACTGCCAGTTAGCCTGAGTGTTATCGGTTTCCCCGACATCCCTGTATTACCGTAACGCCGGGCTATTTCTCCAGACAGACGAGCCCCGATTGACCGGTCGCAGTTACTCACGGGATAACTGAACTGACCACCGCATTCCTTTTCAATAACCAATAAACAATCCGCCACCATTTTTTCTGCCAGGGTTCCCTGGTCAAAAGGCTGGTTGCGATCCACCTGGCATGTGTGTGCGCTGCCATCAGCAACATTCAGCGAGTTATATAGCAGAGGTTCGAGATCAAGGTGTTTTTGCTTTTCCGTCTGCCCGGGCAAACATTCCAGCAGTTCCGTGCGACCAATCACCTCTTCCAGGCTGCGGACACCAAGCAATGCCAGCCATTCACGAACTTCTTCTGCCACAAAGGAGAAAAAGTTCATAATCATCTCCACTGAACCCTTAAAGTGATTCTCCCTGAGATGCCGGTTTTGAGTGGCTACCCCCGTCGCACAATTATTTAGATGACATATCCGCAAATATTTGCAGCCCATAGCCACCATTGGCGCAGTGCCAAAGCCAAAACTCTCGGCGCCAAAAATAGCGGCTTTGACCACATCCAGCCCGGTTTTTATACCTCCATCGGTTTGCAACCTAACCTTGCTTCTCAAGCCATTACCACGCAGTGTTTGATGGGCTTCAGCCAATCCCAGCTCCCAGGGTGAACCGGCATAACGTATAGACGTCAGCGGACTGGCAGCCGTACCACCGTCATACCCGGAAATTGTAATCAAGTCCGCATAGGCTTTGGCAACACCTGCGGCAATGGTTCCCACCCCGGGTTCAGAGACCAGCTTGACGGATACCAGGGCAGAGGGATTGACCTGTTTCAGGTCATATATAAGCTGGGCAAGATCCTCAATGGAGTAGATATCGTGGTGGGGAGGCGGTGAAATCAAGGTAACACCGGGAACCGCATAGCGAAGCCTGGCAATTAGCTGGTTTACCTTCCCCCCCGGAAGCTGTCCGCCTTCCCCGGGCTTAGCTCCCTGGGCCACCTTAATCTGTAGCACTTCCGCATTGACCAGATAGTGAGGAGTGACACCAAAGCGTCCGGAAGCAATTTGCTTGATTTTCGATACCCGCCCAGTGCCAAAACGTGCCGGATCTTCCCCACCCTCTCCCGAGTTAGAACGCCCTCCCAGACGATTCATGGCTTCAGCCAAGGCTTCATGGGCCTCAGGTGATAAGGCTCCCAGGCTCATTGCCGCCGAGTCAAACCGCCGAACAATATCCGATACCGGCTCTACTTTATCGATGGGCAGCGCCTTTTGGGGCATTTTAAGAGCAAATAAATCACGCAGGTTAGCCACCGGCCTGTCGTTTACCAAACCGGCATATTGGCTGTAGGTATCATAGCTACCCGTTTGTACGGCTTGCTGTAAAAACTGAACCACATCGGGGTTAAAGGCGTGATATTCACGACCATGAACGTATTTAAGCAGTCCCCCCTGATCCATCGCCTTACGGGGTTTCCAGGCGGTCATTGCCAGTAAAGACTGATCATGTTGCAAATCCTCAAAACGCGCTCCGGCAATTCGGCTTTGAACGCCTTTAAAGCACAGATCAATGATTTCATCTGAAAGGCCAACAGCTTCAAATAACTGTGCCCCCCGATAAGAGGCGATGGTGGAAATCCCCATTTTTGAGAGAATCTTGAGCAACCCCTTACCGATGCCATTACGATAAGACTTATACGCATCCAGGGGATCAGCCAGCACCTCTCCGTTACGAACCTGATCATTGATAACTTCGTAAGCCAGATAAGGGTATACCGCAGTAGCGCCAAATCCGATTAATACCGCAAAGTGATGAGAGTCCCTGGCCGTACAGGTTTCCACAATAATATTGGCATCAGAGCGAAGCCCTTTTTTAATCAGCCGGTGGTGTACTGCACCGGTAGCCAGGGCAGCGTGAACAGGTAACCGGTGTTGCCTGATATTTCGATCAGTCAGATGAATCAAAACCTTGCCCTGGCTGACGGCCAGCTCTGCCTGGTCACACACACGTTCTATGGCGGCTTTTAACCCATGCTGAGGGTCATAATTCAGATCAATGGTTTCAACCTGTAGATCCTGATGTTTATGATGCCCGTTAATCAGATTCAAAAACTTGGTTGCCGATAATACCGGGGACTTTAAAATAACCCTGGCGCCATGTTCCGGTGTTTCACCAAAGGGGTTCTGCTCACGGCCAAGGCAGGTCTCCAGAGACATCACAATGGCTTCACGAAGGGGATCAATGGGCGGGTTGGTCACCTGGGCAAACTGCTGGCGAAAATAGTCATAAAGCGAGCGGGTTTGCCGGGACAGTACAGCCATAGGAGTATCATCCCCCATTGAACCCACCGCCTCCTGGCCATTTTCAACCAATGGCCGGATAACCTGATCCCTCTCTTCAAAACTCACCATAAACATTTTTTGGTAGGCCGAGAGGGTTTCAGGAGATAAGTGCTCAATGGTATGGTCGTCTTCCCTGAATTGAGCCCGCATTCGATAGGCGTGTTGTTTCAGCCATTTTTTATAGGGCTGACGAAGCTTAAGCCTTTCATCGATATCATGGGCTTTCAGTAACTCACCCGACTCCGTGTTAATGGCCAGAATCTCTCCGGGTCCCACCCGCCCCTTTGCAATAACATCTTCCGGCTGATAACCGTATACCCCCACCTCCGAGGCCACGGTAAGATAACCATTTCTGGTAATCACCCAACGGGACGGGCGCAGTCCATTGCGGTCAAGGGCACACACTGCGTTACAGCCATCGGTCATTACCAGCCCGGCAGGCCCGTCCCAGGGTTCCATATGCATGGAATTATATTCGTAGAAAGCCCGAAGGTCCGGATCCATGGTATCAACATTCTGCCAGGCTGGCGGAATCAGCATACGAATTGCCCGATAAATATCCACGCCTCCGGTGACCAGCATTTCCAGCATATTATCCAGGGAAGATGAATCGGAACCGGTCTGGTTCACCAGAGGGAATACGGTTTCAAGGCCCTCCAGTAATTCTGATTTGTATTTATGCCGCCGAGCCTCTGCCCAATTGCGGTTACCCATGATGGTATTGATCTCACCGTTATGGGCCAGCATTCTGAAAGGCTGGGCCAGTGGCCATCGGGGAAGGGTGTTGGTGGAGAATCTTTGATGGAATACGCAAATGGCCGTTTTAAAACGGTCATCGCCCAGATCCTCATAGAATATGGGAAGATCAACCGGCATCATTAGCCCTTTATAGCAAATGACCCGCGTTGACAGGGAGCAGATATAAAAGTCCTTATCCTGTTCCAGTGCCATATTGGCATAGCGCCGCCCCATATACAGCCGTGCAGCAAAGTGTTTGTCATCAAGGCCATCAGCGGCAGTGACAAACAGCTGTTCTATCACTGGCAGCTGCTCCCTGGCAAGCGGTCCAAGACAATCACTATTAACCGGCACCGGTCTCCAGCCAATGATCTGCAAGGACTGCCTGGTCAGTTCACTTTCAAGCTTGTTTCTGGCGACAGTTGCCGCACGCTGATCACTGCCCAGAAAAACCATGCCAATGGCATAGCGCCTGGGTAAAATCGTACCCAACTGCTCTTTGACCACTGAGCGAAAGAATTCATCGGGAATCTGAACAAGCAAGCCACAACCGTCCCCTGTTTTTCCATCGGCAGCAATACCGCCACGATGGGTCATACAGGTCAGCGCCTCTATTGCAGCCTGAAGAAGGTGATGGCTCTTTTTTCCTTCCATGTGGGCTATCAGCCCAAAACCGCAATTATCCCTGAACTCCTGAGGGCGGTATAGACCTGCTTTCATAGGCACTCTCTCATCAAATAGTTTTTGTTATGGCCTGTTTGTACAGTGGTTGATGCAACGCCAGGGCCAGCCTGGATATTTCAATGAAATTGACAGGTAAACCCATTGAAATGATGTACTGCCCTCCCAACCTTAAGGCAATAAGAACCTAAACAACGCTTTCCATTCCACACATTTCATCCAGACAATGAACCAGCTGTGTTTGCTCAAAGTCTTCGGTTACAACCGCATTGCCAACCCCTTTAAGAAGCACGAGGCGTAAACGGCCATCAATGACTTTTTTATCCACCAGCATCAACTCAAGAAAGTCATCAGGGGTCATTTCAGCAGGAGGGGCAACCGGTAACCCAGCCCTTTTTAAAAGGGCAACAAGAGTCGTTTGTTCATGGGGTGAACACAGTCCCAATCGGGCAGACAGGTTGATGGCCATCACCATTCCTGCCGCTACAGCCTCGCCATGGAGCCAGTTCCCATATCCCATATGGGTTTCTATGGCATGACCAAAGGTGTGTCCCAGATTAAGGATAGCCCTGATGCCCGACTCTTTTTCATCAGCAGCAACCACCTTGGCTTTATCCAGGCAGGACTGCCGTATGGCATAGGCCAGCAGATCCGGGACTCTTTCCCTTAAACCGTCCATATGTTCCTGAAGCCAGCGATAAAAGGGTTCATCATGAATCAGGCCATACTTGATCACTTCAGCAAGACCTGCCGACAACTCTCTATCGGGCAGGGTTGACAGGGTTTCAGTATCAATCACTACCACATTAGGCTGATGGAAAGCCCCAATCATATTCTTGCCCAAGGTGTGATTCACCCCGGTTTTCCCCCCCACCGAAGAATCCACCTGTGACAGCAGGGTGGTGGGCACCTGGATAAAATCAATTCCGCGCTGGTAGCAGGCAGCGGCAAACCCTGTCATATCACCCACTACGCCACCGCCAAGGGCTATCAATGTTGCCTTTCTGGTAAACCGGGCCGACAACAGTCGGTCAAAGATACGCTCCACAGTAGCCAGGGACTTAAAAACCTCGCCATCAGGTAAAACCTCTGTGATGACATTATAGCCAGCCAGTGACTTCTTCAGCAGATCCAGATAGAGTGGGGCAACCACATCATTGGTTACAATAGCTACCTGATTTCCTGAAATATAGGACGTCAGGTACTCAGGGTGCGTCAGCAACGCCTCACCAATAAAAATGGGATAACTGCGTTCACCAAGATCCACGTTTAGCTTATGCATTACACACTCCCTCAGAACCCACTGACTTGATAATTTCAGCAATCACCGTTTTCGGTGACATTTTCTGGGTATCTAATACAAGATCTGCAATCCCTCGATAAAGGGGGTCTCTCTCTTTCAGCAAAGACCTTAGCACCTGTTCACGGTCTGGCCTTTGTAGCAGCGGACGCCTTTTATCCCTGGCGGTTCTTTCCAGCTGAACACTGACCGGTGCATATAAATAGACCACAAAGCCATTGGCACAAAGAGCCCTTCGGTTTGCCTCCGCTTTTACTACGCCGCCCCCTGTTGCCATCACAACGCCTTTTATGGAACACAGCTCCGTTACAACCTGCATTTCCCTAAGCCGAAAACCACTCTCGCCTTCCATGTCAAAGATCCACGGAATATCTGCACCACTGCGCGCCTCAACCTCATGGTCAGAGTCCAGAAATGGCAAGTTCAAGTCTTTGGCTAACAATCGACCTATGGTTGTCTTACCTGCACCCATAGGCCCTATAAGATAGATATTTCTCAACTGCATTTGCGCTATCAGCCCGACCTCCAACCCTGGTGCACCGAGCGTAGCGCATAGCTAGGTCGTCTGACAACAGAGAGATCAATCAAGATTGCTTGAAAAATAGCTGAAAATTTCAGGAAATCGCCTGTAAATATATGAATTTCTTATTTGGCGAGGGAAAGGCTAGGCCGGAAAAATGCCTGCCCGGGGCTGTCGTTAGACGCCCTCTTTATGGCAGGTTAACACCTTCTGAAACCACTCGGGGGGTAATAAAAACCATTAACTCACTTTTTTCATCCCTGTTGGCCTTGCGCCGGAACAGGTTTCCTACATAAGGGATATCGCCCAGTACGGGCACTTTATCAACCCGGTTACTTTTAGTCTGTTTGAACACCCCTCCCAGAACAACCGTCTCTCCATCATCCACCAGCACCTGGGTTGTAATCTCATTTTTATCAATAATGGGAACGCCATTGGGAGCGGTTTCTGTTGAGTCATCATTAGTGATCTTGATATCCATGATCACCCGCCCCTCAGGGGTAATCTGGGGAGTCACCTCCAGCGACAATACAGCATCCTGAAAGGATACGGTAGCTGCCCCACTGGATGATGCCTCTGTATAGGGAATCTGCTTACCCGCCTTGATGGTGGCCGTTTGCTTATCTGCCGTAATCACTTTTGGCTGCGAAATAACCTCACCACCACCATCGCTTAGCAGGGCAGAAAGCTCCAAATTCAGGAGAGTACCATTGGTGGCAAAGCCAATGCCCAGGGCAGCGGCGGTATCTCCAGTCACACCCAGGTCGGTAAATATATTTTCTCCGGTAAACCCGGTCTTAAGGGCCGACATATCAAAGTTATTATTGGCATCATAGATAGCCGTTCCCTCTTCAAACTTGATATTGGTTCCTCGTCCTCCCCCAAGAATATAGCGATTGTTGCTGGAATTACTCACTCCTCCGGTCCATTTCACACCCAGCTCTTTTCTATAGCTGGTACTTAATGTCACCACCCGGGCTTCTATCAATACTTGCCTCACCGGAATATCCAGCTGCTCCAGTAACTCTCTCAGCTCATCAAGCTTGGCCTGGGTGTCCTTAATCAGGAGGCTATTGGTTCTTTCAACCACCTGTACCGATCCTTGCTCGGTAAGAAGGGTTTCACTTTCCTCTCCACTTCCGGCCAGCACCGCGGCGATTTCAGCGGCATCCGCATAATTGATGGGAATCAGATCCGTATAAACCGGAGCCAGCTCCCTGATTTGCTTTTCATTTTCCAGTAACTGCCTTTCTCTCGCAGCGATCTCATCGGCAGGGGCCACCGTTAAAACATTCCCCTCAAGGCGTTTGTCTAAACCTTTTGCCTTGAGCACAATATCAAGGGCCTGGTCCCAGGGTACGTTTTGTAATCTTAAGGTGACATTACCTGTCACTGTGTCCGAGGCCACCAGGTTCAAACTGGTAAAGTCAGCAATAAGCTGTAACACAGCTCTCACTTCAATATTCTGGAAGTTAAGGGATAACTTCTCTCCCTTATAAGTCAGCCCTTTCCTTTTTTTAGCCAGGCTTTTGCCTGTGAGAGGTTTTACACTAACCGTCAATTTATTATCCGCCTGATAAACCAGATAGTCATACCCTGCCTTGGGCTCGATAACTATGATGGCATTTCCACTCTCAACCTTTGCATCAATGTATTTAACCGGTGTGGCAAAATCGATAACATCCAGTCGGTTTTGCAATTTTTCGGGAATGATCTCCCCCTGAAACTGTAACCTGATGCGGCCAGAGACTTCATTAATGTCAACAGGTACGCCCGAGCTTGATAAAGAGACGACAACATTCCCCTCACCGGCATCACCTCTATGAAAATCAATTTGGGTCACTGAACCCGCCACGGATTTTTCTACAGAAGGCGATAAACCATAGGCGGCCCCTATACCCGGAGTGTACATTTCCTGCGGTGGCATTGAGGTAACTGGTGCGGCAGCAGGCTTGCTGTTATCACCCAGGGCGATATAAAGCAGGTTGCCATCCACTTTACTGGAAAATCCTGTGGGAGTTTTCTGATTAACCACAAGCCTTGTTCTTTTGCCTGCCTCAAGTACGGTGACACTTTGAGCAACATCAAAACCCAGCTCATTATACTTGGGCAAGCCACTACTGGTGTCTGGCAAGTCAATCGAAACCCTGGGAGGCTGCTCAATACTATACCCTTTAATATTGGGGGCAGGACCATCAAAGGCCAGACGCAGTTCAACCCGGCCATCGGGTCTGGAGGTGGCATCCATGTCAATCAGGACACCGGCATGGGTAAGCAGTGGTTTCACACTCAATATGCCATATACAAGCACACCCAATGCGCCTGAATGCAGCCTGGGCTTATTATTCATTTTTGCTTACCCATAAACCGATAAAGGACTGGTGATCTTAATCGGCACCAACCGAAAAAAATCAAGCGCGCTTTATAAAATCAGGGCGTTGTCGAAGGGCGATTGCTAATTGAATGGTTGCTTGAAGGTTTATGGATTTCCGTTCCTGAAGCTACTTTTTGCTGGCACTGCTTTCTGTTAGAGGAATTCGTCTTTGCCTTTCAACCCAGTGTCCCTGATTGATCGGCATGATTTCTATCAACTGAATTTCCTGGTCATCAATAAATGTGATCCGGCCATGATTCCTGCCAAGATAATCACCTGCCTTCACTCGATGAATACCATCCTCTCCCCTGACCAGTCCCCACAACCCCAAATGATTGCTAATGGTTCCCACCATACTGAATGATGCAATATCAAACTGCTCCAGATATTCCTTAACCCGATTGGGGTCAGGCTTTACGCCATTATCTATTCTTTTCCTCTCCAACGCCCTTTTAGGCGGTTCAAAAGGACTCCGCATACCTGAAGCGCCATAAGAAAAGTATTCATAAGACTCAAAGACAGGAACGGGTTCAACCTTTCCCGCTGGACGAGACCTGATTTCAGCCATGTACTGATCGAGATCTGTTTTGCTTGAGTGACCTGAACACCCTGTCAGCACAGGCAGGCTAAAAGCCCAGAGATACCAGTACCTGTTCATTGTGGAACACCCCTGTCATTGTACCGGTATGTTTTGGCGATAATTTCCATGGCCAGTTTGTCCGCATTGCCATCAGGCTTAATGGACAAGTCATGAAGAGTCACTATTCTGGGTAGTGCTGCCGTACCACTGACGAAATTACCGAAATCATGGTAGCTACCCTTAACCAGAATTTTAATAGGCAGTTCTATATAAAATTCATTCACCTGTTCAGTCTGAAGTTTAATATATTCTACTTGCAGCCCGGCTCCCCGAGCCGTTAGGGTAATATCATCAAGCAAACCCGGAACCTCTGTATCTTCCGGAAGTTGTCGCACCAGTTCACCAAACTGCTTTGTCATCTCCGCCAATTGTTTTTTATAGGCCTCAAGATTTCCTGCTTGAAAAGCCTTCACTTTGAACTGGTCTTTTAATTCTTCCTCTCTTGAACAATTACGCTCATAAGTACTTCGTAGGTCAGTGAGGTGAAATTGATAACCGAGGGCAATAACAACTATAAAACTAACCATACAAATAACAATTTTTAGTACATTAGGCCAATCACCAATATTTTCCAAGTCCAGCTCATTAAAATCAATTTCAGATAGTTTTTTTACTGATTCTGAAATACTCATAATGACTCCTCACCTTCAGGACTGGCTTTGGCAAAGGTCAAATCAAATTCATTAAGACGTTCCCCATCTTCAACAACCTTTCTCACTGCCGTTAAGTTTGGATCTTCAAACCATGATGAAGAATTAATTTTTCTCATTAATTCAGAAACCCGGTTATTTGATTCAGCCACTCCAACCAGGCTCAATTGAAACTCTCTAACTGAAAGCTTTTTAAAATACACCCCATCCGGAGCAATACGCGCCAGCTCATCAAAAACCCTGACAATAACAGGCCTATTTCCTTGAAGGCCGTTAATGACTACCATTCTTTCCACTAATTGTGCCTTCTCTTTCTTGATATTTTTTATTTCAGTTATTTTTCTATCCAAACTGCCGATCTCGTTTTGTAGATACCGATTACGCCCCTGCTGAATGCTAATGGCATCACTTATCATAAAATCAGAAACAACAATAATCAGCACAGCAAAAAAGATAACGCCCCCCCAACCTGCAATAAAGATCTTTTTCCGTTGTTCCCGGAGTTCCTCCCTCCAGGGCAGCAGGTTAATTTTTGCCATTAATCAAAGCTCCTCATAGCCAACCCACAGGCAACCATGAGCGATGGTGCTATTAGTGTCAGTTCCTTAGTATTAATTTTCCCAGAAAAGGACATATCAGCAAAAGGATTTGCCAAAAATACATTACCCCCCAACTCCTTTTGTAACTGTGGAACCAACCCTGAAATTAATGCGGTTCCTCCTGCCAGAGCAATTGCATCTACCTGACTATGCTGGCTGGAGGAATAAAAAAATTGAAGGGATCTTGATATTTGCTGAACTGTTGCATCCCTGAAGGGTCTCAGCAGCTCTGATTCATAATCCTCAGGTAATGTTCCCTGCTTAACTGCCTGAACAGCCTCATCCTGTGTAAATTCGTAATGACGCTGAACCTCATCAATCAACTGCTGTCCACCAAAAGGCTGTTCTCTGGTATAAACCGTCTTGCCATCAATCAAAACATATAGGGACGTAGAATCAGAACCAATATCAACAACAGCAACCGCTGGTTCTTCTACAGATAGACTTATATTCCCTTCCAGTAATTCAAATGCCCTTTCCATGGCAAAGGCTTCAATATCAACAACGGCAGCATTTAGTCCTGCAATCTCCAGAACTTCCTCAAGGCTTTCAACACTGTCCTTCCGGCAAGCTGCAAGAAGCACCTCTGCCCTTTGCGGATTGTCTGCATTGAGCGATTGCACCTCAAAATCTATAGCCACCTCATCAAGGGCATAAGGAATATACTGATCAGCCTCTACCGCAATCTGTGACTCCATCTCCCCATCACTCAGGGATGCATCCATTTCAATCATCTTGGTAATCACGGCAGCACCGGTAACTGCAACAGCCACATCGTTCAAATTGGAACGTGAGCGGGCAACAGCCTTGCTAATGGCATTACCTACCACTTCAGTATTCTGGATGGTGTTTTCTACAACAGCCCCTTCCGGAAGACGATCAGAACCAAAAGCCTCCAAACGATACTGGCCACCTTCACAGCTTAACTGAATCACTTTGATGGAGTTTGAACTGATATCAATTCCGAGAAGCGCCTTAGGCTTGTTATTAAATAGCCCAAACACTGGACATTCCTTTTCTTGATTATTCCTTTAGGCAGCACTGCCAATAAGATGCCTGACACGGGCAGGGCAAAACAGATTAAACACTTGATGACAGTAATATGACTAACGGCAGGCACCGGACTGCTGGATAATACAAGCCTGGTTCATATGATTTAAAAAAGCCCTTAACTTCATTAAATATCAGGATTGTAATTTACGCAATTACCGATAAATATCCGAAAGACAATTCTGCATTCTTTTATAATGACATTAAAGCGGATAAAACCTGCACCCGCCCCTCTTCTGCTTAGTTGAGTTTTCATGTATGTGTCAACCAGGCTTAATACCCCTTATAATAGCCATCCTGGAATCGACAAAGATGGCATATGCAACCTGGTACGTCACTTGATGTACTAGCTCCTAACCCGCTGAATGCCTCTGCTTTGGTAGGAACTTCACTCTGCATGAAACATTCGGTAAAGTTATTCAGATTTGTGGTCTGGGCCGGCCTGGCCTCAGTCAGTGGCATAGTGGCCATAGCGGCCAGCGCCTTCCTGTACCTCAGTCCCTCCCTGCCATCCGTGGAATCTCTCAAAGATGTCCATTTACAGACCCCCTTACGGATTTACACCAGCGACCACAAGCTCATGGCTGAGTTTGGAGAAAAGCGTCGGCAACCCGTTCAATTTGAGTCTCTTCCCAAAAACCTGGTTCATGCCTTTATGGCCGCTGAAGATGACCGCTTTTACTCCCATCCGGGAGTCGACTTTATTGGCCTTGTGCGCGCTGCCGTTCAGTTGATCACAACAGGTCGCATTCAGTCCGGTGGCAGTACCATTACCATGCAGGTGGCTAAAAACTTCTTTTTAAGCCATGAAAGGGTTTTTTCCCGGAAATTCAATGAAATTCTGCTAGCCCTGCAAATAGAGCAAGAACTCACCAAAGACGAAATATTTGAGCTTTATCTCAATAAAATATATCTGGGCAACCGGGCCTATGGCATAGCAGCGGCGGGACAGGTTTACTACGACAAGCCCATCAGCGAGCTAACCCTGGCTCAGATAGCCATGCTGGCAGGACTGCCCAAGGCACCCTCCCGTTACAACCCCATTAATGATCCGGATCGGGCCATACTCCGCCGTGACTGGATTCTGAGCCGGATGAAAGAGCTTGGCTACATTAATGAAAGCGACTATGAAGACGCTGTAATTCAACCAGTCACGGCCAGCTACCATGGCACCAAAATAGAGCTTCATGCGCCCTATGTGGCCGAAATGGCCCGACAGGAAATGGTTGAACGCTTTGGCCCTGACGCCTATACGGAAGGCTTTAAGGTATACACCAGCATCAACAGTGAACTCCAGGAGGCTGCCAATACCGCTGTAATCAATGGGTTAATGGCCTATAACGAACGCCATGGCTATCAAGGCCCCATGAGCAATCTCATTGAACACGGGGCCACAACAGAGAATGACTGGCAAGAGGCACTTAACCAAGTCCGCTCGGTCAGCGTGCTGACACCGGCAGTGGTATTAGACGTTGATGATAAAACCGCCAGCATTCTTCTCAAGGATGGCCAACATAACCAAATAGAATGGGATAACCTTCGCTGGGCCAAGCCCTATATTAATGTCAACGCCTTTGGTTATAACCCCAAATCGGCATCAGACATTGTGCAGGCGGGCGACATGATATGGGTTCGGAAAATGCCTGATGGCCGCTATCGTCTGAGCGAAGAACCCGTTGCCCAGTCATCACTGGTATCCATTCACCCGGAAAATGGTGCCATACTGGCACTGGTGGGAGGGTTTAACTTTTACGACAGCATGTATAACAGGGCCACCCAGGCCATTCGCCAGGCAGGTTCATCCTTTAAACCCTTTGTTTATGCCTCCGCCATAGCCAACGGACTGACGGCAGCAACCATTATTAACGACGCCCCCATTGTATTTGATGATAATGGGCTTGAAGGTGCCTGGCGCCCCAACAATGATAATATGCGATTCAATGGCCCAATGCGCTTGCGGGAAGGACTCTATCGCTCCCGAAACCTGGTCTCCATTCGAGTATTGCGACAGGTGGGCATTAACAGGGCCATTAACTACTTAACCCGGCTGGGCTTTCCTAAGGAAGCCCTTAGCAGAAACCTGTCCCTGGCCCTGGGTAACGTTTCCATGACACCCATGGAACTTGCCAGTGGCTACGCGGTACTGGCCAATGGCGGCTATCAAATTACCCCTTATCTGATCGACAGGGTAGAGGTGATGAATGATGTCGTCTATCAGGCAGAACCTGAAACAGTGTGCAAAGCCTGCGATCAGCAGGATGAGCTACAGGGTAATAATTCCGGGGCAGAAGATCCTGAAATGGTCGCCTATTCTATTCCGTCAGAAATGGCCCCGGAAGAGATTGCCCAGCCTTTTCCCGCTAAAGCCAAGCAGGTTATGGATCCCAGGGTCAACTATATTGTCAATGATATTCTGAATGATGTTATCTGGCACGGTACTGGCAAACGGGCCCGGGCATTAGGCCGACATGATATTGGTGGTAAAACAGGTACCACCAATGACAACAAGGATGCCTGGTTTGTTGGCTTTAATCCCGACGTTTTAACCAGTGTCTGGCTTGGTATGGATAACTATTCAACACTCGGACGATGGGAGTATGGTGCCAATGCAGCCTTGCCAGTGTGGCTGGAATACATGCAAACGGCCCTCAAAGACAAGCAAGAGAAGCGGCTACCCCAGCCTGAAGGACTGGTCACCCTGAAAATAAACCCCAAGACAGGAAAGCTGGCCCGCCAAGGTGATACAAATGCCATTTTTGAAATTTTCAGAAAAGAGCATGCACCGAAAACAATCAGTGAAGAGGAAACCCCCATTTTGGATAACCTGGAGCAATCCTTCTCACCCAAGGAATTGTTTTAGTTGACCAATAAGTTATGAGCCTAAACCGCACCTGGCCAGGAGCTGTTGATGTTTTGACAGATCTTGCCTGGTGCGGCTTAACAATAAAGGAATGACACCTAACTTAACATCATGACCTGACCTACCAGCAGTGCAGCGCCAAACAGCAGCATAAAGACAACAACCGGCCAGACAAATTTAATCCACCGGTCAAACTGAATGCCCAGCATTTGAAGTGTCACAAGTACAAGTCCGGTAGGTGCCAGGAATAACATGGCATATTGTCCCCAGTTATAGGCAGAGACAACGATATCTCTTGGAATCATGACGGTATCGGCCAGTGGTGCCATAATTGGCATGGCCAAAACCGCAAGACCGGAAGAGGAAGGCACGATAAGGCCGAGGAAGAAAAAGACAATTAACTGGGCAACGGCAAAAACACTGCCTTCCATGCCAGAAACCAACTGTGAGGCATACGCCAGAATCGTATCTGAAATCATGCCACTCTCAAGTACAATATTAACCCCCCGGGCCATGCCAATAATTAATGAAACGGCAACCAGCTCAGAAGCTCCCTGGGTAAAAGCCTCTAAAGCATCCTTTTCATTAAGGCCAGAGATAAAAATAATAATGATTGCGATGGATAAAAAAGAAGCGGCCATTTGTGGGAACCACCATCCTGCAATGGTTACACCCCATATCATTAAAGGAAATGCCAGGGCAAACAGTAACAAAATCAGTTTACGACGAAGCGTAAAGTCGATGTGGTGATTATGGGTGTCATCACTGAGGTATCGTGCTTTAAATGATTCAAGGTCACTGTAGGTATAGGAGAAAGTAGGGTCTGCCTTGATTTTCTTTGCATACCAATACAAATAGCCGATAACAAAGATAATGCCCACAACAAGGCCAAAAATCCTGGCACCCATACCCTCCATAAATGAAATACCTGCGGCATTAGAAGCAACCACCACAGAAAAAGGGTTTATGGTGGAGAAGGCACTACCAATAGAAGAGGCCAGGAAAATAGCACCCACGCAAACGATGGCATCATATCCCAATGTCAGAAAAACCGGCACCAGAATCGGATAAAAGGCAACAGCTTCCTCTTCAATGCCACAGGTGGTTCCTCCAATGGCCATCAGTAATGAAACCAATGCAACAAATAAAAATTCCTTTCCCCTGGTTTTTTTGGATAATGCAATTAACCCGGCATTGAATGCACCTGTTTTTTTTATGACTCCAATTAAACCACCAAGCACTAAGATAAACACAATAATATCTGCACCTTCAATGGTGCCATGAACCATGCTGACAGCAATATCCTCTATACCCATAGGTGCCTGAGGCAACCGCTGGTATGTATCAGGAATTGAAATAGGCTTGCGAATGCTGCCATTTGTAAATTGCCCAATATTTATATTGATGCCTAAGGCATCAAGAGACTTCTGATCGGCAGGTAACTTATTAATTTCTCCTGTTGGTGCAGTCACTTGCAATTTCTGACTCATCGAATCATAAAACAACTTGGAGTATGAGCCAGCAGGAACGACCCATGTTAAGCCAATGGCAATAAGTGTAAGTTCTCAATAACTGCTGGTTAACCCACACGAAAAGTCGCTGGATGCTTGTTCTATCAGGTCGGGCAACCAGGGAAAACTGCCACTGCCCATGATTCGATCTTTCAGATAATGCCAAAACGATAAACCGTACAACCGGCAAGTTTTTTTCAGGCTGGCAAACGTATCCCGGCACTTTCTTCCCGCTTTGCTTTTTGTGCCGCCGCTGATTTTTCGTCGTTTCACGTATTCCCGTATTTGGCTTTCGCTCAGGTTGTTATGGAGCGGAAGGCTTGGAGCATCGAGTACCTGTAGCAATTCCTTCTCTATAACGACCAGCCCTGACAGTGCGTCCTGTAAATCAGGAAAGTCTACCTGGGTATTAGTCAGGGCCTTGAAATCGCGACGTATGTTTTGAGCTTTACTTTTATCGGGGCTGGCCTTGAAGACTTTTAAATCGTTGTAGATAGCCCAGAACCATGTACGACACCAGTACTGTGCACTGGCTTGCTGCTCATTGACCGGGTGGACTTTAGCCAATCCCCGCTCCGCATGAACCCAGCATTGAGCATGGTTGAATACGTTGAACTGCTGAGCACCATCACTGAATGTGGTCAGGTGTCCCATACCATGAGCCATTAAGCTGCTGTAAATAAGCGCTTCTGCTGCTTGCTTGCGCCGGGTCTTTCCCGTTAGCCCATGGTCGTTAAGGGCTGCTTCCCAGGCTTCCCGGTTTAAAAACGTAACGCCCATGTATTGCCTGATGATGCTTAGCCACTTCTCCGGGTAATCAAATTTTTCCAGATAGTCCAAGGCGTCCTGCGTGACGGAATAAGTCTTCCAGGGGCGATGCAAGAGGCTCAGGAAGTTTTCCCTACTCTTACTGCCTGTGCTCTCAAACCAGGCAAATAGCTCATTGTTGATAATGGTACAGTAGCCATTTTGTCCTTTATGCCTAGCTCCGGTGTCATCGGTCTGGATGTAGCGGGAGCATTTGAACCCTGTTGCCAGCAAAGCGTCTTTTTCTTCATGAAAGTCAGTATGACCTTCAGTGAGTAGCCGATGAAGTTCTCCCGCGGACATTGAGATTCCTATATCCCACAACCAGTCCAACAGCTGCGGCTGAGTCACCGAGCAACCGTGATGCTGGTACAACAAATAGGACTGGAGTTGTGGTCCATAGTGATGTCCATGCAGGCTTTCGGGAGGTTTTGCTGTGATGGTTTGTCCGTCGGGCGTCTGCCATTGCTCCAAATGATACTCGACCGTGAACGCCTGAATAGTCAGCTCTTGTACAGAAAAAGAGCTAAATCCGTTTGGTGTCGAACCAGACGGGACATCAGATACTTCTACGGTGATGATTTTTTCTGTTGCTGGCTTATCAGGCTGTTGGCGATTTTTTCGTGTTCGTTCGCCAGGCTTCTCAACCTTACGTTTCCCTGAATTATCAGGCGGTTCGTTGTCATCACCGGGACCATTATCACCCTTTTTACCATCATCTTTTGGTTTTGTATTGGGTCTGATATCAGGCTTTGGCGGCAGTTTTTTAAGACGACGAATCTGCGCTTGCAGTGCCTCAACAAGCGCTTGAAGCTTCGCTATCTGCTCTTGCTGCTGAGTAATCTGCCCTTGCTGCTGAGCAACAAGATTCAGTAATCTCGCAGGTGAGTACACTTGCTCTTGATTGATTGGGGGTTGCATGAGGGAAGGATAGATGTATATCAGAATTTTGCAGCTATCCAGCAGTTATTGAGAACTTACCAATAAGTGTTATTACAAATAAAATAGTAAATGCTGTAGGAAAACTTCTTTTCCGCTTTTTATTTTCACACAGCTCCATATTGCAAGGCCCCTTATAGTATTGATAACATCATTAATGATCTAGACTAATATACTCAAGTTCTATTCTATTAAATTGAAAATAACATCATCAAGCTGTTTAAAATATAGTTAAAAAAACAGTAAGTTCTCAATAACTGCTGGTTAACCCACACGAAAAGTCGCTGGATGCTTGTTCTATCAGGTCGGGCAACCAGGGAAAACTGCCACTGCCCATGATTCGATCTTTCAGATAATGCCAAAACGATAAACCGTACAACCGGCAAGTTTTTTTCAGGCTGGCAAACGTATCCCGGCACTTTCTTCCCGCTTTGCTTTTTGTGCCGCCGCTGATTTTTCGTCGTTTCACGTATTCCCGTATTTGGCTTTCGCTCAGGTTGTTATGGAGCGGAAGGCTTGGAGCATCGAGTACCTGTAGCAATTCCTTCTCTATAACGACCAGCCCTGACAGTGCGTCCTGTAAATCAGGAAAGTCTACCTGGGTATTAGTCAGGGCCTTGAAATCGCGACGTATGTTTTGAGCTTTACTTTTATCGGGGCTGGCCTTGAAGACTTTTAAATCGTTGTAGATAGCCCAGAACCATGTACGACACCAGTACTGTGCACTGGCTTGCTGCTCATTGACCGGGTGGACTTTAGCCAATCCCCGCTCCGCATGAACCCAGCATTGAGCATGGTTGAATACGTTGAACTGCTGAGCACCATCACTGAATGTGGTCAGGTGTCCCATACCATGAGCCATTAAGCTGCTGTAAATAAGCGCTTCTGCTGCTTGCTTGCGCCGGGTCTTTCCCGTTAGCCCATGGTCGTTAAGGGCTGCTTCCCAGGCTTCCCGGTTTAAAAACGTAACGCCCATGTATTGCCTGATGATGCTTAGCCACTTCTCCGGGTAATCAAATTTTTCCAGATAGTCCAAGGCGTCCTGCGTGACGGAATAAGTCTTCCAGGGGCGATGCAAGAGGCTCAGGAAGTTTTCCCTACTCTTACTGCCTGTGCTCTCAAACCAGGCAAATAGCTCATTGTTGATAATGGTACAGTAGCCATTTTGTCCTTTATGCCTAGCTCCGGTGTCATCGGTCTGGATGTAGCGGGAGCATTTGAACCCTGTTGCCAGCAAAGCGTCTTTTTCTTCATGAAAGTCAGTATGACCTTCAGTGAGTAGCCGATGAAGTTCTCCCGCGGACATTGAGATTCCTATATCCCACAACCAGTCCAACAGCTGCGGCTGAGTCACCGAGCAACCGTGATGCTGGTACAACAAATAGGACTGGAGTTGTGGTCCATAGTGATGTCCATGCAGGCTTTCGGGAGGTTTTGCTGTGATGGTTTGTCCGTCGGGCGTCTGCCATTGCTCCAAATGATACTCGACCGTGAACGCCTGAATAGTCAGCTCTTGTACAGAAAAAGAGCTAAATCCGTTTGGTGTCGAACCAGACGGGACATCAGATACTTCTACGGTGATGATTTTTTCTGTTGCTGGCTTATCAGGCTGTTGGCGATTTTTTCGTGTTCGTTCGCCAGGCTTCTCAACCTTACGTTTCCCTGAATTATCAGGCGGTTCGTTGTCATCACCGGGACCATTATCACCCTTTTTACCATCATCTTTTGGTTTTGTATTGGGTCTGATATCAGGCTTTGGCGGCAGTTTTTTAAGACGACGAATCTGCGCTTGCAGTGCCTCAACAAGCGCTTGAAGCTTCGCTATCTGCTCTTGCTGCTGAGTAATCTGCCCTTGCTGCTGAGCAACAAGATTCAGTAATCTCGCAGGTGAGTACACTTGCTCTTGATTGATTGGGGGTTGCATGAGGGAAGGATAGATGTATATCAGAATTTTGCAGCTATCCAGCAGTTATTGAGAACTTACAAAAAACAGCCATTCTTGATGAGAAATTGCAGCCCAGTATCTACTTTGCAATATTTATTTTTTTGATTTGTATCAAGATAAAATCCTCAACAAAAAAAACCGCTCTAATTTTTCACAAATCAGAAAATACCTTCAATTTAAAAAAAACAACAAGCTTTTACTCTTTTTTATAAAACCACATCCGTATTATATTGACCACTTCAAAAAAGTAAGCATATAAAGAAATAGAAAAAAATATTTTTTCCACGCCGAAAAGAGTTGGCGATATCAATTCATGGCAGGTGTAAATATGGAAACATTAGATTAAGAGATATCACAATATGAAAAAGATAATATTTTTACCTATAGCTATGTTTGCATTCGGAATGGATGCCTACATCATAGCTGGCATTATTCCCGAAATATCGAGTTTCTTTCAGATTAACGAGGCTCAAAGTGCCCAGATGGTGACTGCATTCACTCTATGCTATGCACTGTCTGCCCCCATTTTAGCAACGGTATTATCAAACGTACCCACCAAAAAAACCCTGATACTGTCCATGGTGCTGTTTATTGCTGCTAACTTAGCCACAATATTCAGCATTAACTTAACCATGCTGTTGATCAGCAGAGCATTGGCAGGCATAGGAGCAGGTATTTTCTCTCCCTTGGCAGCAGCAAGCGCAGCCTCTCTGGTGCCAGAAGAGAAAAAAGGCCGGGCACTTGGGTTAATCCTGGGAGGAATGAGCGCGGGTACCGTTGTGGGCGTTCCCACAGGGCTTGCCCTGTCATCCTATATAGGCTGGCAAGGTATCTTTGGGCTGGTTATTTTGATTGCCTTGCTGGGATTGATTGGTGTTATAGCAGGGGTACACGAGGTGAATGCACCACCGCCCCCTTCTTTAAAAGAGCGAGTAACCTTACTGGCCAGCAAACAGGTTTCTGCAACCATTGCAGTCACCTTTCTGACAGCGGTAGCAAGTCTGGGACTTTATTCATACCTTGCACCCATCATTTCCAGTATTACTGATACTACTCAGATGACACCTTACCTGTGGACTTGGGGTCTGGGTGGGATGATTGGCAGCTTTACCGTGGGTCACTTAATCGACTGGAGCAAAAAGCCAAGAGTACTGCTGGTTGTGATTTTAGCGGTGATGTCCCTTTCCCTCTGCGCTATCCCATTTGGATTACTGCTTGCATCACCATTAATGTTTTTACCCTTCTTGCTTTGGGGAGCAACGGGCTGGTCATCACTGGCCCCTCAACAGCACACCCTACTTGAACTCCAACCTCAGCAAGGTGCGGCAGTGGTGGCACTCAATAGTTCTTGCAACTACCTGGGAGGTTCGGCAGGCACCATACTTGGTGCGGTATGGCTAAGCAACAGCCTACCCATAAAGAGTATGCCTTTTGCAGCAGCAATAGTGGGAATTTGTGCAGTCATCATTCAACTGTTTATCGTACATGCACATAACACCAAGAACAGGGTTAGCAAAGAGGTAGCCGTACAAATCAGCTTCAAAGCCGGAAAAGGAGTTCCTAACTGATTCTGCTGCATCTAACTTCGGTGGCTGAACCGATTTATCCTTCAAGGTAGGCCACCGTAGCGACGGCAAAGCGACATCATCAGCAACCTGGTTTATTTTTCTATTAAAGCTTGATGATCAAAGGTAATACCATCCCATCCAGAGACTATAAATGCACGAATATTGCCATGCCCCTGGCCGTGATGATCATTAATAACATCTTCCCGATAAAAACGCCCAAAGCAAGCCAGGGTTTCTTCCTGAGTCAAATTGTGAATTTTGCCAAAAGCAAAAATTTTACAGGAGCCTTCATTAGTACCCGCTTCATTAACCTGTCTCAGTTTATCCCGACCATTAATAAACCGTACCGGAAAGCAGCTATTCCCGTGACATCAATTAAATCACTGCAACAGCAAGGCTTACAGTAAATTCCAAATGGAGTGATTTCGCACAAAATAACGTCTACTTTTGATAGGGATACTTTATCAATGGCTGTCTCTCATGGCTTATCCATTCCAAAAAAGTCGTAAGCATCTTTGTGCAAACAGTTTAATTACTACGATTTCTGAAAGTTATGAGCAAATTCCAGATGTCCGACCAAACAAGGATTCCAGAAAAATAACAATACATGATGCCTCCATGTCCGCTTTTGCCATGATGCATCTCAAGTACCCATCGCTCCTCTCGTTTGAGCGTGATAAAACAGAGCAAGAAGTAAGGCATAACCTTGAGCACCTGTATCAGATAAAAAAACGTGCTCCCTGTGATACCAGTATGCGGGAAATCCTGGATCCAATAGATCCCGTAGAGTTCAAAAAGCCTTTTAAGACATTGCTGTCTAACGTCCAAAGGGGCGGATTACTGAAGGCATTCGAATTTCACTGCGGGAACTTGAAAAATCACTACTTGCTCCCGATCGATGGAACTGGGCTATTTTACTCCTGCAATAATAAAAAACCTTGTCAGGAGTGCTGTACTAAAAATAAGGGAAAGGCCAACGAAGCTCACTACCACCAGTTAATGGCAGCATGCATTGCTCACCCGGATCAAAAAACAGTCTTGCCATTGGCACCGGAAGCCATAGTTTGCCAGGACGGTTCGACCAAAAATGACTGTGAAAAAAATGCCATTAAACGGTTGTTTGCCACCATACGAGAGCATCACCCACGTCTAAAGTTCGTTATTCTTCTGGACAGTCTTTATGCTGACAACCCCACTGTCCAACTGATTAAGAGTTATGGCTGGCATTACATCATTGTCGCGAAAGATGGCAACCATGCCTCGCTGGTTGAAGCGATGGATGAGCTGGATAAAGAAGGAAAAGTTCACCGTGCTGAAAAAGTTAATGAAGAGACTGGAATTAAGTGGTGGTTTCGCTATGCCAATGACGTCAGGCTGAACAAGGCAAAATATGCAGAACAGGTTAATGTGCTTGATTTTGTCGAAACCGATAAAAAAGGTAAACAGCATATCTGGTGCTGGGTGACTGATATTCCGCTTAACGAAGAAACCATAGAACCCGTCATGAAAGGAGGGCGCTGCCGATGGCATATTGAGAACCAGACGTTTAACACCCTGAAAAATCAAGGCTACGATCTCGAACATAACTACGGTCACGGTGAGAAGCACTTAGCCACAAATCTGGCCTATCTGACGATGCTTGCTTTTCTCGTAGATCAAATACAGGAACTGTGCTGTCCCCAGTTTCAGGAAGCTTTAAGAACCCGCTCAAAAGGAGTCCGTATAGCATTATGGAAATGGATACAGGGCTATTTTTTGCATTGGCTGATAAAAACGTGGGAGGGGCTTTTTTACACAGTAACTCATGGTATTGAAGAGAAAAGGGTGATTCCATTCGATACATCATAACCGGCCATATCGTAGCTACGTTCAGGGGTGACATTTTTTCTTTAAAGCTCCGCTTTGTTAATTGGCGGCTCAGTTTTGATCGGCTTCATTATTTTTGCTGCCTTATTGTCAATACCAACGATCATCGACGTTCCAGCTATTCCCGTGACATCAATTAAATCACTGCAACAGCAAGGCTTACAGTAAATTCCAAATGGAGTGATTTCGCACAAAATAACGTCTACTTTTGATAGGGATACTTTATCAATGGCTGTCTCTCATGGCTTATCCATTCCAAAAAAGTCGTAAGCATCTTTATGCAAACAGTTTAATTACTACGATTTCTGAAAGTTATGAGCAAATTCCAGATGTCCGACCAAACAAGGATTCCAGAAAAATAACAATACATGATGCCTCCATGTCCGCTTTTGCCATGATGCATCTCAAGTACCCATCGCTCCTCTCGTTTGAGCGTGATAAAACAGAGCAAGAAGTAAGGCATAACCTTGAGCACCTGTATCAGATAAAAAAACGTGCTCCCTGTGATACCAGTATGCGGGAAATCCTGGATCCAATAGATCCCGTAGAGTTCAAAAAGCCTTTTAAGACATTGCTGTCTAACGTCCAAAGGGGCGGATTACTGAAGGCATTCGAATTTCACTGCGGGAACTTGAAAAATCACTACTTGCTCCCGATCGATGGAACTGGGCTATTTTACTCCTGCAATAATAAAAAACCTTGTCAGGAGTGCTGTACTAAAAATAAGGGAAAGGCCAACGAAGCTCACTACCACCAGTTAATGGCAGCATGCATTGCTCACCCGGATCAAAAAACAGTCTTGCCATTGGCACCGGAAGCCATAGTTTGCCAGGACGGTTCGACCAAAAATGACTGTGAAAAAAATGCCATTAAACGGTTGTTTGCCACCATACGAGAGCATCACCCACGTCTAAAGTTCGTTATTCTTCTGGACAGTCTTTATGCTGACAACCCCACTGTCCAACTGATTAAGAGTTATGGCTGGCATTACATCATTGTCGCGAAAGATGGCAACCATGCCTCGCTGGTTGAAGCGATGGATGAGCTGGATAAAGAAGGAAAAGTTCACCGTGCTGAAAAAGTTAATGAAGAGACTGGAATTAAGTGGTGGTTTCGCTATGCCAATGACGTCAGGCTGAACAAGGCAAAATATGCAGAACAGGTTAATGTGCTTGATTTTGTCGAAACCGATAAAAAAGGTAAACAGCATATCTGGTGCTGGGTGACTGATATTCCGCTTAACGAAGAAACCATAGAACCCGTCATGAAAGGAGGGCGCTGCCGATGGCATATTGAGAACCAGACGTTTAACACCCTGAAAAATCAAGGCTACGATCTCGAACATAACTACGGTCACGGTGAGAAGCACTTAGCCACAAATCTGGCCTATCTGACGATGCTTGCTTTTCTCGTAGATCAAATACAGGAACTGTGCTGTCCCCAGTTTCAGGAAGCTTTAAGAACCCGCTCAAAAGGAGTCCGTATAGCATTATGGAAATGGATACAGGGCTATTTTTTGCATTGGCTGATAAAAACGTGGGAGGGGCTTTTTTACACAGTAACTCATGGTATTGAAGAGAAAAGGGTGATTCCATTCGATACATCATAACCGGCCATATCGTAGCTACGTTCAGGGGTGACATTTTTTCTTTAAAGCTCCGCTTTGTTAATTGGCGGCTCAGTTTTGATCGGCTTCATTATTTTTGCTGCCTTATTGTCAATACCAACGATCATCGACGTTCATCATGCGGGAATAGCTGTTTTGGGGCAATCCCTTTATATCATAGCTGGTTAAATATACTGAAACACCCATATGCATTCCCAGCGAGATGCTAAAACGAGGTAAAAGCAAAAAACTTTACGTTAGTAAAAATAACAGGTTAGTTATGAACCAAGCTCTAGGATACTTAGTCCAAGTAAAGTCTACCAATAACAATGGGGACTTTGACTTTACTTATTCGACAGCAAACTTAATTAGTCAAGAAAAACTTACATATAAGTTAAGGAAATTATGATGCAAAGATTAAATACCTCAATGGGGAACCCATCAAGTTTAATGAGGGTTGACGTGGAAATTAGACGTAAACAGGAAAGAGATAAACTTATCAATAAAAGAAGGGGCATTCCAGAAAAAATATATACTTTGATGAGTCACATAGATAGTGCTGATAAACAGAAAGACAAGCTAATAAAGGAAAGGGATATTGCGAAAGCAACCAGGCTTGCCCAAGCATTAGCACAAAACAAAAGCACAGAACATTTAGTAACTGATTATAATCGTAAAATAAGCGAACTTGGAAAAAAAATAAAATGTCTTGAAAAAGATTTAGCTGAGGACGATTGGTGGAGTGAAACTCATGATGAAAAGAAAAAACGAGACAAGGAAGCTATGAAGGCAAGGAACATGGCAGCGATGTTAGATTCAAAATAATCCTGTAAATAATTTTGTAAAAATGCCCTTTCCTGTGTACCTGAATTCTTGCCCGGGCTTCTTTCTGGTCAGCCAGGGTTTGGTGGGTTAATAAAAGTGGCCGGCTTAGTGATACCGCTAACTCTCTCATTGAAAAATACAGGAAAAGTAAGCAAACTGTCATTCCATCAATTACCGCATGGGAGATTTCTATACTGGTTTCAAAAGGTAGGCTGAAGCTGTCAATGGATGTTGATTCATGGCTTAATCTTGCAGGTCAGATTGAAAACCTGGAGTTCTTTCCTTTGGGCAATGAGATTTTGGTTGAATCAACACGACTACCTGGAGACTTCCATAAAGATCCTACAGATCGAATGATAATGGCTCAAGCACGAGTTTTATCGGCTCCACTTTTAACCATTGATGAAAGAATACAGGCTTATCCCCATGTAAAGGCCATTTGGTAATACATTTTTTTAGATTCCCAAGATTTTTACAGCTGGTTAGTTTTAACTAAAAAACACCTCAATGAACAATTGGGGCATAGACTATTCAATAGACCGTACAAGCAAGCGCTGGGCAGGATGCCCATACAATAAACAATATAAATATTTCATATGTCAACTATAGTTACTTTAGATTCTGATATGGTATTTATTAAACATGAAAAATTCACTACTTTTATTAGTTATTTTATTAGGCTGTATTCCTGCTTCCTACGGACTAAAGATTCATAAATTCCCTAAAATCCATAAAGATGCTTATGGCTTTATTCCCGATACAGATGAAGAAATGGAAACCATAAATTATTTTTATTGCCTTACCAGGAAGGTATATATAAACGATACCCCATGCACAGCCTATATTCCTTGGAATCAAAATAAAAACAAACCTGTTATTCCTCCTATGTTTTATCATCATGTCCAAAAAGTGGATAAAGCTATAGGAACACTAAAATACTACAATATTTGCATAAATTATCTAAAATACAAAAAATGTACTACATACCAGTGCAACCGCGTCCACCTTCAACTATAAATTGAAAATGCGGACGAGTTATTGGCTAAGTTCATAGCAGATCAACAGTTTTTGGGATGCTCTAAAGTTGGTGCGGGGATATAATAAGGAGTTTCAGGACAGTCCACAAATTTTTGTTGTAATACCAATTCTTCTAACCAATACCATAAAGGGCATGGCAACCTGGAAAAAACCTTCTCGCCCAAGAAGCTATTCCAAGCAACAAAAAAGGGCCTTCAGGCCCTTTTTTTCTGTTCTACGAACAGGTTTTAAATATCATCCAATGATTTCAGCGGGTAGTGCGCCGGATACTCGGCCCTTGCCACCCCGGATTCTACAGCTGCCTTGGCCACAGCAGATGAAACAGCACCCAGTAGTCTTGGGTCAGTGGGCTTTGGAATAATATATTCAGGACCAAAGTTCATTTCGATACCTTCGTAGGCATCACGAACTTCCTGAGGCACTGGCTCTTTAGCCAGTTCCCTGATTGCATTAACGGCCGCAATCTTCATTGCCTCGTTAATCCGGCTTGCCCTGACATCAAGCGCACCACGGAAAATAAACGGGAAGCCCAGAACATTATTCACCTGGTTTGGATAGTCAGAACGACCTGTAGCCATAATAAGGTCAGATCGAGCACTCTTGGCAAGTTCAGGACGAATCTCCGGATCAGGGTTAGCGCAGGCAAATACAATGGGGTTTTCAGCCATTGTCTTGAGCTGATCGGCAGATAGCAGGTTAGGCCCGGAAACGCCCAGGAAGGCATCAGCACCCACAATGGCATCATCCAGTGTCCGGCACTCGGTATCCACGGCAAAAAGCGCCTTATACTGGTTAAGGTCATTTCGCTGCTTATGGATCACGCCCTTGCTATCCAGCATCAAAATATTTTCAGGCTTGAAGCCACAGCTGATCAGCAGTTTCACACAGGATATAGCCGCTGAACCAGCCCCCAGGCAAACCAGCCTGGCCTCTTCAATCTTCTTACCGGCTATTTCCAGGGCATTCAGCATACCGGCAGCCGTAACAATGGCTGTTCCATGCTGGTCATCATGGAATACAGGGATGTTACAGGCTTCGATCAGGCAGCGCTCAATCTCGAAACACTCTGGAGCCTTGATATCTTCAAGGTTTATACCGCCAAAAGTGCCAGCAATACGCTTGACTGTATCAATAAAGACCTGGGGAGTTTCTGACTCAACTTCAATATCGATGGAGTCAACGCCTGCAAAACGTTTGAACAATAAGGCCTTGCCCTCCATAACCGGCTTACTGGCCAATGCACCCAGATTACCCAGGCCCAGGATCGCAGAGCCATTACTGATCACGGCAACCAGGTTGCCTTTGCCCGTATACTTGTAGGCATTCTCGGGATCGGCTGCAATTTCCCTGACGGGTTCAGCAACACCCGGGCTGTAAGCCAGGGAGAGATCCCTTGCGGTTTCAGCGGGCTTGGTCAATTCAATAGAAATTTTTCCCGGCTTTGGACTTGAATGATAATCCAAAGCCGCCTGTTTCATATCCTTGGACATATTTTTGGCGGCAAACATTTGAATGGGTTAAAAAGGCAGAATATCCGATGCGGAAAAGGCGAACAAGCGTATAAATGGTAATAGTAAAAGTATATTTACAGGTATAGCCCAATAATAACGTCTAAAAAAACCAGGCTATATTGATAGCCAGTGCCATTGAGCTACTCATACTGGCAGGAAATCTGGGTTAACCCGCCTTATTATTGCCACTTTACCAGTGTCTATAGAGTCAGGATTCTGCCGCTGTATTTATCAGATAAAAAAAAGGGTGCCTGAGAAAATCGCAGGCACCCTTTTTGCTAGCTCATCCCTCTTACTTGCGGGTGCTGAGCTTGCCAAAACGCTTGTTAAAGCGCTCGATACGACCGCCAGTATCCATTACCTTCTGAGTACCAGTGTAGAAAGGATGGCACTTGGAGCAAACTTCAATGCTCAGGTCCTTGCACAGAGTAGAGCGAGTCTGAATCTTGTTTCCGCAGCTGCAGGAAACAGTGATTTCTTCGTAGTTTGGATGGATTTCCGGCTTCATTGAGTATTCCTCATACAATAACGCACACCGCCACCTTACCAACAAAGGCACCGTATGCTGAATTCACCAGCAGATTCAGAGGCCTTAAATTTAAGGCATCCCTTTCAAGCTGACAAAAAGAGGGCGAATCATACCAGAGTCAGCCAGTCAAACAAACTGCTTAAGTCAACAAAGTCCCCTTACAGTTACGAGGAAGATATACACCCGTGTAATAGTGCCTGGCCGAGCCGGGTATATAACCTCGCTATCAACAGAACCTGTTCCCAGGGAATCGTCTACAGGTACAATAAAGCCCTAGCCTGGAGCCTGATGACCCATGACAACCACTGAACCTGAAGCAATTTCACCCGGTACTGCCACTGCACGTTTTTTTGTTCAGGTTGCTATCCCTTCCCCATTACGGTCACTCTTTCACTACCTGCCCCCAAAAGAAAGCTGTCTCAGTCAGTTGATACCGGGAGTCAGGGTGGAGGTGCCCTTTGGCCGCAGAAAAGTGGTTGGCGTGATCGTTGCCATAGACCGTCACTGTCCAGTTGCAGAAGACAAGCTTAAATCAGTCATCACCCTGCTGGATGATCTACCCGTTATACAGCAACCCATACTAGCTCTGTGTCGCTGGACAGCCCATTACTATCATTACAGTCTGGGGGAAACCTTATCCCAGGCACTGCCCAAGGCTTTGCGGCAGGGCAAAGCTACCCCCAGCCAGACAACCACTTTCTGGCAGCTGGCAGCACCCGTTACAGAATCCATTAAAGCCAGCCTGAAGCGTAGCCACAGACAACTGGAAGCACTATGTCTTCTGGATAATGCCGAAGGTGAAGGCCTTTCTGAAAGTCATCTGCTGGAATCAGGTATTAATAAAACCATTTTAAGAAATCTGGCAGACAAGCAACTGATTGCCTGTACAGAAGCCATCACTACTGCCCGGCACTTTACCCAATTTACCCCGATTTGCAGGGAGCCCTCCCTCACCCTTAACCACGAACAGCAATTTGCGCTGGATAATATCCTGACTCACCAGAACGCATTTCACCCGGTATTACTGGATGGCATCACCGGCAGTGGCAAGACAGAGGTCTACCTTCAGGCCATTGAAGCCTGCCTGAAAATTAAAAAGCAAACACTGGTCCTGATTCCGGAAATCGGCTTAACCCCTCAAACCGTCAACCGCTTCAAAAAGCGCTTTAATACCCCGGTATTCAGTTTGCACTCAGGACTCAGTGATGGCGAAAGACTGGAAGGCTGGCAACAGGCCGCCAGTAAGTCTGCCGGTATTATTATTGCCACCCGATCCGGGATTTTCACACCGCTTCCCAGCCTTGGGTTAATCATTGTTGATGAAGAACATGATGCCTCCTACAAACAGCAGGATACCCTGAGATACAACGCCAGAGACCTTGCTATCTATCGGGCCAGCCAGGCTAAGTGCCCGGTTATTCTCGGTTCTGCCACCCCGTCCCTTGAAACCTATTACAATGCCATTAGTGGGCGATTTGGACACTTGTTCCTGAAAAAAAGGGCAGGGCAGGCAGCCCCTCCCCATATGGAGTTAATAGATCTTCGCCAGCATTCGTTAACAGATGGACTGTCCCGGGACTTGTTGGCACAAATCACTGTGCACCTTAACAAGGGCAATCAGGTTATGGTCTTTCTTAACCGTCGGGGTTATGCACCTTCTGTCATTTGCCACGAGTGCGGTACAGTTATTGACTGCCCTCACTGTGATGCCCATATGACCATTCACCGACAGCCACCCTATATGCATTGCCACCACTGTGACCATAAAACCGCTATTCCCTCCCACTGCCCTTCCTGTCAAAGCCCTAATATCCAACCTGCCGGACAGGGTACCGAGCGCACAGAACAGGCACTGACAAAATTATTTCCCGGCTACCCGGTGATAAGGGTGGATAGGGACACCACACGTAAAAAGCATGCCCTGGCAGAAATGCTGAAAACCATCAACGCAGGCACTCCCTGCATCCTGCTGGGCACTCAAATGCTGGCTAAGGGTCACCACTTTCCTTCCGTCACCCTGGTGGCCATACTTAATGCGGACTCGGGACTGTTCAGTGCTGACTTTAGAGGATTGGAAAGAACCGGACAGCTCACGGTGCAGGTGGCAGGACGTGCTGGCCGTAGCAACAAGCCCGGTCACGTGATTATTCAAAGCTACAACCCTGAACACCCAGCGCTGCAAATACTGGCAAATAATAACTATACCCATTTTGCAGAGATGCTACTCAAGGAAAGAACCAAGCTAAGCCTGCCCCCGCTGACCTATCTGGCACTGATTCGGACAGAAGCCACCCATACCAATGACTGCGAGCGGTTACTTCAACAGCTAAGGCAGGTGCTTGAGCAAGTACCCACAGATCCACCCATTAAACTACTAGGCCCTATCCCAGCCCCTATGGAAAAGCGTCAGGGCCGGTTTCGCTGGCAATTAATGATTCAATCCTCCCGGCGCTCCATGCTCCATAAGGTCATTAATCATGCCTCGTACTTTTTAGAACAGGCTAAAATCTCACGAACCGTCCGATGGAGTATTGATATTGACCCGCAGGATATGAATTAAGCCCCTAAAGCATTCGGCCAATAGCCAGCACCTGCCCCCTCTGAAAATTCTGCATGGCAGAACTGCGGGCAAATTCCAGATAACGGCGGATTTCCTGATCTGAAAGACTACGGTAGGTATAAAAGAAAATGCTTTTCATCCGCTCGGACATGGTTCGCCGGATGGCTGGTTTTTCCCTGGCCTTAAGTGCCTGTGGAGGACGCCTTGCCCCTTCATTTATCACCGGCATCACTTCCAGTAAGATCCGCCGGGCACCCACAGAGGCTGTGGCAGCCAGCTCAGTGCCATGTTCAACAACATCCAGGGCAACCATGAGTTCTTCGATAAGGGCTGTCCGGCTTGACCGGGGCAGCTGCCTGGATAAACGCTCTTCAATATAGGCCTGGATACGAGGCGCATTAAAAGGATTATTGGCGATGGTTTCCAGCTTAAGGATTTTTTGTCCAAGGGGCGAGTTATACCACTCAACCAGTGCCAGCAACTCATCCACTGTCAGCGCCTCATCCAGGGTATTCATCATGGATACCCTGAAAAAAAGCGGGCTATAGCGAACCCTGACCACCTGGTTAACCGTATCCAGTACTTTATCTGGCAAGGTATATTCTGAATAGTCCAAGGTCATACTGGACTTTATCCAGTTCAACTGACGCTCAAGTTGTGCTTGCTCATACAACTCATCAAGCAGCACCCCCTTATCCGATGCCGGCGCTGCTGATGCCGCTAGCAGCAATACTCCCAGTACGACAAAAAATCCCTTTTTGTCTATCATTGAGTGATTGCCTACCTTTGCCCTTGGCAAATTAAATGGCGAAGTGTGAACATCTTTTAGTCAAGATACTCTTTCAGCCATCAATCGTAAAGTTTACTCACCAGAGCCGTAACTGCTGTTTCCACCCGGAGTATTCTTGGCCCCAGATTAATCGCCTCAAATCCGGCTTCTTGAAGCTTAGTCACCTCATAGGGAATAAAGCCCCCCTCAGGCCCTATGGCCAGAACAGCCGGTTCAGCTAACTGTCTGGGACACTCTTTTCCACCAACAGGGTGGGCAATCAAGGCTTTCTTTCCTTTTACCATTTCAGGAAGCCGGTCTTCTACAAAGGGCTTGAAACGCTTCTCAAGAATCACCTCCGGGAGTACGGTATCTCTCGCCTGCTCCAAGCCCAACAGTAGTTGCTCATGGATTTTTTCATCCCCAAGCCAGGGAGACTGCCAAAAGCTTTTCTCCACCCGGTAACTATTCATCAACACAATTTTTTTAACACCTAATGCCGTGAGATGCTGCAAACAACGCTTCAGCATTTTTGGCCGGGGTAAGGCCAGCAGCACGGTCAGGGGTAAAGCGGGCGGCGGGGAACTTTCCAGGGACACAGTCAGCTCCAGGGAACTATCCCCAAGCCTGATGATTTCCCCACTCCCCATGTTTCCATCCAGCAGTCCCACCTTCAGGCTATCCCCAACCTGAGCCCGGTGCACCTCCTGAATATGCTTAAACCGCCGGCAATCAAGCCTGACAGTAGTATCATCTATAAAATCATCCGGGGTTAATAACAGTAGATTCATTCAATAGCCATAGGTGGAAAAGTACCACCCTCATCATCCAGAGGTAAAAAAAGGGGATATTCTCACCTATTGGAACCATAAAGGACAAAATTTATAGAGATGGGGAGTTCATTCCGCTCCCAACGCCCTGAGGTTGTCTTAAAATTTTATATTTTCTCCATCACCACCCTGTACAAGGACTGTATAAGATTCATGGGAAGGTGAATTTCTCAACTCGCATCATACGTACGGTTAGATTGCATAGCATTCCTCTGAAAAATCAGAATAGGAATTAATAGAAAGTTTCACTAATTCAACCGCCAACGGTAATTTCGTTAAAAGAAATAACAAAAAATTTACTAATCAATATTAACAATAATTGAAAATATAAAAACATTTATTACGTTAATATAACAGAAAGGAAAAAACATGATTTCAACAATAGCATTTCATTCAAAAAACAACATTGCTTTATTTATTAGGGTGAAAGTCTCAAATTGACCGAGCTTCTTCAGCTTGCCAACCGGGGAAAGTAGTAGGCAGCTATTTTTTCAATGCTTAAACAGAAGGCAGCCAATCACAGGTATGATGTTGATAGCACACAACACCTTGCCAGTGAGAGGCCGCCCCATGGAAGTATGTCAGCTACGGACTGAAGCCGCCACCATTTCTTGTGATGCGATTCAACGGTTAGGCCACCAATTGCAGGCTCTGCGAGAGTCTGGCAATCCTATCAGGCACTTTGAAGAGTTTGAGCAGACCGTTAATGCTCTCTTTAATCAAGCTCAGCAAGATTTTTTAGCAGAGGCGCTGGCTGAGCTTGATATTGATACCCCAGCTATTGAGGTCAGCGGGATCACTTATAAGCAGGTGTTGCGCAGTTATAAAACCTACCAGACAGCGGTTGGTTCAGTCCGGGTTATGCGAACACTTTACCGTAACGGCAAAGAGCCGTGTATCGTGCCCATGGAGTTGAAAGCCGGGATCGTGGAAGGCTTCTGGACGCCTCGGGCTGCAAAGCAAGCTGCCTGGGTTGTTGCTCAAATGTCTCCCGGTGAAGCAAAAAGCCTCCTTGATCTCATGGGAGGTATGTCTCCCTCAGAAAGCAGTCTTGCTCGTTTCCCCAGGCAATTTAATACTCAGTGGGAACAGCACCGTGAGCCTTTTGAAGAGATGCTTATTGAGAAACTTAACGTGCCCACCAATGCGGTCACAGTAGCCGCCTCCCTGGATGGCGTTATGCTGCCCATGAAAGATGGCAAACGAGTAGAAAAGCGAGCCAGGAGCGCTTCTGAAGGCAAACGGACTCAAGGGCCAACAGGTTGCAAGGAGGCCAGTTGCGGAACTTTGTCGTTTTACGATCAACAGGGGGAGCGTTTATCAACAGTCCGCATAGGACGAATGCCAGAAACTAAAAAACTCACACTCAAGCAGTCTTTGTCAGCACTATTGCAAGAAGCGTTGCGACAAAAGCCACAGCTGTCACTGGTCAAAGTCGCTGATGGCGCCAAGGACAACTGGTCATACCTTTCCCGGGAACTACCAGCGGGTGTTGAGGTTATTGATTACTACCACGCAGCCGATCACCTGAAGAAAGCATTTGACCAGGCTTATGGAGAAAACAGCATCAAGTCCAAAGAAAAGTTTGTCACTTACCGACACGTCCTCAAAGAGGAACTTGATGGGGTTGAGCGCATTATTAAAGCCCTGGCTTATCAGCATAAAAAGCATCCGCGCCGCTCAAAATTAAAGACCGAGCTGGAGTATTTCAGAAAAAATCGCCAGCGTATGCGCTATGCTGAACACTTGTCGAATAACCTTCCGATCGGCTCTGGTGTGGTAGAGGCAGCCTGTAAAACCTTGGTTACCCAGCGGATGAAGTGCTCAGGTATGCGCTGGAGAAATCCGGGTGGTCAGGGCATATTGACGCTTCGGTCATTAGTTCAGAGCCACTGGTTTGAAAATGGCTGGAAGTTATTTGCTGCAACTTATTGCGAGAAAGTCACCAAGGCTGCTACAAGCAATGTCATACCATTCCCTGAGAAAGGTGGCAGTGTTTAGTTGTGGTCAATATGAGACTTTCACCCATTTATTATTTTAACCCTTTCTTCTTTTTACACCAATGCCGTCATTACCAAATACTATAATATTGATGGTCTTGCTCCAGATCTTGAAGTTAAATTTAACGAAGCTGATCCCTGTTCAATATGCCAAGATAGTTTTAACGATCCACAGGTACTCCCTTGCGGGCATTCGTTTTGCCGGGAATGTATAGAGGATGCAGAGCAAAGAAAAAAAGAATGCCCAACATGCAGAAAAAGATATAGAGTAGATGATCGAACACCCAACTATGCTCTACGAGATGCTGTGGCTATTTCATCAGGCAAGTGTCCGTTATGTAATGGCAATTTTTCTGATGAAGATATGGAGTCTCATTTAAAAAGTCATACCAACGACTATTTAACACCAGAACAAAGGGAAGAAATAAAACAAAAAGCAATGACTGAGTCAATTGCAAGCACGCTTGCTCAACTATCCCTTCACAGTCAAAAAAACTCCCAGCAGGAACAAGCCTTCACCTCTCTGTCGGACGATACTGCCTATTCCATGCCTGATCAGGAAGAAGTGCTATCTCCTCAGGCTGCTGAAGAAAAATATCAAGGAATATGCCTTTATGTAGAAAATGCAAATAACTGGGGCATGCTCTCTCACAGCCAAAAAGCCATAGACCTCAGTACAGGAAAAGAGCGCATGGCTGGCTTTAGTTATGAACTTGAAAACAGCACAAATAAGTGGCTTCCCAATATACAATTTACACTGCAAGTCACCCCTTTCCCACAGCCCTATAAACCTGGAAGCCCCCTTACTTTTTCCTCATCCATGCCCACAACCGGAAAAGACCCTGCGTTATCACCCAAAGATGCCCAATATCTTGGCTCTGCTATCGCCCGCTCATTAGGCCGTTCCACACAAGAGGAACACATTATCGCCGACATAAATCGACAACGTATAGAAACCTACCACCTTGTCAGCTACCAGAAAATGAGTGATCCTTATACACTAGAGGTGGTGCTAGATGAAGAACTGATAACTGCTTTATCTGACAGGGCCTGCCAACCCATACGATTTCTTATGGCTTATCATGCTCAGCTGCCCGATGGTACACAGTATACGAGCTATCAAACAATTAAAGCGGCGGAAACCACCACACTTAAACAACAAAAAATTCAGCTTGAACTGGATCCTGCAGGACATATTCTTGAAAGCACTCATCTCACCCACCAGCAGGAACAACAAATAGGACTTGCTCTTCAAGCAGCTCCCCGAAAAAGTATTCATAACACAGTGCACTTTTTTATAACGATTATAGCTATAAGACAAAATGAAATACCCTGCCTAAATGATACTAATTATGTACATGGCGCTTATGCACAAAGGATTTCAACATTTTCACCTGATAGAATAGGTAGCAGAATTCAAACAGATTCAGGTAGACCTGTAGCTCATGGTAATTTCTGTTTCACTACGTCACGGGAGGGACAATCTACGCCATCTATACAAAATAGCCGTTGGGATGATATAGATCGATACAATGTTGCTGATGGAATGGCTTCTTCTCGCTCCATAGAGACTGATTCTATACGACCTACTCCCAAAACAACACCTGCAACTGATCAGAAACAATCAAAAATAACAACCCATATGACATGTAAAATGAAATCCCTGTCGCCCTGCATACGAAAACTTCAGGAAGAAACTGTCATAGGCCAGTGCTGTAGTGTTGGAACAGGCGTTATCATCCATTTGGAAACCATTCTTCAAACCAGAGACTGCACACCTGAGTCAGTACTGGAAGAAATGTTCACTTTACATGAAACCCAATCCCAACAAGCATTCTCATTTGCCAGTAAAAGAAAGGAAAGCAAGGACAGTGACAACTCGGCTGATACCTACTAAAGCAGAGCAATACCGCGGCGGTAGTCATCCACAGCCCGGTCGATTTCCTCAAGGATTCGATTTAATGCATGGTTCGAAAAGCGGTCGCTGTTAACCAGAATTTCAGCTCTTAAGTCATCCACTTCCTCGAAGGTTTCCATCATAATAACTTCAAGGTTGGCGAATTCCGGATCAGTCAGTAAAAGCGACAGGCTGCTTAGCACAACGTCCACAGGCGGATCAAAGGGTGATGCTTCTGAAGACTCGCTGACGCTACCGTGGTTACGGGGATAAGACATACTCCCTCCCTGAATTGCTTGCTATCCCTTAATTAAACTTAGCTTATGACGCTGTTACCGCCAGCTGACAAAAGAGTGTCGCTCAACCTGAATCAGGCTTTGTAAAGGGTGAAGCAGTCAAGATATTGAAAGGGAAATAGCATGACACTGGTGGAGTGCGTTCGGAATTATACCGTTGGGAATAGCCGCTACGGCAAAATAACCGAGGAAATTCCTGACGTATTCCTTAAGCGAAGCCATTTGCGCCCAGCCATGAAACTACAGGCTTTTGGCTGAGCACACGAGCAAACGTTGATAACCCCTAGCTCACTTCAGCTTCATCTCTTTTTTTAATCAATCGGGACAAAAAGACACCTGACTCAAAAAGAAGCCACATGGGAACCGCTAACAGGGATTGGGAAATAACATCAGGGGGGGTCAGAAACATCCCAACCACAAAGCAGCCAACCACAACATAAGGTCTTTTCTTGGATAATTTATCCACTGTTGTCACTCCCGACCAAACCAGGAGTACCGTGGCTACAGGAATTTCAAAAGCCACCCCGAATGCAAAAAACAGTTTCAAAATAAAATCCAGATAACGATTAATATCCGTCATAACCGTTACTGAATCAGGCCCTACTGTTGTAAAAAATGAAAAGATCAGGGGAAAAACAACAAAGTAGGCAAAAGAGATCCCCAGATAGAATAAGAAAACACTGGCTATCAGCAGGGGTATCGCCAGACGCTTTTCATGGCGATATAACCCCGGTGAAATAAATGCCCAGGCCTGGTGCAGAATAAAAGGGATGGCAACAAAGAGTGATAATACAATGGTCAGTTTGAAGGGTGCCAGAAAAGGTGAAGTTACTTCAGTGGCGATCATACTGCTACCCGCTGGTAGCTGAGCTCTTAGAGGCTCTGAGACCAAAAAGTAAATATCATTGGAAAAATAAAAAAGTCCTGCAAAGACAACCAGTACAGCAACCAGGCTTTTTAGTACCCGGCTTCTTAGTTCCAGAAGGTGCTGAACCAGCGGCTGATCTCTGTCCAGCCCCGTCTTTTTCTGTTTGTCGGTCATATCAGTTTACAACTTGCCTTTACCAGGAGCACTGGTTTCCATTGCAGCATCTGTCTGCCTGGCTATTTCTGCATGCTCCGCAGCTGAATCAGTGGCCTGGCTTACGCGCTCTGCTTCCTTGGCAGGTGTGTTAAGCTGTGCAGCCTCTTTCAAATCCCTGAGTTCACTCTGAAGCTTATTACGCGCCTTATTCAGCTCACCCATGACAGCTTCGTTATGAAGCTGGCGCTTGATTTCATCCGCTCCAATTTCCCGCTCAAGTTCTTCCTTAACCGACTGAAAGCTGCGACGAATCTTACCAACCCAGTAGGCCGTTACTTTAATAGCCTGAGGCAGGCGCTCTGGCCCCAGCACCACAAGCGCAATGGCTGCAACCAGCAGCAGTTCTGTAAAACCGATATCAAGCACGATATTTCACTCAATTTTATAGTTGAGATTTATCCTTTGAGACACTCACTGAGTCAGCCTCCAAAGGCTTTACCGGCTTACTGGTGTTTTCATTCTCTTCTGTGTCTATTGCTTTTTTAAAGCCTTTAACAGCTCCGCCCAGATCGGTGCCAATTGTCTTTAGCTTTTTGGTTCCGAACAGTACAATGACAATCAGCAAAATAATCAACAGTTGCCAGATACCAATACCGCCAAATCCCATGAATAGCTCCTATACCTCCAGGGGAGGTTCTCTATACTGCAAGTAAATTTTATTCTGCCCTGAATGGGCACGCCATTAAATCAGGGCAAGGCATACAGCACATCATCCCTTGTAAACACTCACCATAAGAGTTGGCAGGATGATCAGCATGAGTACCCATGGTAAAACAGGCGACCTGTCCAGAACCGGATACCCACTCCCAACTACAAGCCGGGTACTTAACAGATATATTACAGAAATTCCATACTATTCTTTATCAGGTTTCTCCGTAACTATCATTCGGCTCATGCCGTCCCAGTAAGCTTTGATCAAAAAAACAGCCCAGCCCGGATATTTCAGGTTTCAGTTACCTTGCAGACTACTACTGCGCTAATAACCAAACCCCAATCCCTCCCAACAGAATTCCGGGTGCTGACAGGGTTGAGGCCACCGCAGGAAATAACAGGGCACCGGCAGCTATAACAACCAGTCCAACCCCCAGCACCCGCACTCGTCCGGAACGTTTTTTCGCTTCTGACTGCAGCTCAGCCAAATGCTGTTGCTGCTCTGCCACCAGCCTCAGACTGGCAACAGCCTGATGGGCCAACCCGGGAGCATTGAGAAGCCAGTCAGCACTGCTCTCCCTCAGTGAGCGCACTACAGTTGATGGCCTCACCTGATCCTTCATCCATTCTTCCAAGAATGGCTGTGCCGTACTCCAGAGATCCAGTTCCGGATAGAGTTGCCTGCCCAGGCCCTCAACATTCAGAAGGGTTTTCTCAAGCAGTACCAACTGGGGCTGCACTTCCATATTAAAACGTCTGGCTGTTTGAAATAGCCTTACCAACAATTGACCAAAAGAGATATCCTTTAAGGGCTTCTCAAAAATGGGTTCGCAGACAGTTCGGATAGCTGCTTCCAGTTCCCCCACCTTGGTCTCCTTCGGCACCCAGCCTGAGTCAATATGCAGCTGGGCCACCTTGCGGTAATCACGCCGGAAAAAAGCCAGTAGGTTACTGGCAAGGTAACGCTGATCTTCAGGTTCCAGTGTACCAACAATGCCACAGTCAATGCCGATGTAGCGGGGTTCCGCCGGATTGTCCACATCAATAAAAATATTTCCCGGGTGCATATCAGCATGAAAAAACCGGTCACGAAAGACCTGGGTAAAGAAAATCTCAACCCCTCTCTCGGCCAGTTTCTTCATATCGGTACCGCGGGCCCGGAGAGTCTCGATATCCGATATGGGTATACCATGAATCCGCTCCATCACCATCACAGGATGACGGCAATAATCCCAATACACCTGTGGAACAAAGAGTAGGTGTGAGGCCAAAAAGTTCCGCCTTAGCTGGGATGTATTTGCCGCCTCCCGGAGCAGATCCAGCTCATCCAGGATGGTTTTCTCATAGTCAGAGACAACCTCCATTGGCCTTAAACGCCGGGCATCCCTGAACAGCCTGACCAGAACCCTGGCAAAAAGGTACATTAATTGAAGGTCTTTACGAATCACCCGGTGAATACCAGGCCTGATCACCTTCACCACCACCTCATCACCGGAATGCAACCGGGCTCCATGCACCTGGGCTACAGAGGCGGAGGCAAGGGGTTGCCGGTCAAAGCGCTCAAACAGCGTACCCACATCACTGCCGAGGCTTTTTTCAATGATATCAATGGCTTGATCTGCCGAAAAAGCAGGCACATTGTCCTGCAACTTAGCCAGCTCATCGCTGATATCATCAGGAAGGAGATCCCGGCGTGTGGAAAGAATCTGGCCAAACTTGATAAAAATGGGGCCCAGAGCCTCCATTGTCAGCCTTAACCGTACACCTCTGGGTGCATCATTTTTTATCAAATAGCGCCAGGGCAACAGCCGAAGACATATTCTTAATGGCAAAGGCAACCGATCCGGTTCAACCAGGTTATCCAACCGGTTGCAGGCAATGGCACTGATAATCTTAAACAAACGGGTCAACTGCTATACCCCTGATTCCCGGTCATTTTACTGAGAAGAGCCGCTATTATCCGGCAATAATAACGATCCAGACTTAAGGCTTTTTAGCTGCATTATTTACTAACCGTTCCAGGTTATCCACTGCATACTGCAACTCGGTAACATCAGAGGAAAAAGCCTCCAGTTCATTGCGTGAAGGCAACAACCGGAGTTCTTCCTGCAAATACTCTCCCAGATTATCTGCCGCCACGGTCCGCACCTTTTCAGCCTGCCTGGAAGCAAAGCGAAAGCCTTGTGCCAGCATATGCCCGCCAACATCCCCGAAACACCGACAAAGCAATGCCTCCCAGTCAAGCTCTGCCGAACGGTGTGCCTGGCTAAGCTGTTCCAGAATATCTGGATCCCCCCCGCTTTCCAGACCGGCCACATCACCAATATCCAACGCCCGGTTTGAAGCCAGCTCCGTAAACGCCACCAAAGTTCCCTTTATCGACGCATCAACGCTTCCTTCATGGTAGCCAGCCAACCTGACCCCCGATGCTTCCAGGTAGAGGTAGCATTGAACGTCGGGTTCAAGACAGTGTATCTCCACTATCCGTCCTTCCATGACACCAAGCTGACGCACAATAACAGGGTCCAACCCGATAATGGCATTGAGCTGCTTTTCCAGAAGGGCAAGCACTGCTGTTTTTATGGCAGGGTCACCGAACAACCCGCCACCAATAAAAGGTGGTTTTATCAAGGCTTGATTCCTTTATGGAGGGCAACAATCCCCCCCGTCATATTGTGATAGCCCGTATTCACAAAACCTGCACCCTTCATCATGTTTTCCAGCGTTTCCTGGTCAGGATGCATCCGAATACTTTCAGCCAGGTAGCGATAGCTCCCGGAATCGCCAGCCACCAGTTTGCCAATGGCGGGCAGCAAACTGAATGAATAGGCGTCATAGGCTTTGGTTAACAGGGGATTATTGGTTTTCGAGAACTCCAGAATCAACAGGCGTCCACCGGGCTTTAATACCCTGCACATAGAACGAAGTGCAGCATCCTTGTCGGTGACATTTCTGAGGCCAAATGAAATGGTAATGCAGTCAAAGGTGTTATCTGCAAAGGGCAGGCACTCCGCATTGGCCTGAACAAAATCAATATTCCCTGTCATCCCCTGGTCGAGAAGACGGTTTCTACCCACCTTAAGCATGGAGTCATTGATATCAGCCAGCACCACCCGCCCGGTATCGCCCACCAGTCTGGCAAATTGCCTGGCCAGGTCTCCGGTTCCCCCGGCAATATCCAGAACCTGCTGCCCGGCACGCACAGCTGACAGCTCTATAGTAAAGCGTTTCCAGATCCTGTGTATGCCAAATGACATCAAGTCATTCATCACATCATAACTGTCTGCCACAGAATGGAAAACACCGGCCACCATGTTTTCCTTCTCTCCCCGGGGAACCTGCCTGTATCCAAAATGAGTTGATCCACCCTCTTTTTCACTACCGGCCATTGAAACCCTCCCCGAAAAACTGGTTATTCCACCACTATACTGTACAGCGGCATCAAAAAACCTGCTCATTGTAATGGGAAAAAACAGCGGGTGTAAGAGCTTCCCATAAAGCTTGTGTGACAAGGCATAAAGGCAGTAAGGTCAAAGTATTCTATCTTTGGATGATCCGCCACCAGGAATCAGAGTGTCAACAGAGGTCTATTTTGTACTTCGGGCGACTGTTAAAGTGGGTCATAATAACTCTATTTCTGGCCGTATTTGGGCCCAACCTCTATGCAGATCGAGTAAAACTATTGAGTATTCTTGCGGAAGCGGATGACTTGCGAGTTAAGGCTAACTCCCAGCTTAATCCCGGAATGAAATCATCACTTGGCCAGTTTTTTACAGCAGCACCAACGAGCCTTTACATGGCATCGTTATTTGACAACATCAGTGGTCAGGTACGACTTCTCGACCCTGGCTGTGGGCCAGGATCTCTAACCGCCGCTTTTGTTGATGAAGCCATCAGTAGAGGAGGCGTCCAGTCCCTTCATATTTCTGCACTGGATATTGAGCCACAGATCAAATTCCATATTGAGCAAACGCTTTCTTTCTGTACCCGCATGATGAATAAGGTCAGCATTGATGGAAATATGGAGTTTTCCCTCAGGGATTTCATTCTTTCAAGCCAGCAGGCAGAGAAAGGACGGTATTCTCATGTCATAATGAACCCACCCTATAAAAAAATTCCTGCTACTGGTTCCCATCGTTTAGCTTTGAGAAAAGCTGGCATTGAGACAGTTAACCTTTATTCAGGCTTTGTTGCCCTTGCTATACAACAATTGGCTAAAAATGGTGAGTTAGTTGCCATTATTCCTCGCTCATTTTGCAATGGAGCCTATTATCAATCATTTCGAAAAATGATCCTAAGGGATACGGCTATTCGTCATATCCACCTGTTTGACAGCAGGGTAAATGCTTTTTCTCATGATAAGGTATTACAAGAAAATATTATTGTTCACCTTGTGAAAGGCGCCAAACAGGGAGACGTTGTCATTACAACAAGTCCATTGGCAGACTTTCATATTGACAGGTTATCAGGTTCTGTCACTGCCACGGATATGACGACTCGGACAGTGGCTTTCGAACAGATTGTTAACCCTGAGGATAACGAACAGTTTATCCATATTGCTGCAAACGAGAGAGATCAAAAAGTTATTGATCGTATTTCGACCTTTACTCATACGCTTGATGATCTTGGAATCAAAGTATCCACCGGTCCCGTGGTTGATTTTCGATTAAAGGAAGACTTACGTGACAATATAGAAGCTGGCGCTGTGCCGCTAATCTATCCCATACACTTAAACGGTGTATTGCAGTGGCCAAAAAACTCCAAAAAGCCCAATGCCATAAAGATATCTGATCGATCAAAATCATGGTTATGGGAACATAGTGGCAACTTTATCGTAGTTAAACGGTTTAGCTCCAAGGAAGAAAAACGCAGAATTGTTGCCACTTTTTATGATAGTTCACTACCCGGCGAACTTATTGGCTTTGATAACAAGCTCAATGTCTTCCACTGTAACAAACGAGGCATAGATAAACATTTAGCCACTGGACTTTTTATTTACCTTAACAGCTCGTTACTGGATAGCTATTATCGGCTGTTTGGAGGGCATACTCAGGTCAACGCCACTGATCTGCGCAATATTCACTACCCCAGTGCAGAAGTCCTCAGGCGCATAGGAGGCCAAGCAGCAAAGAAACCCTTAACCCAGGTTGATATTGATAACTTAATTGAGATGGAAGTAGTTGCAATGACAGGAGAAGAAGATACCACACTCGCTGCACAAAAAAAGATTGATCAGGCGCTTGAAATTCTAACTCTGCTAGGGATGCCGAGAGAGCAGCAGAATGAACGCTCTGCTTTAACTCTTCTGGCATTATTAAACCTACAACCTAATGGACTATGGACAGATCTTGCCAATCCAATGATTGGGGTTACCCCCATTATGAACTGGTGCCGTGATATTTACGGAAAGGAATATGCACCCAACACCCGCGAGACTTTCAGAAGACAGACACTCCATCAGTTTGTAGATGGTGGTCTGTGCTTATATAACCCAGATAAACCGGATCGCCCAGTCAACTCGCCAAAAGCCTGCTATCAAATAGCGGAAGCACTGCGCCAAGTATTAGCTACTTTTGGAACCTGCCAATGGGACAGAGCTTTATCGAATTGGTTAAGCCAACGTGAAACCCTTGCAGCACAATATGCAATGGAACGTGAAAAACAGATGATTCCATTAACGCTGGATGATGGCACAGAGATTAAGCTGAGTCCTGGTGATCATAGCCAACTTATTCATGATATTGTGGTTAAATTTGGGCCTGTGTTTGCACCTGGAGCAGAGGTTATTTATCTCGGGGATACTGGAGCCAAGGAAGACTTTTTCAAAAAGAAAAGGCTTGAAGAGCTGGGAGTTGTAGTTGATCGAAAGGGTAAATTACCTGATGTGGTTCTTTATTGGGCTAAAAAAGACTGGTTATTGCTAATTGAGTCCGTTACATCCCATGGGCCTGTTGATGGCAAAAGATATGGAGAGCTTTCCAGGCTGTTCAAAAAGGCTAAGCCCGGGTTAGTCTATGTCACTGCATTTCCTGACCGGCAAACGATGGCTAAATATTGTTCTGCTATTTCCTGGGAAACAGAGGTTTGGACAGCAGATTCACCCACACATATGATCCACTTTAACGGGGATAGGTTTTTAGGGCCACACTAATAAAGACCATCATAAGAAAGAATTGAGATAGGCTAGCTGAAATATTACGCAACTTTATCTTGCCTGGAATCAGCTAGCCTACCGAAATTACAGAAATAGTGACCTAAAAGAGTCAATAAACTTAGCGCCTAATCCCGCCCCTTTAACTCTCGCAGGTGGCGGTAGACTGTATGGTGACTAATGCCCAGATAGTCAGCAACAAATTGAATGGCTTCCTTCAGCTCAAATATACCCTGCTTCAATAACTGTTCAATGACCACCTTGTTTTTTAATGAAGGTAGAGTCTGCTCATCGGCTTCAACCGCAGCACGGGTTCGCGCTACTGCCCTGTGGAGCAGTTCATCCAGGTTCCTGGCAAAATTCTCAGGGCTATCATCACGGCAGGGCATAGAGGTTGGATGCGGAACCATAGCTCCTACCACCTCCTGAAAAGGAGCATCCAGGTTTGTGTTAATGCAAAGCATGCCAATAGCGAGTCCATCGCCATTACGAATAATAGTGGTCACAGACCGAAGCAGTTTCCCATCTATTGTCCGGGTGTAATAACCGGGTGTTACATCCTGTCCTTCCAGCAGCTTACCCATAGCCAGGTCAGTGACAGGCGCTCCCTCAGAGCGACCTGTGACGTGTCCGTTGGCAACCTTGACAATACAGGGATTACTTTTATCCAGACCATGCAGCACCACTTCAGTATGGCCGCCGGACATAGCGGCAATACCCTCAACAACCGGCTTCATGGCTTCAAGAATCGCCTCATCAGCCGGTGTTAAATTAATCAAACCCATTGTTCACCACGTAATCTGTCAGGCTCTCATAATGTTGATAATGGTTTCATCGGTTGATGACATGCCCGAACTGATCATCTGACCTACATTCTTTATAGTATTCTCTACATCGCCTGCGATGATGCCCTGTTGATTGACTGCTGAGCCATTGAGTGCCATCAGGCATGACCGGATTGCAACACCAGAGGATGTCGCTACTTTCATTGCACAACTTGACTTGGCCCCATCACACACCATACCGGAGCAGTCACTCATTACATTTTGCATGGCATGGCAGCACTGCTCAAAAGAGCCACCACTAAGATAGGTCATGGCAAAAGCCGAGGCTGCACTGGTCACTGAGTTACCACAAAATGCGGACAGGGGTGGGTAGTGTGACTTAATGTAAATAGCCATCAAATGGCTCATGGCCAGCGCCCTGGCCTGCACGTCTTCACTCACTTGCCTGAAACGTGCCATCTCCACAACCGGCACAGTGGCCGCAATACCCTGGTTGCCGCTGCCGTAGTTACTCATGGCAGGAAGGGGAGCGCCGCCCATCCTGGCATCAGAAGCTGCCGAAGTATGCATCACAATACGGTTGCAAAGGTCTTCACCGAGAACACCCTGCCCCATATGTTCCTTCATGGTTCTACCCACCTGCAGTCCATATTCATTGGACATGCCTTCTCTGGAGAGCGCACAGTTCAGCTCAGCCGCCTGGTTCATAAAAAGAATCGCCCGGGCATCCACCTCCGTAGCGAACTCATAAATGCCCTTAATACTGATATCAACGCCATCACAGACACACTCGGTACTTCCGGCACATGAATCACATGGGTCAAGGCTAAACACGGTCTTGCCATTGAGCGCCTTGCTCACAACACGGGTATGCCCACCACTGATTTCCACCCTGGCACTATTACCTTGTGCTTCTGCTATGGCCTGGCAATAGATAAACACATCAGAGGCAACCGCGTTAACCTCAACCCGCCCTTCATCAATGAGCCTTTGGGCTTTAATAACATCGTCTTCAGTAATATTTTTAAGAACTTCCAGCCCTTTACCCGGTTCACCCGCCACAGCACCAGCTGCCGCTGCAATATAGAGTCCCTTACGCCCTGTTCCTGGCACAAACACGCCCATGGCGTTTTTATACAGGTTCTCGGAAACTCTGACGGTTAGTTTTTCTGGCGGAGCACCCAGGGTCTCAACAGCTAACGCCGAAGCCAAGGCTGCTGAAATAGGCTCAGTACAGCCCAGGGCAGGCTTAACAACTGAGTTAATAATTTTTATATATTGCGACCACTGTGGTTTCAAGGCAGAACTCCGGAGACTTTGATTTCAGGGAACCGGCAGCATGCTATAAAGTTGACACCGGCTTATTGTTCTTAACACTCAAAAAAATTTAAGCAATAGTTGCAAAAACCGGATTCTTTTTCAACAAAAACCAAAAAATGCAAGGAATACGCAAATTTATTTGCCTGACACATGTTGTACATTTATTCATTAACTGAAGTACTTGCAGCGCACTCAGCAAGGCTCTCACTTATCATTATTTCTTGCAGTAATGCCAGGAGATAAAGATGTTGAGCTTGAATGGCCATTTACCCAAAAGGTAAGTATGACACTCATTGATCAAAAAGAAGGAAAAACACACTGGACTTATAGCTTTAGACCTGATCCTAAAAATGTCTGTTTTTTTCGACCTGTGTGCAAAATGAATACACCTTATGGTTATCATCAATTTGCATCTCATTCTGCTGTTGAGATAGGTAAATACTTAGCTGAAGATACATTACTTATTTTAATCGAAGTTGGTGATAGCCCGTCATTGGTTAGCAGTGATAGTTCGCCACAACCGAAAGATAATAAACCCCGGTCTCAACATCATAAGAATAAGACAAAAGAAAAAAATAATAGCTGCTGTATTATTTTGTAATTAAGCGCTGTATTTTCATATGGCACCATATTTCCTGACTTATTATTCAGAAACTCCCGACAACTGCCCCTGCGTTGCAACTCTGGTCACATAGCTACAACTATGCTCCCGACATTGCACCTTGCACAAAAATTGCCCAATAAGCCAGAAATATTCGACACCCTATGAACACCTGTTTGAGTTCAGATCAAACCAGTTTTACCACAGAAGCATCAGGATCCCGGCTGGCACCAGCTTCGTGTAACTGTTTCAGGTAGTTATCCCAATGAGCTTCACGGTTAGAACAGAGATCATAGAGATAGTCCCAGTTATAAATTCCGGAGTCATGACCGTCATCAAATATCAATTTGATAGCATAGTGCCCCACGGCTTCAACCTGTGAAAGCCCCACATGCAACTTGCCTGTTTGCAGCACAGGACGGCCATGGCCTCGCACTTCCGCAGAAGGGCTCAGAACCCGTAAAAATTCAGCGGGAAGCCGGTAAGACTCCTCCTGACCATAATCTACAGATAACTCTTTGGACACCTTATGCAACGTCAGTTTTGCCGGAACTTTTCGACTCATATCTATGACATCTCCATGGGTATAAAAACAAATCGGCCACCTGCTTCCACAGATGGCCGATGATAAGGCAGAAAACAGCGAGAACAATCAGAGAATATAACGACTCAGATCTTCGTTCTGTACCAGTTCACCCAGGTGCTGATCCACATAATTCCCATCAATCACCAGAGCCTCACACCCCTGGTTTTCAGCCATATCGGCAGCACTGAAGGAAACCTCTTCCAGTAGACGCTCCACTACTGTATGAAGACGACGGGCACCGATATTCTCGGTGGTTTCATTGACCTGCCAGCTCACTTCAGCAATTCGACGGATACCACTTTCAGCGAACTCTACCTTCAGCTTTTCCGTATTCATCAGAGCCTGGTACTGCTCCGTTAAGGATGCATCAGGCTCTTTCAGAATACGCACAAAATCTTCAGTGGACAGTGCTTTCAATTCAACTCTGATGGGCAAACGACCCTGCAATTCAGGAATCAGGTCAGAAGGCTTGGCCAGATGGAAAGCACCGGAAGCCATGAACAGAATATGATCAGTCTTGACCATACCGTACTTGGTGGATACGGTGCAGCCTTCAATTAAAGGCAACAGATCCCGCTGAACCCCTTCACGGGAAACATCCGCATTGGAGCCGCTGGAACGTTTGGCTACTTTATCAATTTCATCAATAAAGACGATGCCATTTTGTTCAACCGCATCAATGGCTCGGACCTTGAGGTCATCTTCATTGACTAGCTTGGCCGCCTCTTCATCCTGAACCAGTTTCAGGGCGTCTTTAACCTTCAGCTTGCGTGTCTTCTCCTTTCCACCGGAAAGGTTAGAGAACATGCTTTGCAGCTGATTAGTCATCTCTTCCATGCCAGGAGGCGCCATGATCTCAACCCCCATAGCAGCTTCCTTGACACTGATCTCGATTTCCTTGTCATCCAGCTGACCTTCACGGAGCTTCTTGCGGAAAACCTGACGGGTGGAATTGTCCTGAGGCTGGGATTCTTCACCGAAAGTCCGCGCAGGAGGCAGTAAGGCATCCAGAATTCGCTCTTCCGCTGCATCCTTCGCCCTGTCGCGTACACGCTCGATTTCCTGCTCACGCAGCAATTTGATGGCTGCATCCATCAGATCGCGGACAATAGATTCCACATCGCGACCCACATAACCCACTTCCGTGAATTTTGTGGCCTCGACCTTGATAAAAGGCGCATTGGCCAGCTTCGCCAGGCGGCGGGCAATCTCGGTCTTACCAACCCCGGTAGGACCAATCATCAGAATATTCTTTGGCGTAATCTCATTGCGCAGCTCTTCACTAAGCTGCATCCGACGCCAGCGATTACGCAGGGCAATGGCTACTGCCCTTTTGGCATCATTCTGCCCAACAATATGCTTGTCCAGCTCATGGACTATCTCACGAGGTGTCATATCAGACATATCTGGAAACTCGACTATTTGTAAAAGCGCTGTCATCAGCCCTTCCCGGATAAACCCTTCCGGGGCTGATAACAGCTTTTTAATTTGGCTGCATCAAACCGTCAGCTCAGGAAGCTGGCAGTTCTTCAATAACACGATTCTGGTTTGTATAAACACAAACATCCGCCGCAATAGTCAGACTTTTTTCGACAATATCACGGGCAGAAAATTCAGTATTCTGTAACAGGGCCTTAGCGGCTGACTGAGCATAGAAACCACCAGAACCAATGGCAAGAATGCCATCATCGGTTTCCATAACATCTCCATTACCTGTGATAATTAATGATGCAGACGTGTCTGCAACAATCAACATGGCCTCCAGTCGGCTCATAGCTCTGTTAGTACGCCACTCTTTGGCCAACTCCACAGCTGAGCGTACTAATTGCCCCTGGTGTTTTTCCAGCTGGGCTTCAAAATGCTCGAACAGAGTAAATGCGTCAGCGGTACCACCAGCGAACCCGGCAATAACCTTGCCATTGTATAGGCGGCGCACCTTGCGGGCATTTCCCTTGATGACGGCATCTCCCAGTGAGACCTGGCCATCGCCACCGATCACCACTCGGCCTTCCCGACGGACAGACAGAATGGTTGTGCCACGATACTGTTCCAAGGCGGGCTCCTTAAAGAATCTGAAAGTACTCGACTCAATATTGGGGGAGGTGGAAAATAATCAAGGGCAGCGGTTAAAAAAGTTCTCTCTCGTTTTTCTATCTTGCTTTCTATCGCATCTTAAGCAATAAGCTATCCATATTATGATCTGCCAGAATCTTCTGGGCACCGTGCAATGTGTTTTTATCATCAAATGGCCCCAGCTGAACGCGGTGCCAATATTCCTCATTGCCCACATTCACTTTCTCAACCCTGGGATTCAAGCCCCACAAAAGCAGCTGAGCCCTTAATCTGTCGGCATCCTTCGAACTCCTGAAAGATCCCGCCTGAAGCAGGTATCGGCTGGCAGTACTGTTTTCCTGGGTAATGCCGACCTTTTGCTGCGGCTTGGTAATATCTCTTTTTACAGGATCAACAACTGCGCCATTATCACCAGGCAATATCACTTCAGATTCGGGCAGTAGTGTATAAAAATCAAACACCGCTTCAGGTTCACGGCTCTGCTCTGCCGGAACAGGATGACCTGCAACTTCCCTGATATCAACGGCATCAGGACTAAGCCTGAATAAAAACGCGACAAAGAAGCCAACTGCCAACCCTGTTATCAGCCAGAGCCAGCCTGGCAGACCCGACAGAGGAAATGAGGAATTCCCGTCTTTTTTTGCCTTGCTGGCACCACGCCTTGAAGTTGGACGCTTACTCATGATTCATTCAGTATCCGGGTTATTAATCTTGCATACACTATTATCACCAGTGTCACAAGGCTACCGTCAATACCCTATGTAAATTACTTTTACATATATTTTTAAACCCCCTTATATTGAGGACTCTTATGTTTTTCGATAGCATTCCTCTTTATGAAGAGCCACATCCCAGAACAATAGTCTTTCTTCATTACTTAATTCGACAGCAGTAACCCACCTGTCTTCCAAACCAGCTATATATTATTGCTGCTGTCCAGAAGCCTGGCCAATAATGCATCTGGAACAACAGCAGATGACTTAGTGGCCTTCATGCAATGGCAGCGAGGGCTGACCAGAGTGAAATTAAAGCGAGTTTTCAATCAAGGACTCATCCATGAATATTCTCAAGCTGCTTGAAGATCAAGTCATCAAAGCGCTTATCGCAGCAGGGGCCCCTTCCGATACTCCAGCCATGGTTCGCCCCAGTGCTCGAGCCAACTTTGGTGACTACCAGTGCAATGCCGTTATGGCAGCGGCAAAAAAAATGGGGATTCCTCCGCGAGAACTGGCTCAAAAGGTCATCGACCACTTGCAGCTGGACGGCATTGCAGAAAAAACAGAAATTGCCGGTCCCGGGTTCATAAATATTTACCTGAGCCCCACCTGGCTGGCAACAGGCCTGCAAGAAGCACTGGCATCAGACAGTATAGGTGTAGAAAAAGCCAAAGAGCAGCAAACCGTTGTTGTGGATTACTCTGCTCCTAACGTCGCCAAAGAAATGCACGTTGGGCACCTGCGTTCAACCATTATAGGTGATGCATCTGTCCGGACTCTGGAATTTCTGGGACACAAGGTGATCCGTCAAAATCACCTGGGCGACTGGGGTACCCAGTTCGGTATGTTAATTGCCCACCTTGAAGAGCTGGAAAAAGAGAACCAGGAAACCCTGGGTATGGAACTTTCCAACTTGGAAACCTTCTACCGCGAAGCAAAAAAACGTTTTGACGAAGACCAGGTATTTGCTGAAAGAGCCCGTAAGTACGTGGTTCAGCTTCAGGCTGGTGATGAGTACTGCACCAAGCTCTGGAAAAAACTGGTTGATGTGACCCTTGCTCACAACCAGGAAACCTACGACCGCCTGAATGTTTCCCTGACCATGGCTGACGTTATGGGAGAAAGTGCCTATAACGACAACCTGCCAGTGATCATCAAGGAACTTGGGGAAAAAGGCCTGCTCACAGAAGACCAGGGAGCCCAGGTGGTGTTTTTGGATGAATTCAAGAACAAGCAGGGCGAACCCATGGGTGTTATTGTCCAGAAATCTGATGGCGGTTACCTCTACACCACTACTGACCTTGCAGCCATTCGTCACCGCTGCCACACCCTGAATGCCGACCGCATCCTCTATTATGTTGATGCCCGCCAGGGACAACATTTTGATCAAATCTTCAATATTGTTCGCAAGGCCGGATTTGCCAGTGAGCATACAGAGCTCGAGCACCACGCTTTCGGCATGATGCTGGGTAAGGATGGCAGACCCTTTAAAACCCGTACCGGTGGCACTATCAAGCTGGCCGACCTGCTGGATGAAGCCGAGGAGAGAGCTGCCCGGGTGATTGCCAGCAAATCAACCAACCTGGATGAAGAACAGAAAGTTCGTGTTATCAAGGCGGTGGCAATGGGCTCTGTGAAATATGCTGACCTGTCGAAAAACAGAACCAGCGATTACATCTTTGACTGGGATAACATGCTGTCCTTTGAGGGCAATACCGCACCATACCTGCTGTATGCCTACACCAGAATCATGAGCATCTTCCGTAAGGCGGGTATCACAGAGAGTGACCTGAACGGAGAGATTACCCTGACAGAACCGGCTGAACGCGATCTCGCCCTGAGAGTCAATCAGCTTAGTGAAGTCCTTGACTCTGTTGCCAAAGAAGGTATGCCTCACCAGCTCTGCAGTTACCTCTATGACCTGGCAGGTGCCTTCATGAAATTCTATGAAGCATGTCCGGTAAATAAGGACGGTGTTGCAGTAGAAGTCCGCGATAGCAGGCTGCAAATCTGCTCCATCACTGCCCGGGTTCTCAAGCAAGGTCTGGATCTGCTCGGTATTGAAACCGTAGAGCAGATGTAATGTAACGAAAGGCAAGGATTGCACCACCTAAGGAATAGAGGAGTTCAACTCCCTATTCCTTATTAGCTCCTAGGGGCTGTTGACGTTTGATCGTGAGCTCAGTGGCTCGTAAAGCGGTTTTCCGCAAGGAGGACTGGTGCAGGCATAGTTGTTCTACGTCAAGCCAGTCCAACGCAGTCGGAAAGCCGCTTTACGAACCACCCGAAGGGCCAAAACCAGCGATTCCATGCCGTCGTTGCAGTAGCTTGAAAGACGCGAGTATTCCTGCGCTACTGCGTCTAGCCACGAAACCGCTGGTTTTGGCTGAGCACACGAGCAAACGTCAACAGCCCCTAGAGAACACGTGAAATCTCTTCACACTCCATCTTTTCCGTGCCTCGTCCCTGCTCTTCCCTAGCGGAAGACGAGTTATTTTCTTCGCTGATATTCATAGGCAGACCGTGTTCTTTAATACCGCAGGCTAAAAAAATCTGGCGGCGCAAAGCAGGCACATTGCGGTAAGGTTTATCGCCATATTCCAGCAAAGGCAGTTCTGCCAATTCGCATAGTTTTTTTAATTTTTTTTGTTCACCCGAAAACCCTTTTGGACTCCCAAGGGACACAGCACAGACAACGGTCATCGTTTTCCGATCACAGAGCACATAGTCAAAGGATGTTCCACCAAGACGCTTCAGGTAAGTACGTCCCCTACCCAGCTTGCCCCCGGTGAATACTGTTGAGGCCGACATATCAGGAAACACTGCCAGATGACTATTGACAGCCATATCCAGCTGCCCTAGAAAAGCTCGCCTGGCCGGACTGAAGAGTGGACTTTTACATCTTATCGATGATGGAAAAAGCCTGACACAAAGCAATAAAATCAATATCGCCACTACTGAAAAACTGGCGATAGTTAGGAATGGGTTACCCGAAAGCACCGAATGACCTTCATAATTTAAGCAGAAAGAAAAACAAGCTTACCTTATTAGCCGCTTGCTTAAAATCTCGTTTAGTCCACAACTGTATCAAACAAGAGTGACATAACCCTTATTCAGTCATCGTTGCAGACTAAACAAACCCCTGCCAGCTGGTGATAAGTGCCGTTGGCACACTCAGGCTGGCAGTGTTTTTTCCTGCTGAGATTCCAAATCGGCTTGAGGAGCATCGGCACCACTGCCATTATCAGGGATAACTCGTGTGGCAATCAGCCCTTTAGGTCCCTGGCCAATGTCAAAACTGACAATTTGACCCGCCTTAAGGGTTTTAAACCCTTCCATTTCAATAACTGAGTAATGTATCAGAACATCTTGGTCATCAGTGGCTTCCTGTGCCTGAATGAATCCATATCCCTTGGGATTATTAAACCACTTCACTGTACCTACCAGCATAGCTTCCATTTCCTTCTTGGTCGCTTCCATACAGCGCTATTCCTACGTTTTTCACATTGGAGGAACTGCCAGGAAACTGCAACCCCTGTTATTTTATTTTTCGAAGACTTCTTTCAATGGTGTCGTCCATGTCACTGCGCCTTTTTTATCCCGGCGATGGATGATCACCTGCTTTTTTATAAAGGCAACTTCATTATAAAACTATATTGATCCATCTTAACAGCCCGAAAGGACTCAATTAAAGCCTGGATAGCTTTTTTTTACCCCTCCTTATATTAAAAGATGCCTGGCCAGCCGCTTGCCCAGGCAAATCAGGGTCAAGACCGGAGGCAGTCCCCACTCCTTAGGAATCACAGAGGCATCACAGACATGCAGGCCAGAAACCTCTGCTTCCAGGTTGGAGTCCACACACTGCCCCAGTTTAACCGTCCCCCCTGGATGAGCAGCAAAATACCCACTTTTGTATATTTTTTTCGCGCCACATAAGGCCAGGACAGCCCGGGCACACTCATAACCCTCTCTCAGTTTGCTTTTATCATCCACTGACAACCCTTTTGAAATTTGCCCCCTTAGCCCAATTGAGCCAGACAGGCTATCCCGTACCTTCACCATGAGTATTGCCGTACTGTTATGGCACAACAGATTATCTAGACGGCCCGCCATCATAGTAAAGACCCGAAACAATGCTGGAGGTAATGCCATATCAGCCAGCATATAGCCTTCCTGTTCGCACAACATTCCTGCGGCCATCGGCACTTCACAACCGGGCCTCTCTCCAGGCCGGATCTCAACCGCCCCCACCTTTCCCATCACTGCAATTGCGGGGTCCAGAAATAACCCATTGCCAACAGAAGCAATACCCGACTGCTTTAAAATCACCGGGCTACCCAACCCCCCGGCGGAAATCACAATTTTATCTGCAAATGCCTGATAGACATTACCACGATGAATAAATTCAACACCTTTAGCCCTGCTATCTTTCTTAAGAACTTTCTGCACCTTAGCCTCAGTGATCAGCCTGGCACCGTGATCAACAGCCTGCTTTACAAACTGTCCCGCACTCCACTTGGCATCATAGGGACATCCATAAGTACAGCGCCAACAACCTGCACGACAATTAGCCTGCTGGATAATCTTATCCAGTTTTTGCCAGTTATAGCCTCCAGCCTGAGCTGCCCGCATAATTCTCCGTGCCATTGGACCGATGAGCTCATCCTTGAGATGACCAATAGTTAATTCATTATGGGCTTCTGCCAGCTCTGTAGATAAGTCCACACCATAGGCATCAAACAGTGATGGTGGAGGATCAAAAGCCGTGGCATAACAAAGGGCAGAACTCCCCCCAAGAGTTACCCCCCTGATAACGGGCACCATGCCACTAGTTAGTCGAAGGGATGTGCCAGGAACGGCTCCCATCTGTGCCATCTGCCTAAATGTTCCCTTTATGGGCAAGGTCTTGCCCCATTCCAGTATCAGAACAGTCAGCCCTTTTAATGCCAGCTCTTTGGCAACCGTACTTCCACCAGGGCCTGTTCCAACAACAATGACATCATAATGCTCGCCCAAATCCATACCAAAACCTCGATAAAAGGCGGATTATGGCAGAGAGCAACCCGGTGAACACGAAAACCACAACTCCGTTGGTGAAATTCAAGTGGAAGACAAAGGCTATTTAGACTTGCGGACATCAGCCGGGCCAAATACCTTTTCCCGCTTGGTGCTATCCAGCCCGGAGGTTTCATTGATTTTTCTATCCACTGAATTATGGCTACTTTCACCTAAGGAAGCTGCCGCCGTATCACCATAGTCTTCTGTATCACTGTGACCGTATTTTCTCTTATAGCGCCTGTCAGCACGGGTAATTTTTTTCTTCTTTTCCTTCTTGGCCGACTTTGCATGGGGGTTATTTTTTATCACCAGCTTTTCAGCTTCTTTCATAAATTTCTTAAACCCCGGGTCTGACACTTTCCGACTTTGGATAGGTATCAGCTTTTTTGCATTTTTTGCTGCCGCTTTAATAAGGCCATGGAGGTTAAGTAGCTTCTTCATCTGTCCAGAAGCAATGTTGTACTTGGCAGACCATTTATAGACCGGTTTAAGTGTTAACTTCCTAAGCCCCTCAGAAAAAGCACTCTTTAGTTCTTTTGTGGCCCTTTCCACAAGGTTTTTAGCCGGTGTCGCTTCAGAATAAGTGCCAGATGGAAGTTTTTTGCTTGATGTGTTTTTTTTCTTGACACTTGACGAGGTGTCATCAGCATTCCTGTCAGGTTTGCCAAACCCATTTTCCGATGAGATTTTTTCAATAGAAAGATTAGAAGGAATTTTTCCTGCTGACATGACTGCCATCCTTGGCTAATGATTATCAGATATTCAGACTTGCGCTATTTCAGGCAGGCATAGCCTCTTCTTCAGAAGTCGGCAACCCATAAATAGTCTTGACCTTTTCTTCCTCATCCACTGATTCCAACCGGACATCAAATCCCCAGAGACGATGGACATGCTTGAGAATCTCCCGGGTATTCTCCGAATCCAGAGGTCTTTGCTGGTGCATATAGTGCCTGAGGGTTAATGAGCGATCCCCCCGCACATCCACATTATAAACCTGGATATTGGGTTCTCTGTTGCCCAGGTTATATTGGGCTGCCAGCGATTCCCTGAGTGCCCGGTAACCCGATTCATCATGGATTGCATTCACCTCAAGATATGGATTCCCTTCATCATCATTGATACAGAACAGGCGCATATCACGCATCACTTTAGGCGACAAGAACTGAAGGATAAAGCTCTCATCCTTAAAGTTCTTCATGGCAAAATGCACCGTTTCCAACCAGTCACCGCCAGCAATATCAGGGAACCAATAACGGTCTTCCTCGGTAGGATTCTCACAGATCCGGCGAATATCCTGGAATATATTAAAGCCCAATGTGTAAGGGTTGATACCACTGTATCGAGGATCATCAAACTCAGGCTGGAAGACAACATTGGAGTGCGAATGCAGGAACTCCATAATGAAGCCTTCGGTTACCAGTCCCTCTTTATACATTTCATGCATGAGGTGGTAGTGCCAGAAGGAAGCCCAACCTTCATTCATTACCTGGGTTTGCCGCTGTGGATAGAAATACTGCGCTACCTTGCGAACAATGCGAATGACTTCCCTTTGCCAGGTTTCCAGCAGTGGGGCGCTCTTTTCAATAAAGTACAGGATATTTTCCTCAGGGTGTTCCGGGAAACGTTTTACCTGAAGCTCTTTCTCCTGCTCCCTGACCGGAATAGTTCGCCAGAGATCGTTCAGACTTCTCTGGATGTACTCCTCACGCTCCCGAGCCCTGGCCTTCTCCTCTTCAGCGGAAATAGGGCGTGGTCGCTGGTATCGGTTAACTCCCTGGTTCATCAGGGCATGACTGGCATCCAGCAATTCTTCCACCGCATCAATGCCATACTTTTCTTCGCACTGGGCAATATAGTTTTTGGCAAACAGTAGATAGTCAATGATGGAGTCGGCATCTGTCCAGGTTTGGAACAGGTAATTACCTTTAAAGAAGGAGTTATGGCCATAACAGGCATGGGCAATCACCAGTGCCTGCATAGGCATGGTATTTTCTTCCATCAAATAGGCAATACAGGGGTTGGAATTGATGACAATCTCATAGGCCAGCCCCATCCGCCCCCGTTGATAGTTCTGCTGGTTTTTCAGAAACTGCTTGCCATAACTCCAATGGTGATACATGAGTGGCATACCAACAGATGCATAGGCATCCAGCATCTGCTCGGAACTGATCACTTCAATCTGATTGGGATAAGTATCCAGCCTGAACTTTTCCGCTAACCGGCCAATTTCCCGGTCATACTCCTGTATCAGCTCAAATGTCCATTCAGATCCTTTGGATAAAGGCTTACGCTTAGGCACTTTGCACCTCCTTTTTTTCGAACAGGCGACGAAATACAGGGTAAATATCGCCATGATTCCGAATCTGCTGCATGGCAAAGTGGCCGGGATGATCTTTTTCGATCAACTTATACTCGTGCCAAAGGTTCTGATGATGCCGGTCTGTTATTTCCACATAGGAATAATACTGGGTACGCGGTAACAGCTTGCTGGTAATAATTTCCCGGCACTTGCTTGAGTCAGCCTCCCAGTTATCACCATCTGAAGCCTGGGCCACATAAATATTCCACTCACTGGGAGAGTAACGCTTTTCTATCACCTCATCGGCAAGTTTCAGGGCAGTGGATACCACAGTCCCCCCGGTCTCCCTGGCATAAAAGAAGTCATTCTCATCACATTCACGGGCTTCGCTATGATGACGAATAAAGACCACATCAACGGCTTCATAATTCCGCTCAAGGAATAGATACAGCAGCAGGAAAAACCGCTTGGCCATATCCTTGATCTCACGGGTCATGGAACCGGAGACATCCATGATGCAGAACATCACGGCCTTGCTGGATGGCTGTGGAACTTTCACCAGATTATTGAACTTGAGATCAAATTCATCAATAAACGGTAATTTTTTCAACTTAACATTGAGCGCTTTTATTTCTTCCCTGAGTTCTTTTGCACGACGCTGGTCGGTGTCATTCGGGCTGACTTCCATTTCCCGCAGTTCTTTCTTCAGGGCGCGGATTTTTTTTCTATCTTTACCCGACAGTGCAATACGTCGTGCATGGGCGGCCCTCAGTGAACGAATCACATTCAAACGATCCGGCGACCCGGCAGAAGTAAAGCCTGCCCGCTTCAGTTTATATTCTGTACTGTCCTTTAACTCTTTGCTGACAAGATTCGGCAGTTCCAGATCATCAAAAAGATATTCCAGGAACTCGTCCCGGTTAATCTGGAAAACAAAGTCATCGGCTCCAGAGCCGCTATTACTGGCTTTGCCATCACCACCGCCTTGTCCACCGCCACCGGATGGCCGTTGGATACGATCACCGGTATTAAATTCTTTATTGCCAGGATGTACCTGATCATGCTTGCCACCTTCACCATGGTGAAAGAAAGGCTCTGACAGGTCTTTCTTGGGGATATGAATATCGCTGCCACTTTCAACGTCTGTAATAGAACGCTGATCGACAGCATCCTGGACTGCCTCCTTGACCAGGCTGCGGTAGCGTCTCAGAAAACGCTGCCTGTTGACCGTACTTTTCTTTTTTGAGTTGAGGCGCCGGTCAATAATTATACTCATGGGACGCTCTCTCCTGGAACAACTATGCTTTTGTTCTAGTGATTATTAGGAACAGAGGGATAGGTGTTAGCCCTCATAAGAGGGCTAACCTAATATCACTGAGACTTACGAACCCGGATATACCATTCAGAAAGCAGACGAACCTGCTTTTCGGTGTAGCCATGTTCTACCATACGGTCCACAAAGTCCTTATGCTTGCGCTGGTCATCCTGTGAGCCTTTCGGATTGAAGGAGATCACCGGAAGCAGGTCCTCTGTATTGGAGAACATCTTCTTCTCTATCACTGTTCTCATTTTTTCATAGCTGAGCCAGCTTGGGTTCTTACCCTGATGATTGGCACGCGCCCTCAGGACAAAGTTAACCACCTCATTCCTGAAGTCCTTGGGATTGGCAATGCCTGCCGGTTTCTCAATTTTCTCCAGTTCATCGTTCAGAGCGGAGCGATCAAGGATATGGCCGGTATCGGGATCACGGAACTCCTGATCCTGAATCCAGAAGTCAGCATAAGTGATATAACGGTCGAAAATATTCTGTCCGTATTCAGAGTAAGACTCCAGATAGGCCGTCTGGATTTCCTTACCCAGGAACTCCACATACTTAGGTGCCAGGAACTCCTTGATAAACCGCAGATAACGTTCCTGCACATCTTCTGCATACTGCTGCTGCTCAATCTGTTGTTCAAGGACATACATCAGGTGTACGGGGTTAGCTGCCACCTCTGATGCATCAAAGTTAAACACCTTGGACAGAATCTTGAAGGCAAAGCGGGTGGAAAGGCCATCCATACCCTCATCGACACCGGCAAAATCCTTATACTCTTGCAAAGGCTTGGCATTAGGGTCGGTGTCTTTCAGGTTTTCGCCATCATACACTTTCATCTTGGAAAAGATGGAGGAGTTTTCAGGCTCTTTAACACGAGACAACACTGAAAACTGTGCCAGCATCTTCAGAGTATCCGGTGCACAGGGTGCATTTTTTAGAGAACTGTGCTCCAGCAGCTTTTCATAAATCCTTATTTCCTCACTGACACGGGTGCAATAAGGCACCTTAACGATATTAACCCGGTCAATGAAGGCTTCATTGGTTTTGTTATTCCTGAATGTTTGCCACTCTGATTCGTTGGAGTGCGCCAGAACAATACCTTCATAGGGGATGGCTCCCATACCTTCGGTACTATTGTAGTTACCCTCCTGGGTTGCAGTCAGCAGCGGGTGCAATACCTTGATGGGCGCCTTGAACATCTCCACAAATTCCATCAGACCCTGGTTTGCACGACAGAGTGCTCCTGAGAAACTGTAAGCATCCGGATCATCCTGAGAGAATTCTTCCAGCTGTCGAATATCAACCTTACCCACCAGGCTGGAAATATCCTGGTTGTTTTCATCACCTGGTTCTGTTTTCGCAACACCTATCTGATTGAGACGACTAGGGTAAAGTTTCACCACCCTGAACTTGGAAATATCACCACCATATTCGTGTAGTCGTTTAACGGCCCACGGCGACATGATGTAACGCAGATAGCGATGGGGAATACCGTATTCCTGCTCCAGAATGCCCGCATCCTCATCCGGGTTAAACAGCCCGAGAGGTGACTCAAATACTGGCGACCCCTTAATCGCATAGAAAGGTACTTTTTCCATCAGCTGCTTGAGCTTCTCAGCCAGGGAGGACTTACCGCCACCAACAGGCCCCAGTAAATAAAGAATCTGTTTCTTTTCCTCCAGTCCCTGAGCAGCATGTTTGAAGTAGGAGACAATTTGCTCAATGGCCTCTTCCATTCCATAAAAGTCTTCAAACGCCGGATAACGTTTAATCAGCTTATTGGAAAATATACGACTGAGCCTTGGATCCCTGGAGGTATCAACGACTTCGGGCTCTCCAATGGCCATTAGCATACGCTCTGCCGCATTAGCATAGGCACTGGGATCTTTCTTACACAGATCCATGTATTCCTGCAGGCTCATCTCCTCCTGCTGAACAGACTCATATCTTTGTTGAAAATGCGCGAATATTGACATGGCTGATTCCCCCCGCCCGATTTATGAATATTTATTAGGCGTACTGCTGTCTAATTATCCAAGACTGATTTCAACAGTCATTATGTTTATTTAGGTACCAGGGGTTATTCTATTTTATGACGCTGTTTTTTACGACATGAGAACCATACCCAGTACGTACAAATACGTTATAGAGGGTCTAAACGAAAAAGTCTATAGAAAAAGACATTTATCAATGGTGTCGCTTAAATACCAAACAACTTTAAAGTCCTTTGACTCAAAGCTGATCATTTAACCCCAGACAACCTCTTTCTACCCAGGCCATCCACTTTTAATCAACACTCTCATGGTATTTCAGGGTTCTGATACTCTGGTAATATCTGTTTTACTCATTATTTATTTTGGAATCATGCTGTGATTGCGTATCCCGATATTGACCCTGTGGCAATTAGCCTGGGGCCGCTTAAAGTCCACTGGTATGGACTGATGTACCTGGTTGGCTTTGCCTGTGCCTGGTGGCTGGGGACATTAAGGGCAAAAAATTCCGCTAGACTCTGGAAACCCGAGCAAGTCAGCGATATCGTTTTCTATGGCGCTATGGGCGTTGTTATTGGCGGACGCTTTGGCTATGTTCTTTTTTACAACTTTGATTATTTTTTACAAAATCCTCTCTGGCTCTTCCATATCTGGGAAGGCGGCATGTCCTTTCACGGAGGGCTACTAGGGGTACTGCTGGCCATGTGCCTGTATGCCCGCAAACTCGATAAAAGCTTCTTCCAGATTACTGACTTTATTGCCCCCCTGGTTCCTATTGGCCTGGGTACAGGCCGTTTAGGTAACTTTATTGGCGGCGAGCTCTGGGGTCGGGTCACCGATGTACCATGGGCCATGGTATTCCCCAGAGACCCAAGCCAACTACCCCGCCACCCCTCACAACTCTATCAGTTTGCCCTCGAGGGCGTTACACTCTTTGCCATCCTTTGGTGGTTCTCCTCAAAACCACGACCAAGAATGGCCGTATCCGGTGTATTCCTCCTGGTCTATGGCCTGGCAAGAATTTTAGTGGAGTTTGTCAGGCAACCTGACGCCCAGTTGGGCTTTATTGCCTTTGACTGGCTAACCATGGGACAAATCCTGTCATTACCGATGGTTCTTCTGGGCATTGGTTTTATTATGTATGCTTACAAAAATAATCCATTGCATAACGGCATTAATATTGACGATGCGGCCTGGTTAAAGCGCCACAAAAACAAATAATCCTACTATGAAATATCGAATGAACAGCCACAAAGAGGTAACCACTTAATGAAACAGTATTTGGAGTTGCTGCGCCATGTAAAAGAGCATGGCACCTTTAAATCAGACCGCACAGGAACTGGCACCTACAGTGTCTTTGGTTACCAGATGCGCTTTGACCTGTCCAAGGGGTTTCCTCTGGTCACCACCAAAAAATGCCATCTACGCTCCATCATCCATGAACTACTCTGGTTTCTGAAGGGCGATACCAATATAGGCTATCTCAAGGAAAATGGTGTACGTATTTGGGATGAATGGGCAACCCCGGAAGGCGACCTGGGTCCGGTATACGGTAAACAGTGGCGCAGCTGGGAAGGGCCTAATGGTGAAGTCACAGACCAGATTCAGTGGCTACTCAATGAAATCAAAACCAACCCTGATTCCAGACGTCTGGTTATCAGTGCCTGGAATCCAACCGTCCTGCCGGATGTCACTCATTCTCCCTCAGAAAATGCAGCTATGGGTAAACAGGCTTTACCTCCCTGCCACTGCCTGTTCCAGTTCTATGTGTTAAATGGCAAGCTATCCTGCCAGCTCTATCAGCGCAGTGCTGATATTTTTCTTGGGGTTCCCTTTAATATTGCCTCTTATGCATTATTAACCATGATGATTGCCCAGGTGTGTGACCTGGAGCTGGGAGATTTTGTCCATACCTTTGGTGATGCCCATCTTTACTCTAACCACCTGGAACAGGCTGAGGAGCAACTATCCAGAGAGCCTTACCCTTTACCCAGAATGAAACTCAATCCGGCTATTACTGACCTTTTTGACTTCACCTTTGACGACTTTGCGTTGGTTGACTATCAGGCTCACCCCCATATAAAGGCGGCAGTGGCTATTTAAAAAAATTATAAATTATAGAGCATTACTTTCTATTGATGCAGGATGTTTAGCATACCGCATCAATAGAACTCTTAAATAGCCGAAATAAATATAACAAAAACCCTGTCAACATAGTTTCTTATAAAATATAAAATTCAGTAAAATTCATATAGCCCTACTAAAATACACTGTTAGCAAACATTAATATCTATTTTATTTTTCAATTTAGCGGAAACCACAATGCTGACAAAAAACACCATACACATCTACAATGAAAATAAAATATCAGAAGTGAAATTATTATCCTATATATTATCTTTACTCTTATTTATTAATTTCCCAAACGCAAATTCTGATGAAACAGATACGACTAAACAACAGCACCCTCCTTCTCTTCAGTCAGCATTCAAAGCAATAGAAGATCTAACGGTACAAGAGGTAATTGACTACTGGCATGCATACAATAAACCAAGAGAAAATATTGAAGATCAAATGGCACAGCTTTCTATTAACAGTCAATCTTATCATCCCCCCATAAGCCAAGATAAAAAAAACATTCGACACTTCCTGATGGTACTTTTTATGTCGAATCTATTTGAAGATGAAAATTTGGCTCTTCAGGGATAACTGTGGGTAAAAATGAGTGATTTCGGAGTAAATGCATCAGCAGCCAACTTTTGATATTTTTTTGTTGAAGGACAGAAAAACAACAAAAGCGACCACTGATGCTGATTAAAACTATCCTCAATAAGATCCACAAACTCAAGTCATTTGTTTATCAGGATGTAAAACTTGCCTATTATCAGGGCACTGAAGTATTCAATGTCACCGTCGTCCCGCGCCAGAATAGTCATGCACTATGCTCAGGTTGCCAAAAACCAGCGTCTGGTTACGACCACCTTAAAGAGCGTCGCTTTGAGTTCGTCCCGCTATGGGGCATTAGAGTTTTCTTGCTCTATAGAATGCGCCGTGTCAACTGCAAGACATGTGGTGTAAAGGTTGAGCAGGTTCCATGGGCTGAAGGTAAAAAAGAGCTGACCAAGGCCTATATGCAATTTCTGGCATCTTGGGCCAGAAAGCTTTCCTGGAAAGAAGTCGCGTTTACCTTCCATACGTCATGGGAAAAGGTATTCCAGGCGGTGGAGTACGTGGTTGAGTGGGGCAAGGCGCATCGCTCACTGGACAGCATAAAAGCGATCGGTGTCGATGAGGTGGCTTATCAAATTGGTCATAAGTATCTGACGGTTGTTTACCAGATTGACCGGGGATTGACCCGGCTATTATGGGTTGGAGAAGGCCGTAGTGAAGCGACCATTCGCAGCTTCTTTACCCTCTTTGGTTCAGAAAGGAGTCAGCAGCTGGAGTATATCTGCTCTGATATGTGGAAGCCTTATGTGAAAGCTATTTCAGAGTTTGCCAGTCAGGCGTTGCACATTCTGGATCGCTTTCATATTGTTGCCATGTTGAATAAAGCCATTGATGAAGTCAGGGCGTCTGAACACAAACAACTTCAGGCTGACGGTTATGAACCCGTTTTAAAAAAGACTCGCTGGTGTTTGCTCAAACGTAAGGAAAACCTGACTGAGAAAGAGGAAGTAAAGCTGAGCACACTGTTGCAGTACAACCTGAAAAGTGTTCGGGCTTACCTCCTCAAAGAAGAGTTCCAGACTTTCTGGACATACGTTTCCCCTTTCTGGGCAGGAAAATATCTGGATCGCTGGTGTACAAGGGTGATGCGGTCAAAAATAGAACCACTGAAGAAAGTTGCCAAAACCGTCCGGCGACACCACCCCTTAATCCTGAACTGGTTCAAGGCAAAAAAAGCATATTCCAGCGGAATTGTCGAAGGGTTAAATACCAAAGTAAAAGTGACTACGAGAAAAGCTTACGGCTACAGAACCTACAGATGTGCGGAAATAGCTTTATATCACGCACTTGGTAAGTTGCCTGAGCCGCAAGTGACCCACAGATTTTGCTGACGAGGCGAAAATTATGATACTCCAACAACAAGCTTACTTGGCATTTTCACTAATACTTTAGAAGCATCTATAAACAATGGGCGCTCCCATATCACTATAGGAGAAATTTTCCCTATTCATAATTTACTACAAAAAACTCAACTCAAACCAAACAACCACTTCAGTTCAAATAATACCTCTTATCAACTTCTTTGGTTTGCGATATTTTCTATGTGCTGTATCACTGCTTATGCAGCCGAAACAGGAGATCAAGAATCTGAATTAAGTTATGCTATACAAAGGCTAAAAGAATATAATCCAGCAATAAAGCTTTTATCGAATAACCAGGTTAATGCTATCGAAGCAGTCACGGCTTTGAATGAGGCCATCAAATCTGCAAGTTCTCCTAGCAAGTGGACATTTATTGTTCCTTTAGTTTGTGGTTGTACTGGAGGATTCTTGTTAAATTGCCTCCATCAATGCTGTGTCAACAAAATGATCCAATCCACAAGAAAAAAGATAGAATCTACAAAATCTAAAGTAGTTACTTTTATCCAGTCAAGGCATACAAGTCTTGAGGATATTCCCCATCAGGATGAAAAAGCACAAAGTTCCAAGATTGATACACAGCAGCAACAACAATCAAGCAGCTGTGGGATGTCATGCCCATCATTTTTTACGCTCTGCAAGTGCCAAAAAAAATCAGATGAATCACCATCTTCTAAACAAGTAGACACAGAGCCAGAGCCAGAGCCAGAGCCAGAGCCAGAAAGACAGTGGTACTATTTCGATATTTACTACTATTTTAAGCTTTCCAAATGGGCAAAAAAAGCGGTTGCAGAAACTGAGTCAACCCCTAAAAAAGAAACACGGATTTCAAAAATACGTACGTTTTTCAGAGGACATCCCAACAAAGAGGATATCGAACAGCAGGAAACCCTGCCTTTACAAAAAACAACAGCAACACCTCAACAAACAGCCACAACACAATCCAGGTCATGGAAGTTTTGGTAAAAAGCAATATCTCAAGGAAGCTAACCGGGAAATTTTTGGATACCTATCAAAAAATACACCCGCTCAATCCACCTAAGGTAGAATTAACAGCCACATTGACAAAAAAGCACGTTTAAACAATCTGTATATGAAACTTTATGCAAGACGGCAGGGACAGGGTTCTGAGCTGGTCAGTATCCACGGGTTATTTGGCTCCCAGGAAAACCTGGGGGCCATTAACAGGAACCTTTCGGACCAGTTTCGGGTTCATGGGCTGGATGTACGCAACCATGGTCGCTCTCCCCATAGCGACACCATGGACTATACGGCAATGGCTGAGGATATTTTAGAGTATCTGGATGATCAGGCGCTGAAACAGGTCGACTTGCTGGGGCACTCAATGGGCGGCAAAATCGCCATGACAGTGGCCTTGCTTGCTCCGGATCGAATCAGAAAACTGGTTGTTATGGATATCGCTCCTGTGGAGTATGCCCCCAGGCATGATGATGTACTGGCAGGCCTGGCCGCCATAAACCTGAAGGAAATAAACCGCCGTTCTGATGCAGAACAAACCCTTCAACCTTTTATTAAAGAAAAGGATATCAGGCAGTTTCTGCTGAAAAATCTTTACCGGGATGAAAGTGGTCATTTCCAGTGGCGGATAAATCTGGACAGCATACAAACCAACTATCCGGAAATTATGAAAGGTCAATCCGCTAAAACAGGTTTTTCCGGTGAGACCCTTTTTTTAAAGGGTGCTGATTCTGATTATATTCTCCCTGAACATCGGGAGCAGGTTCTGGCTCTTTTTCCAAAAGCATCCGTTAAGGTGGTTGCAGAAACAGGTCACTGGCTTCACGCTCAAAAGCCGGAACTGGTATCAAGATCTATCAGCCGTTTTCTTATGAATTAAACGCAAACAGGGCACCACCGATATTGCTCCCGGTGGTGCCCTGTTTGTCTTTGTACATATTTACAAATTAATTAGTGGTAGAGTGAATCATCCGGATCATCAAACTCATCATAACCGCCATGCTGATTTTTTTTTGTGTAGTAGTGATCTATACCTTGCCGAATAGTCGATGCTTTTCGTTTCTTACACCTATCCCTGGCGGATCGCTGTTTTCTCAGTGCGTGGCCCTCGTCAGAAAGCAATTCCTCCTCATCGTGGTACCACTTAGCCCCATCCCTGGCCATAACTCAAAGTCCTTTTTTACTACTTCTATGTAATAAATTTAGGAAACTGGCAGAGAATTTTGTAATAAAAAAACCTGATATACAGAAGCACCGCTATTATCCATTAGAATCAACAGGGGGATTTTCAGCAGAATCTACCCGAAAAACATGGGTTTCCAGGCTTCCATCGTCAAACAGATCCAGTACCCGATAGCCCGGTAGCCTGGAATCATCAATGGCAAACTCATGACTTTCTGGCCTGAATTGAGCACAACTGGAAGGCACAGAGTAACAAGGGGTGTTACCCAGCCATTTTTTTGACGCTTGATGAATATGGCCATGGACCACTGCCCTGACCCCACCATGCAGGGATATCAAATCCTCCAGCTGTTTGCCGTTTTGCAGGTTTATTTGATCCAGCCAGGCACTGCCTGCCGGGCAGGGATGATGATGTACCGCTATCAGTGTATTGGTCTTGGGGTACTGCTCCAACTGCTCCGCTAGCCAGGCCAACTCATCATCACCCAGCTCACCGGGAATTTCACCGGGAATCTGGGAATCAAGCAACAAAAGCTGCCAGCCATTCACCTCCACCCGTTTTACCATCGCCTGGGGGCAACACTGCATCATGACAGCCTGGTCATCATGATTACCACAAAGCCAGTAGAAAGGAATTTCCAGCAAAGACAGGGAGGACTTTAGCCATTGATAGGAAGCCAGTGTTTCATCCTGGGTAAGATCACCGGATACCACAATCGCATCAACCTCTGGATTATTTTTTTGTATGGCATTCAATACTGCCTGGAGGTTTTTATAGGGATTCGCACCATACAAAAGGCGATCCGGATCAGCGAAAAGATGGGTATCCGAAATCTGGATGACTCGTGCACAACGTTTCATTATTTGAAGAAGCTCTAGCTAGGGGCTGTTGAGGTTTTATCATGAGCTCAGTGGTTCGTAAAGCGGCCTTACGCAAGGCGAACTGGCGCAGCACGTAGTTATTCTACGTCAAGCCAGTTCAACACAGTCGAAAGGCCGCTTTACGAATCACCCGAAGGGCCAAAGCCAGCGCTTCCGTGCCGTCGTTACAGCAGCTTGAAAGACATGAGTATTCCTGCGCTGCTGCGCCTAGCCACGAAACCGCTGGCTTTGGCTGAGCACATGATAAAACCTCAACAGCCCCTATAAAACACGCTCCATAATATGCCCACCCCTCATACAAAAACTCAATAACTCAGAGAGGAATTGATTCAACATATCCTTTTCATTGGGAGGAAGCATATGCTTATTCGGATATTCGGTAACAAAGGGAAAACGCCTGATATTCTGAGCCATAACCACTTCTGCCATCCGCACGTCATGATAAAGGCGCACTTCCAGTTCCGGTAAACTCACCCATTGATTCCATGAAGCTCTCATTCCCAAACTGATGAGCGTTGTATAAGGTGCCCTTTGCAGAACTCTGACCGCCACCTCACTGGCATGTTCCCCATGCTCTCCCCCGTGGGTCACAGAAAGCTGGTAATAGTCTTGTTCAAGGAAATCCGGCAACAGCTTCAACAGACGGGCATAGTTCACTTCACACAACCCGTGCTGGCTGACCAGATCGACCCGATAGGCCGCTTTGTGGAGAGACTTAGACATGACCTAATCATAGCCCAGGCATTTTGAATATAACAATCACCCCAATACCACTAATAAATAGGGTATCGGGAACAATCCGTTGCAATAAACAATCTTGTGTTTTAAGGCAGATCAGAACAGTATATCCTCCCATTACATCCACCGCGTTCATGTCAGGCTGAAGGCTTTAAGCCACCGGTAAACTAGTGTAAATTTTCCCCGATCACCTTGAGTCGGGGCGTTGAAAGTCCCATCATCAGCCGGATCAGCAGCTTCTTCATTAAGGAATACAAAATATGCCACGAACTCATCGTAAAGCATTATTGCTGGCAACACTCGCTGGTGCAGTGATGAATGTGCAGGCATCCACCGCAGAATACAACCTGCTGGACGTCTACAATCTGGCACTTAAAAATGATGCCCAGTTGGCTGCAGCCCAGGCGGGCATGAAAGCCCTTATGGAAAAAGCCCCGCAAACCCGGGCTGCCCTGCTGCCAAGCCTGAACCTGTCCGCTAATACCCAGTACAACAAAACCAATGCTGAAGTAACCAATGCCAGTGATAAAGATGATAACTACAACTCCCACGGTTGGGGAGCCACGCTGAGCCAGCCACTGTTTAATCTGGGCAGCTGGTTTAACTATGGCCAGGCCAAAGCTATCAGCACTCAAGCCGAATATCAGTTCGCCTATGAACAGCAACACCTGATTCTCCGGGTTTCTGAAGCTTACTTTAATGTACTGCGGGCAGAGGACAGCCTGATGACAGCCCAGGCAGAAGAAAAAGCAGTGAAGCAGCAGTTAGACCAGGCTCGTGAGCGCTATAATGTTGGCCTGATCGCAGAAACCGATGTACTGGAAGCCCAGGCGGCTTACGACAATGCCCGTGTAGCCCGAATCCTGGCCGATAACCAGGTGTCTGTGAGCTATGAAAACCTGCGCACGATCACCAATGAAAGCATTAATGATATTGGCAAGCTGAAGAAAAACATGCCAGTCATTCAGCCTACCCCAGCGGTGGCAGAAGAGTGGGCTAATAATGCCATAGCCAACAATCTGGGTCTGAAGGCTGCCAAAGAAGGTTTACTGGCCTCCGAAGAAAACATTCGGGCCAAAAAATCCGGGCATGCACCCACAGTGGATGCATTTGCCAGTTATAACTACTCATCCAGTGACTCTAATTCTATAAAAGATCAGCCGTATAAGAATGGCTTATTAACCGGTCGCGGTGACTCCACCGTTTTCGGTGTGAAGTTCTCCATGCCTATCTTCTCTGGCGGAGCCACCAGCTCCCAGGTTCGTGAAGCCACTTATCAGATGGAACAGTCCCAGCAAAATTTTGATAAGCTGCTGAGGGAAACCAATGCCGGCACCCGTAATCTGTTCAGAACCGTCAATGCCGATGTGGATCGGGTAGAAGCGCGCAAGCAGGGTATTGTCTCTTCTGAAAGCGCCCTGGAAGCCACACAAAGCGGCTATGAGGTGGGCACCCGAAATATTACCGATGTCCTTGATGCCCAGCAGAAACTGTTTGCTGCCCAGCGGGATTACCTGAATGCCCGCTATGACTTTATCATTAACACCCTGAAGCTCAAACAACAGGCGGGCACCCTCAGCCCTGCAGATCTGCAAGACCTGAATGGCTGGATCACCCTGGCTGATACAGGCAGCAAATAAAACAAGCTATTCTTATCAGCTTTTCTGTAACGGCAGAAAAGCTGATAACTTCTACTGAAGATAACCCGCAATAATAGCCTGCAATCTTTTCAGTGCACCTCTGTTCCGGGCAATAAATAACTCGCCATTATTCCCCGTAGCTTCCAGATACTCCCGATTATCCAGCAGTTTTTTGATTGCTGTAACCAGCTGCTCCCCATCATCAACAATGATCAAGCCACCAGCTTTTTCCAGAGACTGGCAGATATCCTTGAAGTTAAAGACATGGGGACCTGATAACACCGGTATCCCCCAAACCGCAGGTTCCAGAATATTATGCCCGCCCCGTTCTATCAGGCTCCCACCCACAAAGGCAATATCAGCCACACCACACAGCTTTAGTAACTCACCCATGGTATCAGCCAGCACCACCTGGGTATCTGCCGATAGCGCTGTTCCCTGGCTATGACGGGCAACCACAAAGCCATTTTGCTTAATCAGCTCGTAAACAGAGTCAAAGCGCTCAGGATGCCTTGGGACAAGAACAAGTAACAGATCCTGATACTGTTCCCTGAGCTGTTTAAAGGCATCCAGAATAGCCTGATCTTCCCCATCATGGGTACTTGCAGCAATAAATATACGACAGTTTCTATCCAAACCTTGTTGCCACTGCTTTTTCAGTTGCTGTGCTTCCTCCTGAATACCCTTATCAACGGAGATATCAAATTTAACACTGCCCGTAATTTCCAGATTTTCCGGCGGTAATCCCAGGTCAATAAAGCGCTGACCATCTTCCTTATTCTGACAGGCCACCACAGATAATTGTTTCATCAGGCTTCGGGTCAGGCTGCCAAGCTTTTTATACCCCTTCGCTGAACGCTCAGACAGCCTGGCATTGGCAATAATCACCGGAATATTTCGCTTGTGACAGGCAGCAATAGTGTTAGGCCAGAGCTCTGTTTCAATAAAAATAGCCACTTCCGGATTAACCCTGTTCAAAAAACGTTCCTGTGCGCCCGGCAGGTCATAGGGGATATAAACATGCTCAACCGTTTCTCCATAAATGGCTTTGACCCGGTCTGATCCCGTGGGTGTCATGGTTGTTACCAGGCAGCGATAATCCGGATACCTTTCCATCAGAGCCTTAACCAGGGGAGCACTGGCTATGGTTTCTCCCACAGAGACCGCATGAACCCAGATCACCGGTTTATCTGCAGGTAATGGCCTGAAAAACCCAAACCGCTCGCACCAGCGACGACCATAGGCAGGAGCTTTCCGGGATCGCCATAACAGCTTAAGCAGAATGAAGGGTGTCAATAAATACAGGAGTAAGGTGTACAAAAACCGGTTCATACGGTTTTACGAGCCTCTGGTGATTGGAAATAATAAGTATTTTACCGTTTTATGCCGGAACTTTGACGATTTTAAATCAGGGCGGATTTAATTGGTCATAACCCGTCTCAAATGCATAAACCAACCTATACTGATTAAGGTGAGCCTATATCAGTTTGGCGCTTTATTTTAAAATGTATTAGCTTTCTGCAATAGAAGTTAATGCCAGCGGTTTCAAGTATACCCATATTGTACTGAACCTTTCTAGAATTCTGCCGATATGAAATAGCTCTACCCTGTTGATTTTATTGCTCAAGGAGGAGCACAATGCTGCTGGTTGTTGTCGTTGCTGCAAGCATTATTCTTGTCACCGCATTCCTTTCAATTATTGAATCCTCGATTATCAGTGTTGATGATTTACGGCTAGCCAGAATTTTACAAAGGCAGCCTGCCCATGAAAAAGATATTAAGTTTATTATCCATAATAAAAGCGAACATCTCTCTTCAATACTTTTGCTCACCACGCTGATCAGCATAGCGGGCAGCTCTTATGTGGGCGCCCTGGCCGCCCAGAAACTGGATAGCATTGGCCTGGCTGTTTTTACAGGCCTTCTCACCTACTGCATGCTGGTCTTCGCCAAACTGTTACCCAAGCTGCTGGCAGTTCAAATAGCCGGTAAAGTGCTGGAGTTCCTGGCTCCCACCATTCGGGTGATTTGCACTCTTTTAAAGCCTTTACTCTGGGGAACTCTGGTCTGGGCGAAGATGCTACGTTGTAAGAAGCCCAGCGAAATTACCCGGGACGACTTAAGAAGTATTATTAAATACTACAGTTCAAATGGTGTTATTGGCCGTGAAGAAAGCTTTATTGCAGAACATGCCCTAAATATTCATGACCGAAAGCTGGCTGACTTGTTATCGGACTCCGGCCCAATGATCTGGCTACCCGCAGATGCAACGGTGGAAGCCATCTATGACAAGGTTAAACAATCCCCTTTTAAGCGCTACATTGTTATATCCCAGGGCAGAGCCAACGGCATAGTGCTTTATCGCCACCTGGCCAAGGCCATGATCAATGGCGAGCGATCCATGAAAATCGGCGACCTGGCTCGGCAGGCCATATTTATGGCACCTGAAACCACTCTTCTGGAAGCACTGGAAAAGTTCCGGTCAGAAAGAGCCTCTGTTGCGATTTTGCCCGGAGACACTCCGGAAGAAAGCAAGTTTGTCACCGCCAAGCAGATCTATCGGGCCGTTCTGCAAAAGTCCGCTTAATCGCTTTTCTTGCCGGAGCAGAAGCAGACCTTGCTACTACCCATTGTTGCCCCTCTTCTTTCAGGACTATACTTGGCCGAATTTTTCGGTAAATTATTCCCCCTATTTATGACACAAACCATTAATGTCGATACAGTAATCATCGGTGGCGGCATTGCCGGACTCTGGTTATTCCGCGCTCTCAACCTACAGGGCTATAAGGCCGTTCTGCTTGAAAATGATACCCTGGGTGGCGGTCAGACCGTTAAGTCTCAAGGAATTATCCATGGTGGCACCAAATATACGCTCTCCGGAAATTTAACCAAAGCCTCCCAGTGCATCGCTGGAATGCCTGATCGCTGGAGAAAAGCACTGGCTGGCGAAGGTGAGCTGGATCTCAGTGATTCTAAGATCCTCAGCCAACACCATTATCTGTGGTCACCCGGCGGACTGGGTTCCAGACTAACCTCCTTTTTTGCCAGCAAAGCACTGCGAGGAAGGGTTGACCAGCTCAAGCCTGAGCAATTCCCGGACATTTTCCGCCACCAGGGATTCAGGGGCAAAGTCTACCAGCTCAATGAGATTGTACTGGACATTCCTACGGTTGTTAGTGCCCTGATCAAAGGCTTGGAAAACCGCTTAATTAAAGTGGACTGGGATAACGACACCCGGCTAGTAACCCATAATGGGGAAATACAGCATATTGAGATTGAGCAGGAAGGCAAAAAATTTGAACTTAAGGCCAGTCGTTATATCACCACTGCCGGTGAGGGGACTGCCAACCTAATGCGCCTATGGGGAATTAAAGAACCCCGCATGCAGGTTCGTCCCCTGCATATGGTTATGGTGAGACACCGTCATCCGGAACCCATATTTGCCCACTGTATAGGCACTAAACCGGTTCCCCGGATCACCGTAACGAGCCACCCGGACACAGAGGGCCGATGGGTGTGGTACTTAGGGGGAGAAATTGCCGAAGATGGCAATAACCGCACACCGGAAGAGCAGATCAGAACTGCCCAAAAGGAAATAAAAGCCTTGCTGCCCTGGGTGAATCTGGATCAGGCCGAATGGGGTACACTCAAAGTCAATAGAGCGGAACCCAAACAGAGTTCACTGTTCAGGCCAGATGCTGCATTTTGTCAGGCAGCCGGTAATGGCATTGTCACCTGGCCAACGAAACTGGCTTTGGCTCCAAACCTCTCTGATGAAGTGATAAAAATGCTGAAAAAGGCTGACATACAACCCTCCGGGAACAGTGATTTTGCCTTGCCCCATGAACTACCAACCCCAACAATAACCAACCCTTTTTGGAGTAGTCATCTCGACTGAATCAATTATGCTTGAGCAAAAAAAAATCGCGGGTACTGATATCAATATCTCACCACTGGGGTTCGGCACTGTAAAACTGGGCCGGGATCAACAGGTCAAATACCCCAGTGGCTTCAAGATACCTGATGACCGTGAGGCAATAGCATTACTACAGCTGGCCAGAGAACTGGGCATCAATTTATTGGATACGGCTCCTGCCTACGGTTCCAGTGAAGAGCGATTAGGTAAGCTGCTGGGAAATAAACGACAGGACTGGGTGATCTGTAGCAAGGTGGGGGAAGAGTTTGAAAATGGGCAATCTCGCTTTGACTTCACCCCGGAACATATCCGTTTCAGCATCCAGCGCAGCCTTAAACGACTGAATACCGATTATATTGATATGGTTTTACTCCACTCTTCCGGTGATGATGTCAATATTATTCAGCAGTACGGCTGTCTTGAGGTGCTGGAAGACCTGAAAAAAGAGGGCCTGATCAAAGCATCCGGCATGTCCACCAAAACCATTGAGGGCGGCATTATGGCCCTTGAACGGTCCGATATTGCCATGGTGACTTATAACCTGAATGAACAGGCTGAAAGGCCGGTTCTTGACTATGCCCAGTCAAACAACAAGGGTATTCTGATTAAGAAAGCTCTGGCCAGTGGTCATGCCTGTCTTGAAGGGAAAGACCCGGTTTATGAAAGCATGAAGCTGGTATTTTCCCATCCGGCAGTATCCGCTGCGATTATTGGTACGATAAATCCTCAACATCTAAAACAGAATGTTGAAAAAGTGTACCAGGTTCTACAAAACTGACCCGGGTAGCAGCCTACCTCAGGGTAGGCTGTGCGAATCAGGTTAATCAGAGGTGATGGGCAAATTCTGTTCTGACTTCTTTTCCCGCTCTTTGCGAATCTTATTCACAATAGCCGTAGTGGAGCAGTCATCCAGAAATGCCAGTACCTTAACATCGCCACCATAACCATGAACAATGTCAGCGCCCACCACTTCATCAAGGGAGTAGTCTCCTCCCTTAACCAGGACATCAGGCTTGATTTGCTGTAATAGCCCTTCAGGAGTGTCCTCATCAAAGGAGATCACCCAATCCACAGCTTCCAGTCCAGCCAATACCGCCTGACGGCGATCTACAGGATTTATTGGACGCCCATCGCCTTTTAGTTTCTTGACGGAACTATCACTGTTAACCGCCACAATCAGGCGATCACCCTGAAGCCTTGCCTGCTCCAGATATCCCACATGCCCCGCATGGATAATATCGAAACAACCATTAGTAAAGACAATTTTTTCCCCGTGGGCACGGGCATCTTCGACGGCCGTCATTAGCTGCCCTATGGAAACCATACCCCGCTCAGCACCCAGCTCGCGGTTAACCTCACGGCGGAGTTCAGGCATGCTAATGGTTGCAGTACCGAGTTTGCCCACCACCAGGCCAGCGGCAATATTGGCCAAAGCAGCCGCCTGTGGCAGGTCGCTGCCTGCTGCCAGAGCAGAGGCTAAAACGGAAATCACCGTATCACCGGCTCCGGTCACATCAAATACTTCCCGGGCCCTGGCAGGAAGATGCAGTTCAGGCCCTTGCTTCCGGATAAGGGTCATGCCATGTTCGCTGCGAGTAATCAGTAATGCCTCAAGATCCAGCTCCTGCAGTAGCTTCTGGCCTTTTGCCAGCAATTCCTGTTCATCCTTGCAACGCCCAACCACTGTCTCAAATTCACTGAGGTTCGGGGTAATTACCGTAGCCCCGCGGTAGCGGCTAAAATCCGTCCCCTTGGGATCAATAAGCACCGGAACGCCCTGGGCTTTGGCCATACTGATTAACTGCTGGTAGCCTTTCAGGGAACCTTTGTTATAGTCGGAAAGGATCACAGCCCCAACCTCCCCAATCAGCTCGGAGGCCTTTGCTTCAATGATATCCGGGCTTAACCCTTCAAAAGGTTCTTCATGATCCAAACGAATTAATTGTTGGTGCTGGCTAATGACCCGCAGTTTCGTGATCGTTGGAATCCCCGGAATTCTGGCAAAGTCACAATAAACACCGGCAGCCTTAAGGCGGGTCTGCAAAATACCTGCCGCCTCGTCATCGCCAGTGGCGGCAACCAGCCATGCCGGAGCCCCAAGAGAGGCAATATTAAGTGCTACGTTACCGGCACCACCTGGACGGTCCTCTATCTGGCCAATGCGAACCACAGGCACAGGCGCTTCAGGAGATATCCGTGACGTGGCTCCATGCCAATAGCGATCCAGCATTACATCGCCAATAACCAGCACCTTTGCCTGGTCAAAGCGGGGGAGAGTCAGTTTCATCGAGCTCTTCCAATCAATTTAATACGTTGTCAGTGTTAACTGATACTTTCCAGTTCCACGCCCTGAGAAGTGGCTTCTTCCTGGAACTGCATTTTGTGTAATTTTGCATAGTGGCCTCCTTTTGCCAGTAACCCGGCATGGGTACCACTCTCCACAATCTGGCCATGATCCATCACAATGATCTTGTCAGCATTTTCAATGGTTGATAACCGGTGGGCAATAACCAGTGTGGTTCGGTCTTTCATGACTTCATCCAGAGCTGCCTGAATATGCCGTTCAGACTCGGTATCCAGGGCAGAAGTGGCCTCATCAAGAATCAAGATTGGCGCATCCTTCAAGATGGCCCGGGCGATAGCCAGTCTCTGTCGTTGCCCACCGGATAACAGAACACCATCTTCACCCACCAGTGTGTGCATACCCTCCGGTAAATCCTTAACAAACTCTGTAACATGGGCAGCTTCAGCGGCTATCCGGATATCCTCTTCCTTTGTTTCACCCAAATCCCCATAGGCGATATTCCGGGCTATGGTGTCATTAAACAGGGTCACGTTCTGATTAACCAGGGCTATGTGCCTGCGGAGATTCTTGAGCTTATAATCATTAATGGGATTGCCATCAATAATAATGTCCCCCTCCCCGTGGTTATAAAACCGGGGAACCAGACTGGCAAGGGTGGTTTTACCAGAGCCGGATTTACCCACCAGGGCAACCGTCTGGCCTGGCTCTACAGTAAAATTGATATTCTCCAGTGCAGGCCGGTCGGCATTGTCATAACGGAAGCCCACATCACGGAACTCTATGCGCCCCTGCACACGTTCTGTGGCAAACTGGCCGAAATCTTTTTCCGATGCCTCGTCTGCCATTTCGAAAATGCTTTCCGCTGCAGCAATGCCCTTCTGGATATTGGCGTTAACTTCACTGAGCTGACGAATTGGCTTGGGTAGCAGAAAGGCCGCGGTAATAAAACCGATCAAGGAGGCGGTGGTGGCATCGCCACGCATCCATAGCACCACATATAGCAATACCGCCAGGGCGCAGGATACCAGGAATTGCAGGGTAGGCGTGTGGACGGCAGAGGCCCGGGTCATTTTCAGGTTTTGACGGGTATTGCTGGCACTGCTTGCATGAAAACGCCCTTTCTCATACTCCTCACCACCGAAGCCCCTGACCACCCGATAACCATTGATGGTTTCAGAGGTTACATGGGTCAAGTCCCCCATGGAAAACTGGACTTTCTTGCTCAGCTTCCTGAAACGCTTGCTGGCGGAACCCACCACAAAAGCAATCAGCGGGGTCACCGCAAAAAATACCAGGGTTAACTTCCAGTTGGTGTAGAACAGATAGCCCATGGTAAAGATCACCGTCAGCCCTTCCCGGATCACAACTTTGATGGCATCCGTTGCAGCGCCGGTCACCATACCCACATTGTAAGTAATACGGGCAATCAGGTGGCCGGAGTTATTGTTGTCGAAGTAGCTGTTAGGCAGTTCAACCATATGGTTGAACATCAGGCAGCGAAGGTCATGGACCACAGACATGGAGACCTTGGCCAGATAGTAGTTGCCAAGAAAGGAGCCTATACCCCTGAAAAAGGCAAGCCCCAGCATCCCCAGCGGTACCCAGTAAATCTGGAGACTGCTGGTGCCATCCAGCACTTCAACAAAGTATTCCAGCAACTTGGCAACAGCTGGCTGGGAAAGGGCAAACAGGATATAGCCCACTATACTCAGGGCGAACAGCCCTGAATAAGGCTTCACATAGCTCAACAGTCGCAGGTAAATCTGCAGACTGCCAGCTTGGGTTGATTCAGACATAATTAATGAATAATTCAGAATACGCTCAACCGGCCGGATTCAGCAGGTCAACTGTGTTTAATAGGCGAAAGATGCATTCTAGCATATTGCTTTTTTTCTGTATGGGTTAAGATTGGCGGCTTTTGTAAACCCAGGTGGATGCTCCGTAAGTACCCTTCCTGCAAATTCAAAAGAGATTATCAGGTCTGTGAGGGCTGATAATACCGCTCACTGTTTCTAACTGCGGTATTGAGCAAACCCATTTGGGCTGCTGGACTAGGCGGAATGACGAGTAATAGTGGCTCTATTGCGAGGAATTCCAACGCAGATCCAGCCGCTCAAATGGGTGGCGGAAACCGCAGTTAGAAGCAGTGAGCGGTATAATACCAGGCGCCACTATTGAGAGGCCGCTACATATTTGGAATGCTGTCTTTAAAGGCGCTGAATTGAGAGAATGAAAGTGATTGAAAAACTGAGAAATATAGCCATTATCGCTCACGTTGACCACGGTAAGACCACCCTGGTTGACAAGCTCCTGCAACAATCAGGGACTCTGGGTCGAAAGGATCAGGGCGCTGAGCGAATCATGGACTCCAATGACCAGGAAAAAGAGCGGGGCATCACTATCCTGGCCAAGAATACTGCCATTAACTGGCAGGATTACCATATCAATATTGTAGACACTCCCGGACACGCTGACTTTGGCGGTGAAGTGGAGCGGGTTCTGTCCATGGTGGACTCTGTGCTGCTGCTGGTTGATGCGGTGGATGGTCCTATGCCACAAACCCGTTTTGTTACCCAGAAAGCCTTTGAGCAGGGCCTGAAGCCCATTGTGGTTATCAACAAGATTGACCGTCCTGGTGCCCGTCCTGACTGGGTAATGGATGAAGTCTTTGACCTGTTTGACCGACTGGGTGCCACTGAAGAGCAGCTGGATTTCCCGGTTATCTACGCTTCTGCCCTCAATGGTATTGCCGGAGACGATCCGGAGAATATGTCTGAGGACATGACCCCGCTGTTCGAAATGATCACGGAACGGGTACCGGCTCCCGATGTCAATGTGGATGGCACCTTCCAAATGCAGATCAGTGCCCTGGACTATAACAGTTACGTAGGTGTTATCGGTATTGGCCGGGTGACCCGTGGCATTATCAAGCCAGGCACTCCTGTCAGACTGATTGCCAGCGATGGCAAAGAGCGCAATGCCAAGATCCAGAAAGTGATGGGCCACCTTGGTCTGGAACGGGTTGAAAACGAAGAAGCCCGTGCCGGGGACATTATCTGTGTTACCGGTATTGATAACCTGAACATCTCCGATACCTTATGCGATCCGGCCAAGGTTGAAGCACTGCCTGCACTGACTGTGGACGAGCCTACGGTTAGCATGACCTTCCAGGTTAACGACTCGCCCTTTGCCGGTCAGGATGGCAAGTTTGTCACCTCCAGGAACATCAAGGACCGACTGGAAAAGGAACTGCTGCATAACGTAGCCCTTCGCGTTGAACAGGGTGATGATGCCGACAAGTTCAAGGTATCCGGCCGGGGTGAACTGCATCTGTCTGTACTGATTGAGACCATGCGTCGCGAAGGCTATGAACTGGCGGTGTCCCGGCCTGAAGTGGTGGTTCGTGAAATTGACGGCGTCATGCAGGAACCCTACGAGCACGTTGTCATTGACCTGGAAGAAGCACACCAGGGCTCGGTTATGGAAGAGATCGGCAAGCGTAAAGGCGACCTGAACAACATGGTACCCGACGGCAAGGGACGTGTTCGCCTGGATTACGTCATGCCTGCCCGTGGACTCATCGGTTTCCGCTCCCAGTTCCTGACCATGACCTCTGGCAGCGGCATTCTCACCAACGTCTTTGACCACTATGGCCCGGTAAAAGGGGGCGAAGTATCCCACCGTCAAAACGGGGTTATGGTTTCCATGGTCAATGGCAAGGTACTGGGTTATGCACTCTGGAACCTTCAGGACCGTGGTCGTATATTCCTTAATCCAAACGTTGATGTGTACGAAGGGCAGATTATCGGTTTGCACAACCGTGACAATGACCTGACCGTTAACCCTACTAAAGGCAAACAGTTAACCAACGTTCGTGCGTCCGGTACTGACGAAAATATTATGCTGACGCCGCCTATTCGTCATACCCTGGAGCAGGCACTGGAATTTATTGATGATGACGAACTGGTTGAAGTAACCCCTAACCATATTCGACTGCGTAAAAAATTCCTGAAAGAGCACGAGCGCAAGCGGGCAAGCCGCAATAAGTAGCAGTTGTCGTTTTTTCTGGAAAAATAATAAAAACTGGCGGTTCATCCGCCAGTTTTTTTAGGGGATAGCGTGGAATTGGAAGAACTGTACCGGCGGGACTTAAACCTGCTGATAGCACTCCGAATTATGCTGGAGGAAGGCAGCGTTAGCCGGGCTGCTGTCAGACTCAACCTCAGCCAGTCGGCAATGAGTCGAGTGCTAGGGCGATTAAGGGAACTGCTGGACGACCCCCTGTTTACCCGTCAGGGTCAACAGCTTATTCCAACAGAGCGCGCCCTTGAGCTAAGCAGAACCCTTCAGTCACCCCTGGAAGCCATCCGAATCGCACTGACACCGGACAACTTTAAACCGGATCTTTGCACCCAGCGGTTTATCATCGCTACCACCGACTATGCCATGCAGACCATTCTGCCATTTGCCCTTCCCCGTATTTATGACGAAGCACCCGGGATTTCCCTGGAATTTGAACCACTGCAACATCACCAGTTGCTGGAACAGCTAACCCATGGCAATTGTGATATGGCATTGTGTCGCCCTTGCGGACCCGTTGAGCCTTTAAACCGGGATACATTGGGCCTTGTCAGTGTATTCTGCCTGCTTTCCAAAAATCATCCCAAGGCTTTTCTGCCGCTCACCCTGAATGACTACCTGTCTTATCCCCATGCCATGATCGCCATTAGTGATGGCGTCAAGGCATTGATTGATAATGCCCTGCAAGACCATCCCGAGCGTAAAATGGTCTTAAGAACCTATCACCTTGAAGCCGCCCTGGCGATTACTGACAAACTGCCATTATTGATTACTGTCCCGGCAGATTTAGCCTATCTCGCTGCGGATAAATACAACCTGGTGATAAAACCCTTGCCTTTCGAGTTTAAGCCCTTTGATTACTCACTGATCTGGCATTCCCGTTGTGATTACTCCGCTTCACAAATCTGGCTTCGGTCACTGATCAAGGAAGAATGCGGTCGCCTGATTGACAAACGCATTCATGATATGGGGCTTGCCTGATGGTTAATGGAGAGTTGTGTAGGCTTCTACTCCCTTATAGTTTGATAACAACCCGGCCTGTCACCTGACCACGAATAATTTGACGGGCATATTCCGGCACCTGGTCAAGCTCTACTTCCTGACAAGCTTGCTGATAGAAAGTCTCTGGCAACAGATCCGCAAGTTTAGCCCAGGCCTGTTGACGCTTCTCAAAGGGACACATCACAGAGTCAACACCCAGAAGCTTCACGTTGCGCAAAATAAAAGGCATAACGGTTGTGGGCAAATCAAATCCACCAGCAAGACCGCAGGCACTAACAGCACCATTGTACTTGGTTTGGGCTAGCAGTTTGGCTAATACCTTACTGCCCACAGTATCAACAGCCCCTGCCCAGACCTGCTTTTCCAGAGGGCGAGCTGGCTCTTCCAACTCGGAACGACTAATGATCCGGCTGGCACCCAGTGCTTTCAGTAGATCGTAATTTTGCTCTCCACGACCGGTGGCGGCAACCACCTGATACCCCATTTTTGCCAGTAAGGTCACGGCAGTAGAACCCACGCCACCACTGGCTCCGGTAACAACAATCTCACCGTCTTCAGGCTTAACACCAGCATCTACTAAAGCCTGCACACACAGCATTGCTGTCAGGCCAGCAGTGCCAACCATCATGGCTTTTTTACCATCCAGGTTGCCGGGTAAGGGTACTAGCCAGTCTGCTTTCAGGCGGGCCTTTCCTGCCATTCCGCCCCAATGATTTTCGCCCACACCCCAGCCGGTCAGTACCACCTGATCACCTGGCTGGTAACGGCTGTCGCCGGATTCAGTCACTTTTCCTGCCAGGTCGATACCGGGAACCATAGGAAACTGACGTACAATTCTGCCTTTCCCCGTAATGGCCAGGCCATCCTTGTAATTCAGGGAAGAATAATCAACCTCAACAAGAACATCCCCTTCCGGTAAAGAGGTCTCATCAAGCTCCCGCACATGTGCCAGAGTGGCTTTTTCTTCCTGTTCAAGAACCAGGGCTTTAAACATCGTCATGCTCCATCCGGAACTACAAAAAATAATAGATTAGGGGCTGTTGACGTTTGCTCGTGTGCTCAGCCAAAACCAGCGGTTTCGTGGCTAGACGCAGTAGCGCAGGAATACTCACGTCTTTCAAGCTACTGCAACGACGGCACGGAATCGCTGGTTTTGGCCCTTCGGGTGGCTCGTAAAGCGGCTTTCCGACTGCGTTGGACTGGCTTGACGTAGAATAACTATGCCTGCACCAGTCCTCCCGGTGTGCCCCATTGGGTATTGCGGAAAACCGCTTTACGAGCCACTGAGCTCACGATCAAACGTCAACAGCCCCTAGTAAGTCTAATCAGTAAAAAGACATGAACATAATGAAACTTTTTCACAATAGGTATGCATAGAGCGCATAGGCTTGATGGCGGCTGTATCAATTTCTACCTTTAGTTATGTCAACAGATACGAAAAAGTTACAAGAAAAAGTTGACAGGGATTCAGAGATTTGAAGACTGTTAGGGGGCGTTCTCAATTAGCCATGAGAACGCCCCCTAGACTGTAGTCACAAAGCAGGCTGCACTGTTTTATCAAAATAAGTTCATAATACACCTGTTGTCGGTGCTCTTCTGAAGGATTGCCCATGCACACTCTGTACCCTGCCATCAAGCCTTATGCGACCCACCGACTTCAGGTGGATGCCATTCATGACATTTACCTTGAAGAATGTGGAACGCCCGATGGCATTCCCGTTTTATTTGTTCATGGGGGACCGGGCGCTGGCAGTAGTGAGCAAGACCGTCGATTTTTTGATCCAGAGCGCTACCGCATTATCCTGTTTGATCAACGGGGCTGTAATCGCTCAAAACCCCATGCTGAACTCCAAAACAACTCAACAGCCGAACTTGTCACTGATATAGAAACCATCCGTGAATTCCTGAAAATAGAACGATGGATTCTGTTCGGAGGCTCCTGGGGTTCAACCCTCTCCCTGGTTTATGCCCAGCAACATCCCAAAACCGTCATGGCAATGGTTCTGCGCGGCATCTTCCTGGGTCGGGAGCAGGATTTCCAGTGGCTCTACCAGAGTGGTGCCAACAGAATATTTCCGGACAACTGGTCACATTTTATTGAGCTGATACCTGAGGCTGAGCAGGACAATATGGTGGAAGCCTACCATAAACGTCTATTTGGCGAAGATGAACTGGCTCGCATGAACGCAGCCAAGCACTGGTCCGCATGGGAGGGAGGCATTGCCACCCTGAGGCCAAACCAGGATGTGATGGATCATTTTTCAGACCCCCATCTTGCCTTATCCCTGTCCCGCATTGAGTGTCACTATTTCAAACATAAAGCCTGGCTACAGGATAAGCCGATCTTGTCCAGAATGAAAATGATTGCCAGGATTCCCGCCGTTGTTATCCATGGCCGTTATGACATGATCTGCCCCCTGGATAATGCCACTGCCCTGGTGGAGCAGTGGCCTGAGGCAGAACTACAGGTTATCCGCGATGCCGGCCATGTGGCCATCGAACCCGGAATTATTGACGCCCTGGTGCGGGCCACAGACCAGTTTGCCCAAAAATTTGAAAAGCCATAGACTTCTAAACCGCGCCCGGATAGAAACCCGTGATTTGATGTTTCTGTGAAAGGCGCGCTTTAGTAACCGCTACGCTTTATGGAGTCACTTTTTTATGCGCGGCCTGATTCAACGAGTCCAGCATGCCAACGTCAAGGTTGACGGTGAAATAATTGGTGAAATAGGCCCTGGGCTTCTTTTACTACTGGGTGTTGAAAAAGATGATGATCAGGCCAGGGCTGACAAGCTCCTGGAGAAAATTCTGAAATACCGGGTTTTTGAAGATGAGCAGGGAAAAATGAATTTGGGTCTAAAGGATGCGGGCGGCAGCCTGCTGGTTGTATCCCAGTTCACTCTTGTGGCAGATACCCGTAAGGGCCTGCGCCCAAGCTTCAGCTCCGGGGCCAGCCCCGAACATGGAAAGGCCATGTATGATTATTTTATTACCCGGGCCAAGGCTTCCCATGACCAGGTGGCAACCGGACAGTTCGGAGCTGATATGAAGGTATCCTTACTCAATGATGGCCCAGTGACGTTTATACTGGAGGTATAAACAGAATCATCTATCACGCCTGTGTTGCATCAACTCTGTGAGTGAAGAGTAAACACAGGTATTCTTTTTCCTTTTTTGGGCACTGTGTTCAGCTTCCAGCTTCATTAAAAACCGGAGCCTGGGACTTTTCTGACTCTTCCCTGATATACCGTGCTTATGGCTTCCCATGCCTCCACGCCCTTGCTGAGACATAGTCATTTACCTCATGGAAACCGAGATACCAGAAAGATAGTTGCAGCCAGGCCAGGCTGCAACCAATACATCATTTACGACTTAATATAACAGGGATTTGGACGTCCCCCGGGCAGCATGGCTGGCAGTAGTCCTGAACCACCACCAGACTATGGGCTTCAACAGTGCACCCCTGCTCACTGGAAAGGGGGCTAAGTTTAAAGGCATCCTCTGCCGCCGTATCCATCACCAGATGCCGCTCTCTGAAAGGAGCTTCCTCCGGTAGCGTGAAATATTGCCGAGAATCAGAGGCATTGAGCAATATCAGAAAATCACAGTCACAGGGTTCCCCCATATCACCCAACCAGTGCAGGCACAGTGTCTGTCGAGCCGGATCACTCCAGTCTCCCGGCCTCATCAGTTCGCCACTTTGCCGCCGCCAAAGCACCTCATAGTTTTCAGGGTCTTCTTCTATCCCTTTAAGAAAGTGATCCCAACTATAACGGGCACTTTCCCGGCGAATCCTGATCAGCCCGGAGGTAAATGCCTGAAGCCGTTTATTACGCCGATGCCGATCACTTGAGCCATGTAACCATGACCAGTCGAGCCATCCGGTCTCATTATCCTGGCAATAGACATTATTATTCCCTGCTTGACCATTGCCAAATTCATCCCCTGCCTGAAACATCACAGCACCGTTGGAGAGTAACAGCGTCGCCAGCATAGAGCGCTTATAACGCTCCCTTAACTGCAAAATCCCGGGGCAATCGGTCTCGCCTTCATGACCACAGTTCCAGGAAAAGTTATGACTATCACCGTCCCGGTTATTTTCACCATTTGCATGGTTTTTCTTATGGTGATACGACACTAAATCATTCAGGGTAAACCCATCATGACTGCATATATAATTAACACTGGCTGATGGCTGACGCCCCCGACCACGGTAGATATCTGATGAACCACAAAGCCGCTCGGTAATCTGTCCCAACAGCCCGTGCTCACCACGCCAGAATGCCCGAATACAATCGCGATACCGATCATTCCACTCAGACCAGGGTTCGGGGAAATTACCTACCTGATAGCCATCAGGTGCCAGGTCCCAGGGCTCCGCTATTAATTTAACACCCGACAGTACTGGATCCTGATCCAGTGCCTGGAAAAAGGAAGAGTTCTGATCAAAGTGCCAGTGTCGCCTTCCCAAAGCCGGAGCCAGGTCAAAGCGAAAGCCGTCAATATGGTACTCTTCAACCCAGTGCCTTAGACTATCCAGAACCAGTTTCATAACTGTTGACTGTTCTACTTTAAGGGTATTGCCACAACCGGAATGATTGATAGATACGGTGGGATCCCGGCCATCCAGTAAATAGTATTCCGTATTATCCAAGCCCCGGTAACTCAGCACCGGGCCATCATTACCTGCCTCAGCGGTATGGTTATAAACCACATCCAATATAACCTCGATCCCCGCTTCATGAAGGCACCTGATCATGGTCTTTAATTCTGACACCGGGTCTTTAACAGCAAGGCTGCTCTCTGGTGCCATAAAAGCCAGGGGATTATAGCCCCAGTAATTTTTCAGCTCCTGTTTCGCCAGACGCTCTTCTGTGACGAAGCTGGTGACCGGCAACAGCTCTACGGCAGTAATGCCCAGCTCCTTTAAGTACTTGATCACTGGTGGGTGACAAAGCCCAAGGTAAGTCCCCCTTAAATGCTCCGGTACTTCAGGGTGAGTCATGGTAAAACCACGAACATTCAGCTCATAGATTATGGATTCCGCCATGCTATATTTGGGTCGAAGAATCTCGCCCCACTGAAAGTCGTCATAAACAACCACAGACTTGGGTACATATGGAGCGCTATCCTCATAGCTATATAACCACTGTCCATTATCCCCCTTTTTATAGTCATACAGCGCTGACGTCCACTGAACCTCACCATCCAGCTTTCGGGCATAGGGATCAACAAGCAGCTTTGATGGGTTAAAGCGCATCCCTGTCCTTGGATTCCAGGGACCATGGACACGGTAGCCATAGCGCTGACCAGGTTTAATTCCCTCAATAAAAACATGCCATGTATGATTTTTACACCAGGGAATCTCGATTCGTTTCTCAACCCCATGGTCATCAAACAGGCAAAGTTCAACCCGTTTGGCATGAAATGACTTTATTGCAAACTGTACACCGCTGATAGGCTGATCACAGCCAAGAGGCCTATACGAGGGATGATAATGGGCTCCCAATAAAGGGTTTTCAGAGGGGCAAATATGATGACAGGTCATATACATATCCTTTGCAGCAGGCCCGGACACCCGGACCTGGCATGGTATTACGCCGCATAAGGCGCTCTTTGATGTCACATCCCTGTGTCCATCAGTATGCCTTTTAGCAATCCAGCCCCAGGCTGTTTTTCAATCTTTTTTATTTTTTATATTGCTGATAAGGCATCAGAATCACCGTTGCCAGCGGCGGCAAGGTCAAGCTCAGGCTCTGCTCCTGACCATGCATGCTAACAGGCTGTGTCATCAGGCTCTTGCCTGTTGTCACGCCACTTCCACTGAATTCAGTCCAATCAGTGTTCAAAACTTCTTGATAACCACCGGAGTCAGGCACTCCGATACAATAATCAGTACGAACGACGGGTGTCAAATTACTGATTACAACCACAGACTGCCCCTTTTTGTCCACTCGGGCATAGGCCAAGACACTTTGGGCACTGTCATTATCAACCAGCCAGTAAAAACCTTCCGGATTAACATCCTGTTCATGCAGGGCAGGTAAATCCCGATAAACCTTATTCAGTTTTTTAACCAGGGACTGAACACCGGCATGACGGCCTTCATGCTGTTCCAGCAATGGCCAGTCCAGCACGCCATTATGATTCCACTCATGCCAGGTTCCTAATTCTCCCCCCATGAACAGCAGTTTTTTTCCGGGATGGGTATACATAAAGGCCAGATAAGCCCGGAGGTTGGCAAATTTTTGCCAGTCATCCCCAGGCATTCGGGTCAGTAATGTCCCCTTGCCATAGACAACTTCATCATGGGAAAGAGAAAGAATGAAGTTTTCACTCCATGCATAAACCGTACTAAAGGTCATTTGACCATGGTGGTGTTGCCGGTGCTCCGGTGCCTTTTTCATAAAGCCCAGACTATCGTGCATCCAACCCATATTCCATTTATAGCCAAAGCCCAAGCCATTCTCATAAAGCGGGCGGGAAACGCCAGGCCAGCTGGTTGACTCTTCGGCAATGGTCATAACATCCGGATGACAGCGGTAAACCGTTTCATTGAACCGTTTTAACAGAGCTATGGCTTCCAGGTTTTCATGCCCCCCATGAATATTAGGCTCCCATTCCCCATAGTTACGGGAGTAATCCAGATAGAGCATGGAAGCCACAGCATCAACACGCAAACCATCAATATGGTATTCATCCAGCCAGTACAGGGCATTACTGATCAGAAAATCCTGGACCCAGGGTTTGCCAAAGTCATAAATGCAGGTTTTCCAGTCAGGATGCCAGCCTCTGCGTGGATCAGGATGCTCATAAAGCGCCGTACCATCAAAATTAGCAAGACCGTGGTCGTCATTGGGGAAGTGGGCAGGCACCCAGTCCAGGATAACGCCAATCCCTGCCTGGTGGCAGTGATCCACAAAATACTTAAAGTCATCGGGACTGCCATAACGACTGGTAGGCGCAAACATCCCCACGGGCTGATAGCCCCAGGAATCATAAAGGGGGTGTTCAGAAATGGGCATCAACTCGATATGAGTAAAGCCCATTTTTCTGACATAAGGCACCAGCTCCTTAGCCAATTCCCGGTAATTAAGAAACTCACCCTCTTCTTTTCGTTTCCAGGAACCGGCATGGACTTCGTAAACCGAAATAGGCTTATCATAGCCCTGAACATCCTTTCGTTTTTCCAGCCAGCCAGTATCTTTCCACTGATAACGATCCCTGTCATAGACAATGGAAGCCAGGCCGGGCCATTGTTCAGCGTATTCACCAAAAGGGTCAGCCTTCAGGGGCAGCTGATTACCCTGCTGATCATGGATCTCGTATTTATAAAGCTCTCCGGGCTTCAGCCCCGGAACAAAAAGACGCCAGATTCCGTCATCAGCACTGGCCATGGGATGAATACGACCATCCCAGTTATTAAAGCTGCCAGTCACACTGACGGAACGGGCATGAGGTGCATATACCCGGAACAGCACACCTGTTGCAGTTCGACGGGTATTGAAGTGATGGGTGTTCTTATGGGCACCTAAATGACGGTGCAAATTATCATAATCAATATCGTCCTGTTTCAGGACGTACTGACCAAACTGATAGGGATCCAGAATCCGGTAGCTATGGCCATCTTCTGTACAAATATCCAGCTGATAATTAAACAGCTTTCGTCGTCTGGTTAGATGAAACTCAAAGAGACCCGGGATTCTGGACGCCATTTCCCCCAAAAGCTTGCCAGAAGGATATTCCCTTAACTTTACTGATCGGGCATCAGGTCGCCAAACACGTGCCACCAACCCTTTTCCTGAAGGGTTTTGGTGCAGGCCCAGGAAATCAAAAGGACAGGCACACAATACCTGCTCCAGCTCATTAATTGAGGAATGTGGCGTTACAGCAATATTCATAATCAGGCTATTGGTAGTCACAGCACTGCAAAACTTTCGTATCCACCTCTGCACCTAACTCCCGGCATATGCCGGGAATGCATACGGGTGTTTCAGCTTACTCGAGAGCCGTATGGATAGCTTCCCGGTACTGGTTAACTCCCAACGTTAAGGCTCCTTTTTAGTTGATTGAGTGGTAGATGTCACAGTAAGCAGCGGCAGACTCTTCCCAGGTGAAGGTCTGGCTCATGGCATTTTGCTGCAACTGTCTAAATATCCGGGCATCCCCATAAACCCTGAGAGCTCGATAGAGACAGGCTATTAAATCAGGCGCACAGGGTTGTTCAAAAACAAACCCCGTTCCTTGCTCGCCTTTGTCACCATAAGCCTCCACCGTGTCTTTCAGGCCGCCAACAGCCCTGACAATAGGCAAGGTGCCATATTTCAGGCTATACATCTGGTTTAGACCGCAGGGTTCAAAGAGCGATGGCATCAGGAAAAAGTCACTGCCCGCCTCTATCCAGTGCGCTAAGCCATTATCAAAACCATTGATAAAACGACATTTGTCCGGATACCGCTCAGCGAACCATTGCAATTCTTCCGCAATCGCCCTGTCTCCTGACCCCAGTAAAACCAGCTGTATATTTTCACGAAGAATACGCTGCAAGGCAGGCATTAAAAAACTAAAGCCTTTTTGATCCGCCAACCGGCTAACCAGGCCAAAAACAGGCTTGCCATCATCCACGGGTAAATTCAGTCGATCCTGCAATGCGCTTTTACAGACGGCTTTCCCTTGCATAACCTCTTTGGAAAAGGTTGCCGGAATTAATTCATCAGTGGCAGGGTCCCAGTGCCGGTAGTCACAACCATTAAGAATACCGTAAAGATCCCGGTGCCGACGCCGGAAACTATCAACCAAACCATGACCGCCTTCTTCGGTTAACAGTTCCTCAGCATAGGTTGGACTGACCGTTGTTACTCTATCCGCAAAAGCGATACCGCCCTTGAGCAAATTAATTTGCCCACAGTCTTCAAAACAGGCCGCATTAAAATAGCGCCAGGCGATGCCCAGCTCATCCATTAAATGGCTGCCGGTATGCTGTTGGTAGGCCGCATTATGAATGGTCAGTACCGTGCCGGTGTTGTTGAAAAAGGGTGTTTTGCACTCATCCACTTTCAAATAATAGGGCAATAATGCTGTTTGCCAGTCATGGCAATGAATCACATCAGGCGAGAAATCAATCAGCTGACAGGCTGCCAGCACTGCCTTACTGAAGAAAGCAAAACGCTGGCTATTATCGCCATAACCCTGGCCGTGCTCACCATAAAGCCCGGCCCGGTGAAAATAATCATTGTGCTCAATCAAATAAACGACAATTCCATCAAAACAGGCTTGCCTCAGGGCAAAGCCTATCCGCTGATGGTAATTAATTGCCACTTCACCACAGGCAATAACCTTAGAGTCGAGGCTTGTGAATGTTGACCGGTAAGCCGGCATTATCACACGCACATCATGCCCCTGCTTAATCATGGCAGGCGCCAGGGCGCCAACCGCATCGGCCAGCCCCCCGGTTTTAACAATACCTGCCAGTTCAGAGACGGCAAAAAGAATCTTCAGTTCAGAAGCCAACCTTCATTCCTCTTGGTACTACAACCAATCCCGAATCAGTCACAGTAAATCGTTTGCGGTCTTGTTCCAGGTTCACACCTACTTTAGCGCCTGGTGCAATTTCAACCCGTTTATCAACGATTGCCCTGTGAATCACGGCACCCTCACCAATTTTTACATTGGGCAAAATAACAGAGTCAGAGATGCTGGCCTTATTCCCCATAGCCACGTTGTATCCAACCACAGAGTTATCCATAAAGACATCATTGAAAATACAACCCGTACCCACCATGGAATTGTTGATCTGGCCTGCACGTATCTCCCGGTCATAGGCAATCAGTGCAGGTGGATAAGGCGGTATATAGGTGTTAATAGGCCACTGCTGGTTATGCAAATTAATCGGAGGTTTTTCAGACAGAAAATCCATATTAGACTGCCAGTAGGAGTCAATGGTGCCAACATCTCTCCAGTAACCATCATTGTGATCGCCGGGAATCACATTAGTGGTAAAGTCATAGACCATCACCTTCGCCCTTGGATAAAGGGACGGAATAATATCCTTACCAAAATCATGAGACGACCCCGCATCCTCACTATTGGCTTTAAGCTCTCGAACCAGACACTCTTTGTTAAAGACATAGTTCCCCATAGAAGCCAGCACATAATTGGGATTGCCTGGCATGGTTTTGGGATTGGATGTAGGTTTTTCCTCAAAACCAATCATACGTCCATTGTCATCAACTTCGATAACACCAAACTGGTGGGCCTGATCAACAGGTACCGGAATGGCAGCAACGGTCAGATCGGCATTATTCTGCTCGTGGTAGGTGACCATCTGCCGGACATCCATGGTGTAAATATGATCACCGCCAAATACACAGACCATATCCGGATTATGGGACTCAATATGGTGGATATTCTGATAAATAGCATCCGCTGTCCCCTGGTACCAATCCCCTCCCGTCCACATTTGTGCAGGCAGGGTATCAATAAACTTGTCAGACAGTCCCGCAATTCGCCAGCAGCGCTGAAGATGCTTGCTTAAAGAGTGTGATTTAAACTGTGTAACCAGATAAATTTTGTGAAGGTCGGAGTTCACAAAATTACTCAATACAAAATCAATAATCCGGTACTGGCCCCCAAAGGGTACAGCGGGTTTCGCTCGCTGCTCTGTCAGCGGTGCCAACCGTGTTCCTGCGCCCCCAGCCAGTATCATGGATAATACTGATGACATGTTAATACTCCCGATTTTTTAATTTTCGTTTAATTATTTAACTTTTTATAACAGCGCACCCGTACGGATATTTATGTTTTAGGTAGGGTGCTGTACTAGAGTACATTTGCCCAAAAATTGGACAAAGTCCCCCCATTTCAGGCTGTAATAACTGTTGTTTAAATCAATGAATACAGCCTGAACGGATACTTATTATTTTGAAGCAGACTCAAACACCTCAGACACAATCGCTTTCGCTTCAGCCTGAATTTTCTGAAGGTGTTGCTCTCCCTCAAAGCTTTCTGTGTAAATCTTATAAACAGACTCGGTACCGGAAGGACGAGCCGCAAACCAGCCGTTATCGGTGACAACCTTCAGGCCACCAATAGCTGCATTATTTCCTGGCGCATGAGTCAGTTTTTCTTTGATAGGATCGCCAGCCAGCTTATCTGCCTTAACCTGATCAGGACTTAATGCCGCCAATATTTTTTTCTGCTGGTCATTGGCAGGGGCCTCAATACGTTGATAGACAGGAGCCCCATAACGTTCAGTCAGTGACTGATAATGTTCACCCGGGTCTTTGCCCGTCACCGCGGTAATTTCTGCCGCAAGCAATGCCAGAATGAAGCCGTCTTTATCAGTACACCAGGTTTTACCATCCCTGCGCAGGAAGGCTGCCCCGGCACTCTCTTCACCACCAAAGGCCATCTCACCTGTGGCCAGGCCATCCACAAACCATTTGAAGCCCACGGGTACTTCAGCGATCTGTCGTCCAAGTCCTCCCGCTACACGATCAATCATGCCACTGGATACCAGGGTTTTGCCGATCCGAGCCTGTGTCGGCCAACCCTTACGGTGGCGATAGAGGTAATCAATGGCAACCGCCAGATAATGATTAGGGTTCAGCAGCCCAAACTGTCGGGTAACAATGCCATGACGATCAAAGTCAGGGTCATTACCAAAGGCAATATCAAACTGATCCTTGAGCTTGATTAAGCCAGCCATGGCACAGGCGGAAGAGCAGTCCATACGGATCTTGCCATCCTTATCCACATGCATAAAAGAAAACGTTGGATCAATTTTCCGGCTAACCATTTCCAGGTTTAAGCCGTAGTGTTCAGCGATGGGTTCCCAGTAGTGCAGACCGGAACCACCCAGCGGATCCACACCAATTTTCAATCCGGCTTCACGAATAGCCGCCATATCCACCACCTGCTCCAGATCATGAACATAGGGGGTGATATAGTCATATTCCTTAACAGCTCCTGACGCCATGGCCCTGGCAAATGTTGTTCTTTTCACCGCAGCCAGCCGATCAGCAATCAAGTCATTAGCCCGCTGCTCAATCCACCGGGTAACCTCTGTCCCGGCAGGCCCACCATGGGGAGGGTTATATTTAAAACCGCCATCTTCAGGCGGGTTATGGGACGGTGTAATCACCACACCATCCGCTTTGCGGCTATTAGCCCGGTTATAGCTGACAATGGCATGGGAAATTACAGGTGTGGGTGTATAACCTCTGCCTTGCTGAATCACAACGTCCACACCATTGGCGGCAAATACCTCTACAGCACTGATCAAGGCAGGCTCAGACAGCGCATGGGTATCCATACCCACATAAAGGGGACCGGTAATGCCCTGCTTGTGCCGATAGTCGCAAATTGCCTGGCTAATGGCCAGAATATGGGTTTCATTAAATGTTGATCTGAATGAGCTTCCCCGATGCCCTGAAGTACCAAATGCCACCTTATGAGCATCATTTTCCGGCTCAGGACTTACAGTGTAGTAATCGCTGACCAGACGTGGAATATTAACAAGAAGGTCATCGGTCGCAGGCTGACCGGCAAGCGGATGCATAGGTTATCCCCAGAACAAGCACAAAGGTTAACAACAAACGGGAGCGATTATCACAGACACGATCAGAACATGTCAGGAAAGTAATGGACTACACGTCAGTAGATCTATAAAATACCGCCTATTTATAAGCAAATCACCGATTAAAAATACGGATTTATAAAGCAGTGATATGTGTATATACTAGGGCGTTTTACCTGAATCCACCCCTATTTAAGAAATCACTTCTCCGGAATAATAAAATCCTGATAGCCCTCGGGATACCAGATAGTATTGATCAACAGTTTCATATTTTCCCGGCTAAGCAGAAAAAATTATCCTACCCAAAAAATGAAGTATCCAGACATTCTGTGCAGGTTTTTACCCTTGCCAAACTGCTGCTGGATGCCCGCAGGGCCAAGCGGGTACTGTTCCTGTGCGACCGGAAAGCATTGCGCAAACAGGTTCGTAATGCTTACAACGAGTTTATTAATGATCCCATTTATGTGGTAGGCAGAACGGATTAAAAATACCAGGACAACTCCCGCATACTCATTGCCACCTACCCCGGCATGATGAACATTATGGATCAATTCGATGTGCGCTATTTCGATCTGATTGTTGCCCATGAATCCCACCGTTTCATCTACAACGTCTATGGCGATCTATTTAGAAAGTGAAATTTTGACAGATGACTGGCAGGGAAAAACGGTTATGCAAAGACCCGTTCGGGCCAGGGGCATGCCATTCATTTTGACAGGGATATGATTGCCGTCCAGCCCCCCCTTTATACCAACAGGGACAAAATCGTTCCCATGGCAATTAAGGATATTATGGACAGCTTTTCCGTGAGTACGGGCCTGCTCTCGGTATAGCGTTGTCTTGCAGCCGGTACAGGGAAGTCCATGGAGATGATATATACACAAAAGAGGGCAATTTTGTATACTTTGATAAAACATGTATAGAAAACAATGTTTTTTTATACATGTTGATATGAATAGATATAGAAAAACCTCATTTTCTATACATATCGTGCTGACATGTACAGAAAACACCACTAACGCATAGCTATCTGGAGAGCCAGTGACCTATCAGCCAACCCACCTTCCTGTGGATCAGGAGACACAACTGGAAACACAGGCTGTCTTGAAACAGCTGGCCAGGGCCCATCGTCACCTTGCAGAACTGAAAGGCATTGTGCGCTCCATTCCCAATGAAGCCATCCTGGTCAGCACATTGGCTCTGCAAGAGGCAAAAGACAGTTCTGAAGTGGAAAATATCGTCACCACCCATGATGAACTGTTCAGGGATGACAATATTGCAGGCAGCACCTACAGTCTCGGTGCCAAAGAGGTCAAAAGCTACGTTGCAGCCCTTAACCTCGGGTTTAAAACAGTCAAAGCAACAGGGTTGCTCAGGCTTCAGGATATCCTCGATATGCAGCAGGCACTGGAAGAGAACCGGGCAGGTTTCCGCAAGCTGCCCGGTACTGAACTCAAGAATATGCATACTGGCGAAGTGATCTATACCCCGCCACAAACCCCGGAAATAGTTGAGTCACTCATGGCCAACCTGGTGACTTACATTAATGACAGCAATTTGTCCGACAACGACCCCCTGGTAAAAATGGCGGTAATCCACTTCCAGTTTGAGAGTATCCACCCTTTTTATGATGGCAATGGCCGCACCGGGCGAATCATTAATATTCTCTACCTGGTCGCCCAGCAGCTATTGGATATTCCTGTTCTCTATCTGAGCCGCTACATTATTCGAAATAAATCGCAATACTATCAGCGGCTTCAAGCGGTAAGAAATCACCAGGACTGGGAAGGCTGGTTACTCTATATGTTATCCGCGATAGAGGAAACGTCCCGGGAAACCACCCGGCTCATTGAGCAGATTCGTGACCAAATGCAGTCCGTTAAACATCGCATTCGTGATGAGCTGCCAAAAATCTACAGTCAGGACTTACTGAATAACCTGTTCTGCCATCCCTATACCAAAATTGAGTTTATCGAGCGTGACCTAGGGGTTAGCCGACAGACCGCCACCAAATACCTGGACTTATTGTGTAAGAAAGGTTTTCTGAGAAAACAGAAAATGGGTCGCAATAACTACTATATCAATGAACCCCTGGCAACGTTATTCTTCGCACTGGGTCGATAACTCCAGCCTTTTTTATTTTACCTTGAGACAATATACAGCCATGATCACAGGCGAGCTGAAAAGCAAAATCGATAAACTCTGGGAAGAGTTCTTATGCCCCCCTGACAGTGATCGAGCAGATCACTTACCTTATGTACTTCCGTATGCTCGATACCATGGAGAAAGTTTTTTTATTAACCACGGAGGTACAAAGATACAGAGATTTATAATTTAAAGATATAAAAACTCTGCACCTCTGTGTCTCCGTGTTTAAAAAAAGAATCGGATAATTAGATATCAGGCCATATTCCAGATAGTCCGGGCATAATCCATTATGGAGCGGTCTGACGAGAACTTACCCATAGAGGCTGAATTTATAATGGCCATTTTCCACCAGCGGGACGGTTCTTTCCAGGCCTCCACTATTCGCTGGTGAGCTTCACTGTAAGCCGTAAAGTCCGCCAGCGTCAGGAAGTAGTCACCACGATCCAGCAATGCCTCCACCAGTGGCTTAAAGGCGGCATGTTCGTCGGGACACAGGTCATCAGAGGCCAGCCAGTCAATCACTGCCCTTAACTCTTCAGAGCGATGATAGATATCTCTTGGATTATAGCCCCGACGACGCAGTTCACTGACTTCCTCAACGGTGAGCCCAAAGATGAAGATATTCTCGTCACCCACCTCTTCGGCGATTTCCACATTGGCACCATCCAAAGTGCCAATGGTCAAGGCCCCGTTAAGGGCCATCTTCATATTGCCGGTGCCGGATGCCTCAAAACCGGCAGTGGATATCTGTTCAGACACATCGGCAGCCGGGATAATTTTTTCTGCCAGGCTCACCCGGTAGTTGGGTAAAAACACTACCTTTAACTTGCCACGGATACGGCGATCATGATTGACACGCTCCGCCAAACTATTAATGGCATGAATAATGGTCTTGGCTACCTTATAGCCTGGAGCCGCCTTTGCACCAAAAATAAAGACACGTTGAGGAACATCAAGATCAGGGTTCTCAAGCAGTCTTCGATACAGCGCCATGATGTGCAATAAATTCATCTGCTGTCGCTTGTATTCATGCAAGCGCTTTATCTGAACGTCAAAAATGGCATCAGGGCTGACCTCCACTCCGCACAGTTCTTTGATGACTGCGGCTAACTGAACCTTGTTATTCCTCTTAATCGCGGCAAAACGCTTCTGAAAGGCCGGGTCGTCGGCATGGCTGCGCATCTGTTCCAGTCGATGCAGTTCACTACGCCAGTCACCCTCCACGGTTTCATCAATGAGAGATGCCAGTTCCGGATTACAGTACGCCAGCCAGCGCCTTGGTGTAACACCATTGGTGACGTTGACAATTTTATTGGGCCAGAGTTTATGAAACTCGGGGAATAGCTGCTCCTGAACCAATCGGGAATGCAGGGCTGCAACACCGTTCACCTTATGACTACCCACCACAGAGAGATAAGCCATTCGAACCATCTGGTCATCGCCGGGATGTTCCGGCTCCTCAATGATGGAAAGGCGACGCTTAACCTGGTTATCACCAGGCCACTCAGCCTCCACCTCATCATTCAGGAAGTGATAGTTAATCAGATGGATAAGCTGCATATGCCGTGGTAAAACCTGGGCTATTAAGCCCACAGGCCATTTTTCCAGGGCTTCTGGCAGTAGCGTGTGGTTAGTGTAACTAAAGACTTTACGACAGAGTTCCAGTGCCTTGCTGAACACAAAATCTTCTTCATCAATCAGCAGACGCATCAATTCAGGTACAGCGATTGCCGGATGGGTATCGTTTAACTGAATAGCCACTTTTTCGGCGAAGTGTTCCCAACCGTTATTTTCCTTCTTATAGCGGGCAATCAGGTCCGCAAGGGAACAGGCCACAAAAAAGTACTGCTGAATCAGGCGCAGCGCCTTTCCCTGATAGTGGTTATCATTGGGGTAGAGCACCTGGCTGATATTCTCTGCTTCCACCTCACGGGAACGGGAATCCTGGTAACGGCCTGCATCAAAACTGGTCAGGTCAAAGCCACCACGGGCCCTTCCTTCCCAAAGCCTTAAGGTATTAACCGTTCCGGTATTATAGCCAGTGACAGGAACATCCCAAGGAATGCCCTCTATCTCAACAGTATCTTCCCAGACTACTTTACCGGCCTGCTCGCGAACACCACCATAGAGTTTTACGGTTTGCTTGCGCATGGGCCGCTCGATACCTGAAGGACAGCCATCTTCCCGCCAGATATCAGGGCTTTCTACCTGCCTGCCACCCACAAAACTTTGTTTAAATAACCCAAAGCGGTAATTAATACCGTAACCAAAGGCAGGCAGGTTAAGTGTTGTCAGGGAATCCAGGAAACATGCCGCTAAACGACCCAGGCCACCATTACCCAGTCCAGGGTCCGCTTCCTGCTCTAAAACATCGGTGAGGTTTATCCCTTTTCTGGCAAGGGCTTCTTCTGCCTGCCTGTATATCCCAAGATTATGCAAGTTGTTACCCAGTAAACGGCCCACCAGAAATTCAAGGGAAAGGTAGTACACACGCCGGGCTTTGCTTTCCTGCTCCTTCTTTCGCCCTTCCCGGGTTTTTTCCAGGGTAATATCCCGGGTTACGAGACTCAGGGCTTCCCAATACTCAGCCGGGCCCGCTTCATCATAGGCCACGCCAAGAGACTGCTCCAGATGACGGTGGATACCTTCCTCAATCTGATCAGCACTAAACTCTTTTCCTATACTGAAATCAGCCTTGCGTTTAATCATATCGCTAACTCTCTTTTGACCCGCCAGTTGCTGCACTGAGACCGTTATTATTGTAGGCGGCGATATTCCGGTATCAAAGCAGCCTTAATGACTATTATTGTATCTCCTGCCTCATTGTGAATAGACGGATTGCACTGGAAACGATTACACGTTGATACACATCATCTGACGGTTATTTTTAGGTACTTTTGTTCATTGTGGTACTATGGCTGCTTTCATCAGGCAGGTGCTATATATTCAATGGCCAGAGCGGATCAAGGCAGTTCAACTATCTATCAAGTAGCCCATGAAGCAGGGCTTTCCATTGCCACTGTGAGCCGGGTTTTGAATGGCAAAAAAAATGTTTCTGAAACCGCTCGACAAAAAGTACTTACCGCCTGTAAAAAACTCCATTATCGACCCAGCATCAATGCCCGCCAACTCCATGGCGAAAGCCTCTTTGATATCGGTGTTATTCTTGGGACAGATTCAGAAACCTATACCCCTTTTGCCATGAAGGTTTATGAAGCGCTGAAGTTTGCTCTACATAATCAGGGATACCGGGCCAAAAGAATCACCATCGCCTCAGAAAAAAGTCAGCTACCCCCGTGTAAAGGGTATATAGCGGTGGGTCTTCAAAAATCCGACAACCGAATTAAACGACTAGAGTCTAACAACTTACCGCTGGTCACCATAGGTGATCCAAGAAACAATGGTTTTTGGGTGGCATCCAATGATCACCAGGGCGGTTATCGGGCAGCGGAATACTTAATACAGCAAGGTTGCAAACACATACATTATGTATGCCAGCATCTTGATCATGATCTTTCCCGATTAAGACTTAACGGTATGCAATACGCCATTGCCACCCGTGGTCTTCCTGCCCCCGGGATTCATGCGCTGGACAATAAAACCGGCATTCCGGTACTTGATGCTTACCGCCTTGGACTCCGGCTTTTTGATGGCACTATGGCTATTGATGGTATCGTCTCCTTCTCCGATGAAGTGGCCACCGGACTCCACTGCGCAGCCACAGACCTGTCTATCAATGTACCGGGACAGTTAAAAATTACTGGCTATGATGGCGTTGTGGAAAGACAGCATCTTGCCCTGACAACCATCGCCCAAAACCTGCCACAATTAGCCGATAAAGCAGCGAGCCTGATTATCAAAGCCATAAATAAGGAAGCTGTGACAGGTCAGTTAGTTGATATTTCCTTGCGGAAAGGTCAAACAGCATAGGCAAGTATCCGGGTTAAAAACAGGGAATGGTTGAATATTTTATGTATTTGTTTTTTTATAGATAGCGAGAGTTTTAAAAATAAAATGCTGAAAAGGATGTCAGATGATAAAGCACTACTCTGGCTGCAGTCACTTTCTAACCACAAAGGACTGCACATCAACCACTTTAAAAAGTCTATTCACACTGACCCTGTCCACCCATTTCTTTACCCCTGAAGCAACCGCCACCATTCACAAACCAGATATTCCCATCGTACTGCAGCAACCGATAACAACCCATTTTGTAGACAACACAGTAAAGGCACAGCGGTGCCTCACCCCCCCCCTTCCCTCTGGAACCGCTGACTGCTTGGTTGAAAATGAGTCTTTCCACAGGTTCGGCTTCTCTTTTTTATCCGGGGTATTTTCCGGGGCTGGCATCAACCCCTGGGTACTTCTTAGCGGCGCTGGTGCTGGCATTGCTGCCGCGGCAGCAGGAGGAGGCGGTGGTGGTGGCGGTAGTGGCTCGGGCAGTAGCAACGGAGCCGTGTCAGAGTCAAGCCCCATCAATAATGACAATGTACATCCAACAGAAGCGGCTCACTATGAAACGGTTGAATATTCCAAACGCAGCGACCTGAACGTTATCAATGCAAAAGAAGCCTATGCCAATATAGCCAGCCTGATCGGAAGGGATAGCAGTAATGGGAATATTACCAGCAATACTGCTGCTAATGGTGCCACTCAAGGCGGAGAAGGCATCACTATCGCCATACTGGATACCGGTGTGGATAGTAACCATGTGGATCTCAGCGCCAATATAAAAAAAGACTGTCTGACAACTTCCTCATGCCAAACCCACTATGGCTCATCGGACCCGGATGGACATGGCAGTCATGTGGCAGGTATAGCGGCAGGCCGAAAAAATGGCCTTGGTATACATGGTGTTGCCTATAATTCCACCCTGTTACCCGGTTGTGCCTATCTTGGTGGCGGGTGCTCCGACAGCTATGTCAGCGATGCGGGATTAATGCAGTGGGCAGCAAGTAATGGCGCTACAGTAGCGAATATGAGCTATGCCTATACCCAGGGTTACAGAACCAAGGTGGCATCAGACGTCACTGGAGGTATAACTAATTACAATGACCCAAACCTGAAACGCTACCTGTTTGGCAGCTATAATCGTTTATCCGGCAGTGAATACCAGCAGGCAAGGCAGGCACTGGAGAAAGGTCTTGTTACTGTGCTGGCGGCCGGAAACTATAACATCTGGTCTCAGGAAACCAGCCAGCCTTCAGTGATGGCTGTAGCCCCCCTGATTTATGCTAAGGACGATATTGCCAACGATCTTGCATACCAATGGATTGCTGCCGTCAACACCCGGCTTGATGGCAGTCTGTCTTCTTCATCCCATGCCTGCGGTGATGCTGCGGAATTTTGTCTGGCAGCACCAGGCACCAACATCACTTCAACCGTTCCAGGAAATCAATACACCGAGTATTCCGGCACCTCCATGGCAGCCCCTCAAATTACCGGAGCGGTAGCCTTGGTAGCGGGCGCTTTCCCGGGACTGGAGTTACCTTCCAGTCATAAATATGCTTCATTCTGTGATTCTGGAAGCGCCCATTACAATAGCAAACAGTGCCATAGCAAAGCGGTTGTCAACAGACTATTTACGACGGCTACAGATATAGGCGATCCTGGCATAGACGCTGTCTATGGACAAGGGTTACTCAATCTTGAGGGAGCCACCAGTCTGATAGGCGAAGCTCAGCTACAAACCCGTTCAGGTGCCACATATACGCTTTCTACCAGTGACTTCCATGGATCACCGGCTATCAATGGCGATATCACCAGACAGCTTTCAGGTATTAGATTGATTGCTGTGGACTCTTACGACAAAGCAGGCTTCCTTTACAGTGGCAGTGCCCTCAGCAATGACGCCAGTCCACCCCACAAGAGAGTTGATACACTGCAATACCTGAATCGCAGCCTGTATTCTGACTCACTCTCAACCACCACTCTCAGCCCTGGGCTAACACTGGGCTATAGCAGTAATAACCACCATGATGATCTGGCCTCAGGCAGCTATAAGCTTAGCTATACCTTAACACCTTCAGCCCGGCTCAATATAAGTTATGGCCTGAAAGACCATCATAACCTCCCCGTTGCCAGCCAGGCTTTCAGTGGTCCGCTTAGCCAGTTCAGCCACCAGGCTCACGGTGTCAGTTATCAACAGCGGCTTTCTGACAATTACACTCTCACAACCCGTTTTCAGAAGGCTACGGTGTCGGACTATTTTAATGAACAACAGGACAGCCTCCAAACCACCCGTTTTGATGTAACCTTCAGCGGCTCTCTCAGCGACAGGCTTAAAGGAAAACTGTTGTTTGGTAGCCTGCAGGAGGAAGAGTCCCTCCTTGGTTCTTATGGTTCCGGTATATGGAATTCCGATCAGGGCAGTCAGTCATTTATGGTTGGCATTAGCCTGGATTACCGGATCAACAACAACCTGGACGCTCTCTTCAGCTATTATCAAACAAAAACAAAGGCCCGGCAGCAGCAGGGGCTTCTGGACTACTCAGACCACCTTTTGGGAGATAGCTTCAGCGCTGGCTTATTAGCAAAGGTCAATAACAATAATAAGTGGCACTATGGCTTTTTCGTCACCCAACCCCTGCGGGTACATAGTGGCAGTGGTCAACTTGAGCTACCAACAGGTTACCAGGGCAATAACCTTTCCTATAGCACAACTGAAATCCACCTGACACCTGATGGCCGACATATGGAGTATGAATTCGCCCTTGGCTGGGAGTCTGATCCGTTCCCTGTATCCGGAAAGCTAAACCTCATACGGGTTGAGGATTATGGCAACATTAAGGGTAATGATGACACCCTGCTTATTCTGAGTCTCGGAGCAAAATTTTAACGCCTGTTTATCGTAAATTTTACAGCGCCTTTGCCGATTTCAAGTAAAAGACCAGGGATATCGGCAAATGGCTTTCTGCAAAAACCGATGGTTGTTATTCACAGCCATAAGCATAGTGCATCCAATTTATGCAAGCACATACACACCATACTTATTACCAGAAAAAGAATATCCTGAAGTAGCGCCTGAAGTTTGTAATGAGCAAATAGCGGAGCTTGTGGATATTTCCATTTGCCAGACAGCCATGGCAGAAATAGAAATACCTGAACTGGCCTTCAATATAAATACGGCTATAGAGCATACAGCCAACAAAGAAAGTTTACCTTTTAAACAGCCCTTTTCTTTTATTGGCGGCATTTTAAGCCCTGTCCTTACCAGCCCGACAGTGGGACTATGGACAATGGTTGTCGGTGGTTCCCTTACGGCGGCAGCCACACTGGGCGGTGGTGGGGGAAACTCATCGGAACTGGATGATCCCTCCGATGGCAGCCTGGACAATACCGGGGAGCCTGACCCTGCCCCGGTCACACCCCCTTCATCAAATCCAGCAGACCCCAGTCACTATCGCACCAGTGAATACCTGGTCAATGCCAGTGCTTTTGATATGATCAAACTCGATCATGCCTATGCCCAGGTCTATCAAGGAAGCATTACCGCCGGGCTTGCTTCCAACTCATCAGCCAATACTGCCCAGTTTGCCGGAGGTGGCGTGACCATCTCCATTCTGGATACAGGGGTAGACGCTGACCACCTTAGTTTGGACGGCAATATGATCAATACCTGTGAGGGTGATTGCGCCATACACCACGGGCCCGATGATAACAACGGCCATGGTACCCATGTAGCCGGCATTGTAGCCGCAGAAAAAGATGGTTTTGGTACCCACGGGATAGCCCACGATGCCACTATTCTTCCGGGATGTGCCAATCTTTCTGATAGCTGCCAGCCCGGCCAGTTCCCCAGCATGTCAGAGCTATTACGCTGGTCCACTGACCATAATGCCGATATAGCCAATGTAAGCCTTGAGGCACCTTTCATTGATATCAACCCTCTTACGGGTGAAGAAGAGGCCCTGCGAGCCACGGTTGCATCGGATGTTGTTGGCTTCACTGATAATTACAGTGATTCAAGACTGAAAAGCCCTAATTACCTTATGCTGGGTACTGAAGATAGTCAGGAGTTCCTGGATGCGAAACAGGCTTTTGAACAGGGGCTTATCGTCGCCGTTGCTGCAGGAAACCATATATATGGCAGCAATAACAATATTGTTGAAACAAGCCAGGCAGGGATTCAGTCAATGGCCCCCCTTATTTATAACGACACAGACCTTGCAGAAGACCTTGAAGGGCAATGGATAGCTGTCGTTAATATCGCTCCTGATCTATCCCTGGCAGATTCATCCCATGCCTGTGGTGACGCCCAGAATTTCTGTATGGCTGCCCCTGGTACAAACATTTTATCCACCTATCCTGATGACCAGCATGCCCACCAAACCGGCACATCAATGGCAACCCCCTTCATTAGTGGCAGTCTGGCACTTCTGAAAAAACACTATCCCACCATTAGACTGCCTGAAACCGATGCCCTTGCCACCGTCTGTAATAGTGCCAACTCCGCCTACAATGCCGCCCAGTGCCATAGTAAGGCTATTGTCAACCGACTCTTTACTACGGCTACAGACCTGGGTGAACCAGGACCAGATCCCATCTACGGCCGTGGTCTTTTAAATCTGGATCGGGCAACTGAGCTCATTGGTGTCGCCCAGGTCACCACCATAGCTGGTGACCGCCATGACCTCAGGAAAACCCGGCTAACCCCTTCACCAGCCATGGGGAACGCCATCAATGGTGCCTTAGCCTCTGTTAACTTTATTGCCACTGACTCCTATGATAATGCCGGCTTTAACTACACCGGTACGGCTCTTATAAAAAATCAGGAAAATACGGAGCCTGATCATTCCATCAATACCCTGGAATATCTGCATCGCAGCCTTGGCACAGACTCATCAAAACTCACCATCAATAACAGTCAGTTAACCCTAACCACACGATTTCAAAGCGCCCCCCTGTCAGGCAGCTCTCACAAAAACAGCTACCGCCTGGGCTTTACCCAAGGAAGAAGTCACATTGAATTAACCACTGCGTTTAGCCCGGAATTGGATTTTGGCATGCCAAACTCTGCCGAATCTGGGTTAGGTCAATTGTCAGTGAGCAACGCCTTTAACAGTCCCTACAGCCACTTTAATGAGGAATCCAGGGGCATCAAATACACTCTGGGATTACCGGATGGCTACCATATCCAAGCTGGCTTGTTTCAGGGAAGTGCCCAGGACTCGCAACCCGACAATGAATTAGACACCACCAGCTTTATCATGCAGTTAACAACGCCGACGTTTAATTACTGGCCTGGCAAAGAAGTTTCAGCCAATCTGCAACTGGGAACCCTGGAAGAGGCCAGCTCCTGGCTTGGCACCAGTGGCTCAGGAGCCTGGAGTTTCAATAGCGGTAGTGACACTTTGATTACCGGCATTAATATCGACTACAAATTAAACACCAATACCCATTTATTATTAAGCTACTTTTACTCAAGAACTGATGGAGAACAGCAGGGAGGCCTGTTAAAAAGTAGCAGCCAACTGTTCAGTACCAGCTTCAGTGCTGGCCTCATGGGAAGCTTTGGACAACAATGGCAATATGGATTTTTTGTAACCCAGCCCCTACGCCTTACTAACGGCTCTGCAACACTGACCCTTCCCACAGGCTACGAAGGCTATAATCTGGCATTCAGTGACATTGCTATTGATTTGGCCCCCAAGGGGCGACACCTTGAATATGAACTGGCATTAAGCTGGAAACCGGAATATCTGGACTATGTACGTTTAAATATTCTAAGGGTAGAAGACTATGGCAACATTCCTGGCAACGATGATTCGCTATTACTATTCAGTACAGGAACAAAATTCTAGCCCACGAAAAAGTAGATCAAAAAAGATCAGAAAGAGTTATCTATTGATCTTCTAATAACATGCTGGAAACGCTTACATATTGATTTAAATCACAACCTAAACATATCATTACTCCCATACTCAGCCACCGAAGTTTTTGATCGGCATGTACGTATCAAAACCCCTTTATTCAGCGACCTGAAGTTTTAAAAGCACTGACCATTCACAAGTGCCCCTTGTAAACCACAAGACCTGCCTGTGAGAAACACCTATCAGTATTTTTAAACGGGCTGTTCATTACAAAAAACCAGTGTAGCGAAGGCTTAATATCCACACAGCGGTCACCTAAAAACAACCGCTGCATTCCCGGCAAGATGCCAGGAATTGAAGTAAGCATCTGTACCGATATTAACTGCCTGGAAGCACTGGAAAACATGCCCTGAACGCACCAACAGAGACACCTGGAGTTATTGACACATGATCAAGAAAATTGCTTCAACACTGGCCATAGCGACTCTGGCAGCCAGCGCCAGCAGTGCCTTTGCATTCCAGGATGACGAATTGGTAATCTGGGTCGGTGGCGATAAGGCTTACACAGGTATTCGCGAAATAGGGAAGCAGTTCACCGAAGAAACCGGTATCAAGGTAAAGGTGGAGATTCCTGAAAACCTCACTGACCGTTTCCAGCAGGCATCAGCCTCCGGCAGCGGCCCTGATATCCTGTTCTGGGCACATGACCGCTATGGTGAATGGGCTAAAAGTGGTTTGCTGGCTCCGGTTACTCCCACCGCAAACTTCAAACAGGGCATTGATGATATTGGCTGGCAGGCCATGAGCTATAATGGCAAAACTTACGGTTATCCCATTTCCATGGAAGCCGTCAGTCTGATTTATAACAAGGACATTATTCCTCAGCCGCCAAAATCCTTTGAGTCCATGTTCGCCCTGAATAAGGAGCTCAAGAAAAAAGATAAGAAAACCATTATGTGGGATCAGGTTCAGCCCTATTTCACCATGCCAATGCTGGCCGCTAATGGTGGTTATGTCTTCAAGCAAACCAGCACGGGTTACAATACCAACGACACCGGTGTTAATAATAAAGGCGCAATGGCTGGTGCAGAGATGCTGACCAAGCTGATTGAAAAAAATGTTATGCCAAGAGGCGTTGACTACGGCGTCATGGAATCCAACTTTAACAATCAACAGGTTGCCATGATGGTCACTGGCCCCTGGGCTTGGGCAAACCTGGATAAAAGCAAAATCAACTACGGCGTAGCTCCTCTTCCCACTATTGATGGCAAGCCAGCAAAGGCCTTTGTGGGCGTCTGGGGTGCTGCCATTAACAACGCAAGCCCGAACAAAGCCCTGTCTAAGGAATTCCTGGAAAGCTATCTGTTAGATGAAGAGGGCTTGAAAACCATGAATAATGATGTTCCGCTGGGAGCCGTAGCCAATAAGAAATTCATGGATCAACTCAAGAAAGATCCCCGCATTGCCGCCACCTATGAAAACGTTAAAAACGGTCTGATCATGCCGAATATTCCAGAAATGGGTAAATTCTGGTCTGCCATGGAGTCCGCGCTACGCAATATCACCAGTGGACGGCAGGATTACAAGACTGCTCTTAATGGTGCAGCTGAACGCATTGCTGGTAACCACGATCAGAAAAAAGCTGCGCCTGCCGCATAGCACCTTGAGCAATTAAAAGGTTCAGGTTTGCCAACAACTTGATTGATGACAAACCTGACCCTTCAAATCAAATCGCAGCTATATTCATAGCATCATCTAAAATTCTCAAAACCCTCCCCCCAGAGGGAGGGTTTTCTATGTCTTTGGGAGGCTCCATTATGGAGGCAATCGGCCACTCTAAAGCCGGTCAGCCTAGCAAGTGGCTCGTATTATTGCTGGTTGCAGCTATCGACCTGGTGCTGATGTACGGCGTTACCCTGATGTATGCCCAGGGTGAAATTGCCTTTGCCCTACTGGTTCTGGTGCTTATGGCATCAGGAACCTGGGTATTCGTTAGTAAGAAAGGCTATAACTATCGCTACGTTTTCCCAAGCTTGCTGGGTGTTGCAGCATTTATTGTCTTCCCCTTGATTTACACAGTAAATGTCGCCTTTACCAATTATGGCTCAAGCAATCTGTTGCCACTGGAGCGGGTACAGGCCATTCATCTTGCAAAAACCTACAGCACCGGAGGGGATGCCTTTACCTTTAAGTTATACCGCAATAAAGAGAAAGAGGCCCAGGAACAGTACCAGCTGTTATTGGTCCCCCAGAATAAAGAGAAAAACTACTTTTATATTACCAAACCTTTTGCTGATATCTCAGAGCCGACAGCCATGGCTGCCAGAATGGTAACCATCCCCCCGGCTGCTGATCCGCTATCAATGCGTGAGGTTATCAAACGACGCTCTGCACTGAAAAAGATCCGAATAGAACTTCCTGACGGAACGGGTCTGGCCATGACCAGCCTGCGTAAGTTTGGGGCAATCAGTCAAGTCTACAAACCGGGAGAGAATGGCAATCTTATTGATAACCGCTCAGGCGCAGTTATCAAGCCTGATTTTTCCACGGGGTACTATGTCAGCGAATCCGGTGAACAAATAGGTCCGGGTTTTACTATTTATACCGGCTGGGACAATTTTACCCGGGTATTTACTGATCCTGGTATTCAAGGTCCATTCCTGAAAATTTTTTCCTGGACTGTTATTTTCTCTGCCCTGTCTGTGGTCTTTACTCTAGCCATTGGCCTGGTTATGGCTTGTCTGGTGCAATGGGAACCCCTTAAAGGCAACGGCATCTATCGTCTACTTCTGATTCTTCCCTATGCGGTTCCTTCATTCATTTCCATTCTGATTTTCCGCGGCCTGTTTAACCAGAACTTCGGTGAAATCAATATGCTTCTGGACCTGCTGTTTGGCATCAAACCTGAGTGGTTCAGCAATGAGCTATTGGCAAAATCCATGGTGCTGATTGTTAACACCTGGCTGGGCTATCCCTACATGATGATTCTATGCATCGGTTTGCTGAAAGCCATTCCTGATGACTTGTATGAGGCCTCTGCCATCGATGGCGCTACCCCGATCCAGAACCTGTTCAAAATCACCATTCCGATGATTATCAAGCCGTTGATTCCGTTATTGATTGCCAGCTTTGCCTTCAATTTCAATAACCTGGTTCTGATGGCACTGCTGACTGGCGGCGGTCCCGACATGCTGAATGCAACCACCCCGGCAGGCTCAACGGATATTCTGGTTAGCTACACCTTCCGTATTGCCTTTGGCTCCTATGGACAGGATTATGGCCTGGCCTCTGCTATTGCAACGGTTATCTTCCTGATGGTTGGAGCCATTGCCTGGGTCAACCTGAAAGCCACTCGCAAATTCCAGGCAGAATAAGGAGGATAAGTCATGGCGATGGTTCAACCCCGCAACCTTAAATACCGTGTTTGGACAGCCCGCATCTGCATGTGGCTATTTCTGGCACTGATTTTGTTCCCTTTTATGATGATCATTTCTGTTTCTTTCAGAACAGGGAACTTTGCTACCGGTGATCTTATCCCCAGCAACCCGACGCTAGAGCACTGGTACCTGGCCTTCGGCATTCCCTGGGAAAGTGCTGATGGCTCTATTAGCCAGCCCCCCTTCCCGGTGATGACCTGGTTATGGAACTCTATCAAGGTTGCCTTTATTTCTTCTTCCCTGATTCTGGTGCTGTCAACAACCGGCGCTTACGCCTTTGCCCGGCTGCGGTTTAAATTCAAGGAGCACATGCTGACCGCCATGATGATCCTGCAAATGTTCCCGGCTGTTCTGGCACTGGTTGCCATCTACACCCTGTTTGACAAAATCGGTAACTATGTTCCCTGGCTGGGCCTGGATAGCCTGGGTTCGGTCACTGTCGCTTATCTCGGGGGGCTGGCTCTTCACATCTGGCTGATCAAAGGCTATTTCGAAACCATTGATAACTCTCTGGAAGAAGCTGCCGCCATTGATGGAGCCACACCCTGGCAGGCTTTCCGCCATGTGCTACTACCCCTGTCTGTCCCTATTCTAGCGGTGGTGTTTATCCTGGCGTTTATTTCCAGCGTTGCTGAATATCCGGTTGCCTCTGTACTGCTACAAAGCATGGATAACCTGACACTGGCCGTAGGGTCACGGCAATACCTTAATCCCCAGAACTACCTGTGGGGTGACTTTGCCGCTGCCGCCGTACTGTCAGGCTTACCCATTAGTATCATCTTCCTGCTTTGTCAGCGATGGATTGTCGGTGGCCTGACGGCAGGTGGCGTCAAGGGCTGATTATTCCCTACATGTTCTACCAGTGCTGCACGACAGTGGCACTCTGAAAAGCTTATCCGGCGGGGTTATTTTCAATCCAGCCCAAAGGGCACTGATTATCCTTTACCAAGTGATCAGTGCTCTCAACAAGGTATTTAAAATGGCAGAAGTCAAACTTGTAAATATTTCCAAAAGCTACGACCAGGGTAAAAGCTGGGTTTTGAAAGACATAAACCTTGAAATAGCCGATGGGGAATTTATCGCCTTTGTTGGCCCTTCTGGCTGCGGAAAGTCTACACTGCTTCGAATGGTTTGTGGTCTGGAGGATATTACCTCCGGTGATATGTCCATAGACAACAATCGGGTGAACGACATGCCACCCAATGAGCGTCGTGTTGGCATGGTATTCCAATCCTATGCCCTGTACCCCCATATGAGTGTTGCAGAAAATATGGCCTTTGGCCTGAAACTGGCAAAAGCAGACAAGTCCCTGATGACCAGCCGGGTTAACGAAGCAGCAAAAATCCTGCAACTGGAGCCACTGCTGGATCGTAAACCCAAAGCCATGTCTGGTGGTCAGCGTCAGCGGGTGGCCATTGGCCGCTCCATTGTTCAGGAACCCAGGGTCTTTCTGTTTGATGAGCCATTATCCAACCTTGATGTCTCCCTTCGTGTGCAGATGCGCCAGGAGCTATCACGCTTACACAAACGCCTGAAAACCACCTCAATCTATGTCACCCACGACCAGGTTGAGGCCATGACCCTGGCAGACAAAATCGTTGTTCTCAGTCCCCTGGCCCAGGGCGCAGATACTAACCTGGAACAGGTAGGGAAACCGCTGGAGCTTTACCACCATCCCCGTAATCTTTTTGTTGCCGGTTTTATCGGCTCGCCAAAAATGAATTTCTTTGATGGTGTGATTGAGAAAACCGGCCAGCTGGAAACCCTCGTGAAACTGACCACCGGCGAATTGATTAAAACATTCGTCAACACCTCCGCCGCTCAACCTGGCAAATCAGTGACTCTGGGAGTTCGCCCGGAACACGCCAGCATCGAGGCTAAGGATGAAAACATCATCACTGGCAAGGTTCAGGCCCTGGAAAGGCTTGGCTCAGAATCATTTATTTATATGAAACACGACGCCATTCAAGAGCACTTTATTGTTCGTGTGGATGATTCCCGTCGCAGGGAAGAGGGCAGCACAATACAAATTAAACTCCCCGCAGAGCAGTGTCATTTATTTAATGCTGAAGGCCTGGCATTTTCCAGAACCCGCGCACCTGAAATTGATCAATAAGGAGTTCCCTGAGATGCCTGATCTAAACAGTATTTCCCAAGATAAAATTAACCGGCTGGCCGAACTCTGCGGAATCTCCGAAAGCTACCAGGATTGGGCTGGTAACACCGTCCAGATTCCCGAAACCTATAAGATACCCATGCTGGAGGCAATGGGTATTGATGTCCAGGATGAGCAGCACATTGAAGCGGCTATAGAAAAGCGAGAGAAGAACCAGTGGTCCTCACTGCTTCCTCCTGTCTGCGTTGTTCACAAAGGCGACGGTTTTTCTGTACCCATGTATATACCAGCCAATCGCCAGGACAACACTTTCAAAGGGCGGATTGAACTGGAAAGCGGCAAGCGTGTAAGTATCGAAGTAAAAGCCCACAAGCTCGAAGAACTGGATAGAAAAACCCTCAAGAAAAAGGATAGGGTAAAGCTGAAGCTGCTATTACCAGAGGATTTGCCTTTGGGTTACCACAGGCTTTATCTAAAAAACCGCAATCTGGAAGCACACTGCCTATTGGTTGTGGCTCCCGAAACCTGCTACGAACCAGAACCCTTGAGTCAAGGCCAAAAAATATGGGGTTCCAGCCTTCAGCTATATACGGTTCGCAGTAACGATAACTGGGGAATGGGGGATTTCAGTGACCTGAAGAAACTGATCACCCAGCTGGCTGAACAGGGTGCCGGGATTGTGGGACTGAACCCTATTCATTCCCTCTATCCTGCTAACCCGGAACATTGCAGCCCTTACAGTCCATCCAGCCGGAACTTTATTAACCCGCTGTATATCGATGTGATGGCAGTGGAGGACTTTAACAACTGCGAAAAAGCACAACAACTGTTTGACTCCCAGTCCTTTCAGCAGCGTCTTAATGAAGCCCGATCAGCAGAATATGTTGACTATGCCCTGGTGGCATCGCTGAAATACGAGATGTTAGAACATCTCTTCACCCATTTTAATGAGCACCACCGCAAGGCCAAGACCTTTCAGGGCAAAGCCTTTGATCAGTTCCGCAAACACCGTGGCAACGGACTTGAGCGCCATGCCATTTATGAAGCCCTGTTTGAACATTTCAAAGCCCGGGATATCAACAGCTGGGGATGGCCTTGCTGGCCTGAAGAGTACCAGGACCCTGAAAGCAAAGAAGTCAAGGCCTTTGCCCGTAATTACAAAGATCGTGTCTTGTACTTCAGCTGGCTTCAGTGGCTGGCAGAAAGGCAGCTGGAGCAGGCCCAGCAAGCTTCAGAAGAAGCCGGTATGGCTGTTGGTATTTACAGGGATCTTGCTGTGGGAGTGGATCGGGGTGGCTCGGATGTGTGGAGTGGCCGTGAGTTCTATTGCCTGGATGCCAGTGTCGGAGCACCACCGGACGGCGTTGCCCCCCAGGGACAGAACTGGGGATTACCTCCATTCAATCCTGTAGCCCTGCAAAGCCATCGTTACCTGCCGTTTATCGAAATGGTTCGAGCCAACATGAATCATTGCGGTGCCCTTCGAATTGATCATGTAATGGGATTATTACGGCTATGGTGGTGCCCCACCGGAAAAACTGCAGACTACGGTATTTATGTCAACTATCCGCTGGATGACCTGCTGGGCATTATCAAGCTGGAAAGCCATCGACACCAATGCCTGATTTTTGGGGAAGACCTGGGCACTGTGCCTGAGCAAATTGAGGCTAAACTGCCTCCTGCACTGTGCTACTCCAATGAGGTGGTTCTGTTTTCCTGTGCCGGAGATCGCTTTATTGCTCCAACAGGGTATAAATCCAGGGCCCTGACCTGTATTTCAAATCACGATATTCCAACCCTGAAGGCCTGGTGGAACTGTAATGATCTTGATCTCCGGCAAGAGCTTGGTATTTATGATGCGGAGCGAACCCAGGCAGAGAAGGTTGCCCGGCATAGGCAGAAAGTCGCCCTGCTTAAAACCCTTGCAGAAGCAGGTGAACTGCCCTGGGGCGTTAATCCCGATGATATCAATAGCATGGGCTTCTCTCAGGAACTGATGGAGAAGATTCACTACTACCTGGCCAAGACCGCCTCCAGAATTGTGGTCATTCAGCTAGAGGATGTTCTTAAACTAGACACGCCAGTAAATGTTCCGGGAACAAGCACTGAATACCCGAACTGGCGACGTCGGCTAACTAAAGACTTCTCTGAATTATTATCAGATCAGGGTAATCGTGAATTTTTGAAAAATATATCACTCACCCGGCAAGCCTGAGCAAAACGCCACTGCCACGGCAGTGTTTAAAATAAATAGGGAATAGGGAATCGTATGAGCCTCTATTCCCTCTCTATTGATTAAGATTTCCGATCAAATAATTGATCCACTGCTTCTTGCATCGCCCGGACATCATCTACCACTTTCAATGCAGAAGACGCCTGCCCCGCTTTCAGGTAGCCTGCTATTTTTTCCTGATAGTGGTGTAAGGCCTTTTCGGCAAACCCTTCACTACTTTTCACCGGAGCGGGTTTAGTGACCTGTCCCATTCCAAGCTGGTACTGACTGGCAAAGTATCCTTCTGTTGCCCTGGCAATCTCTTTCAACTCACTCCGTTTATCCAATGCTTTGGTTATTTCACCTTGCTTCAGGCTGTCACCCACCTCATTCAGATAATGGGCGCGAACTTTTTTATTGAAAGGGTCACTCTCTGGCAATACCGCAGGAGTTTTAACCACACTAACACTCGGGGCAACAACCGGTGTCATCGTATAGGCCTGACTGCTTTTCAGCGTAATGGTCAAATTACCTTTATTGCCATGCCCGGCATAGGTGTCTGGAACAGGTAGAGCGACAGTCCCTCTTACTTTGGCATACTCTTTTGCTTCGTTAACCAGCTTCGTTTTTCCTTTTCTTGCTTCATCGGTGGTATACACCACCATGCAAGTTGCAGGATTTTGAACCCGATTATCCAGCACAAAAGAAGTAATAACGCCCTCATCAGCCATAAAGCCCGGCTTTTGGTACTGAACCTGTTCAGCCCCAATGGTTCTTACCACATTGCCTTCCCGGTCTAACAGGCTCACCTGGGGATAAAAAATCTGCTCTTTCCCTTTACCATCATGAAGCACCGCACTGGCCACTGTAATTTCATGGAAACCTGTTTCAGGCAACCCATAGGTGAGTACAGGAGACTGACCACTGGCGAGAGAAATGGTGTCATTTCCCTGGCCTACACCCACCTTAAAACTATGCTTTCCCGGTACAAGGGGCATAGCCTGACAAATAAGCTCTGAAAAAGAATTAAACGACCGGGATTCTCTGGAAGCAGAGACAGGAGGGGCATCAACAGTGGAGGTTTCCATCATGGAACAGCCACCTAACAACCCTATTACGACCACAGGTAAAAGATACTGCTTAATCACAACTGACAACCTTAATTGGAAAAACAAGCCCGCTTAGAGTACTTAGGTGATTATTTTTTGAGACTCGTTTAGGGGCTGATAACAATAACTTGAGACTATACCAGATTAGAGAACCCTGGACGTAAGACTTCTCAGTTTCTATTGACATCAACCGCGATTTTTTTTTGCCGAATACAACTGCCTGAACTAGATTTTGTACAACACTAAATCGCGCCCAGTTAGAGATCCGTAATTTGATAGCGCTGTGATGGGCGCGCTTTAGTAAGTACTTCGTTTAATGAGCAAGTCAGGAATCTCTCGTTCCCAGCGAGGAGAGGTATCCATTCTAAATAATGTACTTGCCAACCTTTGCCCCTAGTCACTCCACAGGGCCCGATATTATGATCCGTTATTGCAAGTCCCTGGTAAGCATCTTACAAAGCGCAGGAACCATTTTAGTTTTATCCTCCTCTTTTAATACCTTTGCAATAGAAGGTATTGATATTGACTTTCGAGGCTATGCCCGATCAGGTATTGGCAGCTCGGGACCCGGTGGAACCCAGATGCCCTTCCAGGCTCCGGGAGCCCCTGCCAAGTACCGGCTCGGTAATGAAACCGATACCTATATGGAGCTTAAGCTGGGTGCAGAATTGTTTAATGAGGATGATGTTTCTTTCCGGCTTGATACCAATATTGCCTACAAAACCTATCAGAAAGGTGACTGGGAAAATCTTTCAAAAGACAAAAACGAAATAGCACTCAGGGAAATCAATGTCCAGGCTCGCAATGTGATTCCTGCCTTACCCGGCTCCCAGCTGTGGGCGGGCAAACGGTATTACCAACGCCATGACGTTCATATAAATGACTGGTATTACTGGGATGTTTCCGGACCCGGTGTGGGCCTGGAAGATATGGATATGGGCTTTGGCAAACTGCACCTGGCCTGGTTAAGACATGAGCCGGAGGTAGCCTATCAATACGATACAGCTGACAAAGACTGGAAAGACACAAAGATAAAAACCGATATTATTGATATCCGCCTTAACAATATCATGCTCACGGAAAACCTGTCCCTTGAAGTGGGCATCGACTACGGCAGGGGAGATGCTCCCAAAGAGCTGAAAGTACCCACAACCGGTAAGCCATGGGATAAATGTGATTTCAATAAAGATGGCTGGATGGGAACACTGGAACTTTCACTGGGCGATTTTCTCAATGGCTACAATAAGGTTGTTTTGCAATATGCCACTGATGCCATGACTGGGCCTGGTGTGGGTTCAACGGGAAGAGACTTGCAGACTTCAAAATGGTACAACGGCAGCACGCTTCATCGAGTCCTCGATCACGGCACCATTTCAATCACTGACCGTCTTGATCTTATGTATGTGGCTGCATGGACACAGATGAAGTACAGCGATAAATATACCCGCTATATCAAAGATAATTTCGGTTATGACCCAAAAGATAAATTGACCTGGATTACCGCTGGTATCAGGCCAATATGGAAATGGAATGAACTAACCAGTACTGCCCTCGAATTTGGTTTTGATCAGGTTAACAATGCTGTCAGCACATACCAGAAACCCTCTGGTACTACCCCAAACCCAAATACCAAACACTATTCTGTTTTTGATAGCCAGTTATTTAAAGTAACAATAGCCCAGCAGTTTCATCCCAAATTCGGTGCTTTTGTAAGACCAGTAATCCGCATCTTTGCCACTTATGCTGACTGGAAAGCGCCTTCCGAGGACAAAATAAACCCCGCCTTGGCTGATAGCAATCAACAGAAACAGACTATCTGTAATTCTATGGGACTTGCCGCACCGGGACAGGAGACCATGGACACCTTCGGAAAAAGCTCAAGCGGCTGGACCTATGGTGCCCAGATGGAAGTCTGGTGGTAAGGTGATTCCCGCCTCTTGCTTCAAGGAGCCTGTCACAAAACCTGCCCTGCAAATAAAAATTAAGTTATTTACTCTTTTTTTTCACCACAGAGGCGCAGAGGTTTATGTTTAGAGAGAATGAAAACTCTGTGTTCTCTGTGCCTCTGTGGTGAAAAAATGCCTTGTACGAAAGACAGGCTTTTCCACCTTCACTACACATAAAAAAACAAGCACAGCTTTCCATTAGACCTTTGCTGATTTCCCCTTATAATCTCACTCCTCCCACAACCTGAAGAAAGAGAACCCATGTCTCCGGAGAGCTTTGATAACCGCTTTGGCGGTGCCCGTCGCCTGTATGGCTATGATGCTGTAGAAAAACTGCGTAAGGCTCATATATGCGTCATTGGCATTGGCGGAGTCGGCTCCTGGGCAGCTGAGGCGCTGGCTCGTACCGCTGTTGGCAGAATAACCCTCATTGACCTGGATGATATTTGTGTCACCAACACCAATCGCCAGCTTCACGCCACAAGGGAAACCATTGGTCAGTCAAAAGTGGAGGTGATGGCTAAACGAATCAAAGCCATTAATCCTGACTGTCACTGTGAAATAATTGAGGATTTTATTACCCCCGATAATCTGGCTGAACTCATTACTCCAGCGTTCGACTATGTACTGGATGCCATTGACAACTTCCGGGTAAAAGCGGCTCTTATCGCCCATTGCAAACGTAATAAGATCAAGATCATTACCACCGGTGGTGCAGGTGGCCAGATAGACCCTACACAGATTCAGGTGACCGACCTCACCAAAACCTGGCACGACCCCTTAACCAGAAAAGTCAGGAACCAACTGAGGGATCGCCACGGATTCACCAAAAACACCAAAAGAAAATTCGGGGTAGACTGTGTCTTCTCTACAGAACAGGCTGTCTATCCCCAACCCGATGGCAGCGTCTGCCAGCAAAAGCCTGAAGCGGGTGGCTCGATGAAAATGGACTGTTCCAGCGGCTTTGGCGCTGCCACAGTGGTTACAGCCACCTTTGGGTTTGTGGCTGTTGCCAGAATTATTAAAAAAATCACCGGTTAGGGGCTGTTGACGTTTGCTCGTGTGCTCAGCCAAAACCAGCGGTTTCGTGGCTAGACGCAGTAGCGCAGGAAGACTCATGTCTTTCAAACTACTGCAACGACGGCACGGAATCGCTGGTTTTGGCCCTTCGGGTGGCTCGTAAAGCGGCTTTCCGACGGCGTTGGACTGGCTTGACGTAGAATAACTATGCCTGCACCAGTCCGCCCGGTGTGCCCCATTGGGTATTGCGGAAAACCGCTTTACGAGCCACTGAGCTCACGATCAAACGTCAACAGCCCCTAGTAATAACGCCGGGCCACCGATTCAATTTCAGCAATAATGGCTTTTAGTCCATTTCCCCTTGATGGACTCAAATGACTGATAAGGCCTAGTTCCAAAAACCATTGTTCAATATAAGCGGCACTGATATCAGCAGGCGTTTTACCATTACAGGCCACCAGCACCAGAGTAATCAGACCACGAATAATTCTGGCATCGGAATCGGCAATAAAGTGAAGCGTCTGGTTTTCCTCATCATAATAATGGTGAAGCCAGACCTGACTTTCGCAGCCATGAAGCAAGGCAGACTCTGTCTTCCAGTTATCAGGAAGCTGGGGTAGTTTCTTTCCCAGCAACATAATGTGACGGTAGCGCTCTTGCCAGCTTTTAGCTGACATCAACTCATGATTGACCGCCTCCTTTTCAATACTACGGCCATAGGGCATAACAGCAAACAGTTCGGGAAGTTCTTTAGCCTCGGACTTCTCAACAAAAAAGCTGTATACCGCCCCGTGGTGAATGGATTCCATAGCAGACAAAAAGGTATCAACATCACCTTCATTATTGTAAAGAGACAAGGATGCCCGCACAGTGCCTTTTAAATTCAGAGACTCCATCAAAGGCATGGCACAGTGGTGCCCAGCTCTAACGGCTATACCATGTTGATCCAGCATCAGGCTGAGATCCTGATTATGAATTTTGTCAGAAATAAAGGACGTAACCGGTGCTTTCTCCACGGCCTGACCTATGATTTTGACCCCTTTTATTTCTGACAGGCCAGCCTCAAGCCGGTTTCTAAGCTGCCGTTCATAAACGACTACAGACTTATTATCAAGGCCTTGCAAAAAGGACATCGCAGCACCCAACCCTACAGCCCCAGCAATATGCGGAGTACCCGCCTCAAATTTAAATGGTAGCTGATTAAAGGTGGTCTCCTGAAAGCTCACATGCCGGATCATCTCACCACCCGCCTGCCAGGGAGGCATTGACTCCAGTAATTCTTTACGGCCATACAATACCCCGGTTCCTGTTGGCCCAAAGGCCTTATGCCCGGAAAACACATAAAAATCGCAACCTATCTTTTGCACGTCAATGGTCTGGTGGGCAATGGCCTGGGAGCCATCAAGCATTACCAAGACACCCGCTGCATGAGCCTCCCTGGTAATCAGTGCCACCGGATTCACTGTGCCTATAGCATTTGATATATGAGCAATGGACACCAGACGCGTTTTAGCCGATAACTGCTTTCGGAAGCTGGCCAGATCCAGCTCACCGGCTGGCGTCAAGCCAATAACCTTGATGCAGGCACCGGTCTCTTTTGCCACCAGTTGCCAGGGCACAATGTTGGCATGGTGCTCCATAACACTCAGTAATATCTCATCGCCTTCCCTAAGGAACTGTCGCCCCCAGCTCTGGGCTACGAGATTAATGGCCTCTGTGGCTCCCCGGGTCCAGATAATTTCTTCAGAATAACCGGCATTGATAAATGCCCGAACCCGATCCCTGGCTCCCTCAAAAGCATGGGTGGCCTGGGCACTGAGAAAGTGTGCCGCCCGGTGAACATTGGCATTTTTCTTTCGATAATAGCTATCAATCACTTCAATAACAGAGCGTGGCTTTTGGGTCGTTGCCGCATTATCAAGGTATATCAAAGACCTGCCGTGGGCTTCCTGGTCAAGGGCTGGAAATAGTTCACGCAGAGATTCAAATTCAGGACGCTGTAATTCCAGCGTTTGGCTGCCAAACTCTCTTGAATCCATACTGGTCATATCTATTCAACGGTTAAAAAATAGTGCCATTTTAGCGCTCAAATGGAAAAAAGAATTGAAAACCTCCCCATTAAATTTACAGACCTCCCTATTACAACGGTAAATTACGACAACACCGTATTTCTATATAAATATTCAGCCTGATAATGGAAGCATTTAGGGGCTGTTGACGTTTGCTCGTGTGCTCACGATCAAACGTCAACAGCCCCTAACCCACCCTCAACAGGAAATTAACAAGGGACTATGCGCTCAATAATAATGCTCGTTTTAGGAATCGTTGCTCTTAACGGCACTGCCTATGCCGGGAAATCCACACAGCTCCAGGAAAAATATGCCGGCGTCCCCATTCTTTTCAGTTCTGATGACTGGGGTACAGCCATTGGCGGCGCTGGCCTTATTCGTCATGTTGGCCAACCGCAAATGTCGCTCTTCGGCACCGGTATTTATTCCAGCAACGGCTCATGGCTTAGCTATTTAAGCCTGAATAACATGATGTTGCCCGGTCTGGACCAGTGGCTGATAGATATCAGTGCCATGGAAAGCTCTTTCTCGGAAACCAGCTACTATGTCCCGGGCAATCCTGCCTTTGCAGACCACCAGCCTGGTACCAATAGTTCCAGTGGTGATAATCACGTGAGAACCAGTGGCCGGGAAAGCCGGTATTATGCCCATGTAAAATATATCCTGCCCATCGGCCAGGGTCGGGAAGGCGCCATTGGCAGTTTAAGACGATCCGATACCGGCGACCATCAAACCGGGCGGGTCTGGAATCCATTCCAGTCCGGAATTACCTCCCTGGAGTTTCAACCCTTCTATGAACGCCAGGCATTGGGCAGGGAGGCGACGCCTCAAGGGGATGAAAAAACCATGGGTATGCGGCTAATCCTTGACTACGATAACAGGAATTCCAGCCAGCTTCCCACCCGGGGCAGCCAGCTGTCTTTCACCCTGTCCCATGACTGGGGAGACAGCCACCGGGCTGAATGGACAACCTGGGAAGCGGAGTTTAGCAAGTTCTTCAACCTGGGGGGCAATGACTATATGCGACAACAGGTGATTGCTTTTAATGCCTGGCTGGCAGATACCCCCAGCTGGAATGATGCAACCACCATTGATGGTTCAGACACATACCGCAGGCCTCCTTCCTTTGCAGGCGTGTCCCTGGGGGGATGGAACAAGCTCAGGGGGTACACCACCGACCGCTTTTATGGCCGTTCCGCAGTATCTTACAGTCTGGAGTATCGGGTGATGCCTCACTGGCAACCCCTAGATGACTTGCCTGTGATAGAAGGACTCTATGATATCCCCTGGTGGCAGTGGACCTTATTCATTGATGCCGGACGGGTTGCCAATACCTTCAGCCTGGAAGAACTTCATAATGATATGAAATACAGTATTGGTGGAGGGATTCGCTTTAAAGTGGAAGGCGTCACCGTCAGGACTGAAATAGCCTCCAGCAAAGAGAACACCCAGTTCAGGGTGTTTGTTAATCAACCGTTCTAATTGGCAGCTATATATCATTCCCGGCGTCCCGAGGTTGTCGCAAAAGATGTTTTGATTCACCACAGCACCCGGTTTTTCACGCTGAACTAAGTTTCGCGACTCCCTCTCTCCGCCGGGAATGCATACGGATTTTTCAACTTATTCCATAGCTGTATGGGTATTCACGCCAGGGAACCATAGCGTGCCGCAGGAGTCTGTTTTCTTATCGGTGACCCCTCAAACGAAGGTACCTATGAGAATTCTTGCCCTATGGCTTCTACCCCTGGTAGCCAATGCTGCTGGCTGCCCCGACTGGTCGATAAATAAGGCGAAAAACCGGCTATCGTTGCTGGAAGCACAGATCAAGTATCACGATAACCTTTACTTTAACCAGCATCATGCCGAGATTTCTGACGCAGAGTACGACCAGCTTCGGCATGATCTAAGCCATCTGCAGTTTTGCTTTCCATCCCTGGCTAAAACCAGACCATTTCAGCCATCCATCAATGGAAAGACAAGCTGCCATCAATTCCCCATGGGCAGTTTAAATAAAGGCCGGGGGCAACAGGAAGTCAGTGAGTTTCTTGATAAAGCTGGTCAGTCAAAAATACTCTTGCAACCAAAAGTGGACGGCATCGCCATTGAGCTGGCCTATGATCAGGGTCAGCTGATCTCGGCAACAACCCGGGGAAATGGCAAATGCGGCCTGGACATTACCCGCCAAATCAAAAGGGTTCCTGCTATTCCTGACACTATAAAAACGCAGGCATCCATGATTCTCCACGGTGAGTTATTTGCCAGGCTGGATCGTTTAAATAGCCTTCTGGATGGTTATGTATCAGCCCGTCATTATGTGGCTGGTCATATGAGCCGTTCTGAATGGTCCCCGGCAGCCCTTGCCAAACTGGACTTCTTTCCCTGGCGCTGGGTCAATTCCCCTTACCCCACCGACCTCGAAAATATCAAGGTGTTGGCCTCTCTTGGTTTTAAGTGGCCCGCACTCTACACCTTGGAAATCAAATCCCTGAAAGATGTTATTACTCAAAGGGAGCAGCTAGCAAAAGCCTCTTCATCACCATTTTTAATGGACGGCATTGTGCTTAAGCTGGATAGCATCAAGGCAAGAAATAAATGGGGAGAAACCAGTGAATATCCCCACTGGGCCCTGGCCTGGAAATTTCCAGCAAAAAGCATAGTTACCGAAGTGACTCATATTGAGTTTACTATTGGCCGAACCGGGCGGATAACGCCAATAGCCAGAGTTAAACCCAGGATCATCGAGGGTAGGACGGTAGATTCCGTTTCACTGGGCAGCCTTCAAACCCTTTATAAAAGGGATATAGCCATTGGTGATCAGATAAGCATTCAACTTCAAGGACAGGCAACCCCCACTTTTAATCAGGTTCTGATCAGACCCCAGGACCGCCATATACCCCACCCACCCCATGAAAAAAAGTACACGCCCTTTACCTGCCTGAGCGCTGGACCTCATTGCCAACAGCAATTCCTTGCCAGACTGCAATGGTTAACCGGTAAAAACGGGCTCCGGCTTCCCAGGCTTACAGAACCGATTCTTAGAAAGATGATCGAGAATAATGCACTGGTGTCACTGCCAGACCTTTTCACCCTGAATCACCAAAAACTGCTATTTTCAGGACTGGGAACTATTGAAGCCAGCCATCTGCTAAAAGCCCTGGAAACAGCTAACCGGAGGCCTTTCAGTGAACAGCTGAAAGCCATTGGATTGCCACATATTGGCGATCAACGGTTGAAGCTATTACTAAAAAACTACTCAAGCTTTTCTGAGCTGGCGGTAGTATCAAGCATAGAACTTAGCCAGACAATCAATTGCCCGGAAAAGATTGCCCAAGCAATGCTGACCTTTATGAAGCACCCGGAAATTAACCGGTTGATAGGGCATCTATCAAGGTGAGGAACAGGGAGGGAAGAAGCAATAAAAAAGGAGAGCTGCCTCTCCTTTTTTTATACCGGTATCAAACCATTATGAGTAGTGAGGATGATCCTTCACAGCATTGGTCTCACAGAGGTTATTCTTGTCTCCCCGGGTGTTATCATCAGTGCAGGCAATGGTCCAGGTAGTACCCGTGGCATCTTTCGATGTAATGGTTAACTTCTGTGTACCAAAGGGCCCACCAGGTGTCACTTCCAAAGTAGCTACCACTGATGTATCATTCCAGGAAGCGGGAGCTGAGACCTTACTATTAGCAGGAAAATCCGGCACATTACCACCGCCAGGTTTGCAGTCACCCATTTTCTTCATCTGGGCACACACACCTATCTGAGACTGAAAAGCTTTGGCCTCACTGATTGCCGAAGCGGCCAGTGCTTCCCGGGTATAGCTTTGGTACTGGGGAATGGCCACAGCCGCCAAAATACCAATAATCGCCACCACGATCATCAGTTCAATCAGAGTGAAACCCTTGCTCTTTTCAGCTTTACACTCAAGGTTATTTGCCCTGTGCAAATCCATTTTATCGTCCTCGTCCAGTGAAATCCGTTTAGCTGCTACTATTGAGCCTCTTCCCCCTCTACTACATCTGGATAGCAACAAATATTTCGTTCCTGCAATCCGGAATCTACCATTACTGCAAACACCCCCCACTTCCTATGGGGCGCACCTTTACATCAAAATATTAAGATTCCATAAGTAAAGACACTTATAGTAATCTAATACCAACAATAACAAAACCTTTCAACCTCTATGTCAGATAAACCTCTAACAGGACTTGCCGCCAGACTTGTTGCAGAAAAGCTGATCACAGAAAAGAAAATGCGTTCAGCCATCACCGCAACACACTCTAATAAAACCTCGTTACCCTATTACCTGTTCTCGGAAAACCTGATTCCTGCCCGGGAGCTTGCTGAAGCAACAGGAAGGGAATTTGGCCTGCCCGTTATCGATATCAACTCAATGGATGTGGATAACATGCCCATAGATACCGTTCCACTAAAACTTGTACGAAGGAACCAGATAATCCCGCTAATGAATCGGGGAAACCGCTTATTTGTAGCCGTCACAGATCCCACTGAAGAAAAAGCCCTGGATGAATTCAGGTTTAATACCGGACTTGTGATACAGCCGGTAATTGCCGAAGAGGGCAAACTTGAAATCTTTATCGATAAAATACTGGATAACCCGGATAACGCCCTTTCCAATGAAGACGATGGCTGTACCAGTCTGGAAAACCTTGACGGTGAGACAAACGAGGAAGTCGAGGACGAAGACGAAGCTGATGCCCCTATTGTCAAGTTTGTTAATAAAATGCTGTTATCTGCCATAAAAGGGGGCTCATCGGACCTGCATTTTGAGCCTTATGAAAAGGCATATCGGGTCAGGTTCCGCACCGATGGTGTCCTCCATGAAGTGACTCGTCCTCCCATAGAGCTCTCGCAAAAAATATCCTCCCGCCTGAAAATCATGTCACAAATGGACATCTCTGAACGACGGGTTCCTCAAGACGGCCGGATAAAACTGAAGCTTTCAAAAAACAGAGCCATTGATTTTCGGGTCAATACCTGCCCAACCCTGTGGGGTGAAAAAATTGTGTTACGGATACTGGACCCCTCCAGTGCCAAGATGGGTATTGATATGCTGGGTTATGAAGAAGACCAAAAAGCCATGTATATCGAAGCACTGGAGCAACCCCAGGGCATGATCCTGGTGACAGGCCCAACCGGCTCCGGTAAAACCGTCTCTCTTTATACCGGCCTGAATATCCTTAACACTCCCGAGCGCAATATCTCTACCGCCGAAGATCCCGTTGAAATCAACCTGGAAGGCATCAATCAGGTCAATGTAAATCCCAAGCAGGGTATGGATTTCGCCCAGGCCCTTCGCGCTTTCCTTCGTCAGGACCCGGATATTATTATGGTTGGGGAAATACGTGACCTGGAAACCGCCAATATCGCCATCAAGGCTGCACAAACCGGCCATATGGTCATGTCCACCCTGCACACCAACAGCGCACCGGAAACACTGACCCGCCTCCAGAATATGGGTGTCCCCTCCTTTAATATCGCTACCTCAGTGAGCCTGATCATCGCCCAGCGTCTGGCTCGAAGACTCTGCAACCATTGCAAAGAGTGGCAGGACATCCCCAAAGAGGCATTAAAAAAAGAGGGTTTTACAGATGAGCAACTCCGGGGACTAAAAGTCTATGGTCCTGCTGGGTGTGATCACTGTAACCAGGGCTATAAAGGCCGGGTTGGCATTTACGAAGTGGTGAAAATGACCCCGGAACTTCAAAAGGTCGTGATGGAAGAGGGCAACTCCCTGGAAATTGCCGGGATCGCGAAAAAAGCAGGATTTAACAACCTGCGGGAGTCTGGTCTTTTAAAAGTCATGCAAGGGGTCACCAGCCTGGCTGAGGTTAACAGGGTGACAGCAGAATAGGGGATAAACCGTTTGACAGTCATTTGAAGATGATGAACTATCGGTACTGGCCACAAAGCATCACAATAAGACTAAGGTTTGCTATGGACAGCATGTTGACGTAAAGGTCTCAGCCCTGCGCAGGTACGAGGACTTTGCCGAAGATATTAAAGGGCGTATTAACTAACCTAAGTCGCGCCCTGTTCGAAAACCAGCACAGGGCGCGCTTTAGAAACAGCTTCGCCAGAGGATAAAAGACCAGCTTGAGCTAATTTCGATTTGAGGAACTATAGCGTTTTAAAGCTTAACCTTTGACTTCGACTTTATTTCCTCAGTCGGAATAAAGGACTGATACATAACCTGCACCTCTTTCCAGTAATGTTTTGCTTCCATGTATCTCTGGACATCCTTATTAATACTTTCTGCCAGGAAAGAACCCACAAACATACCCTGATCCAGGGACAACAATTTTGTTGCCATCCTTCCCTTGGAGTCCACTGCATCGAACCAGCCAGCAGTACTCTCAATTTTCGGATACGCTTTCTTCAAATCCTTTAAAGCTGTAAGTGAAGCTTCTTTATTGACCATATAAGACAAAGCTGTGGCATGGGGAGTCCCCGTAGTTCCACTGTGGACATTATTCTTAAATCTGGCATTGCTTTCAGAAAGGAAAGGAATACCGAAGGGTGTGTAACTATTTGTCACTGTCGAAGAAGACGATACCATAGGTATATTATATTTCTTTGCATAGATCATCTGCAGCTTGGTCAGATCCTCAAACATACGGTAATCAGGAACCAGGCTCTTTTCATTCAACCAGATGGCTGGAAGCATTGCCTGAAAATAGGCACCATCCCAACTTAAAATAGGTTTATAGGTTGTTCCTTTTACAGAATAAGAAGTGGTATAGAGTTCCAGAGTTTCAAAGGCGGAAGCAGGGACTGCATCCTTGCCCATATCTCGGGTAATCAGCGATGCCCAGAGGGGGCCAAGACGGGTTTCGTTGGATTTTCGGCCAACGTAGTGAGCCATAAGCTTTCCTTTCTGCCAGCCAGCCTTCAGCCAGCCTTTATGGGGATCATACAACTCTGACCAACCTTTTTTTTGCCCTGCTAATAATGCATCAATGCGCTTGACTATATCCTGTTTTTTGGGGTCTTTGGAGTCGATATAAGCTCCAGCAACACCAGTTAACGCCAAATCCAGGTTGCTATTGTCAACTGAAGGAACAATTTTGTCTTTATTAGGAGATAGCCGACCATGAGAAATATTATACGGCCAGTAAAACATCCCTTTGAATTTTGGTGCCTGTTCAAGCTGTTTAAGCACTTCAGCAATGCGGACCAGCGCTTTGGGGTTACCCGCTTTTTCCACTTCAACCAGAATATTCAGATAAAGGCCAATCTCGGTGGTATTGGTATAATTGCCATGCTGGAATTTTCCATGATTCAACCAGATAGGGTCATAGGGTACGACGGCATCCTTATCGACCCCCACTCCATCAATGTAGAAGTTCAGGTTTGCCTGCAGCTCTTCTTTAAAATTTTCAGGGTAAAGACTATCACGAACTTTAAGTTGATCCAGCTTGACGGCACTGGCATTGGCCAAACCACTTACAGCTATCATCACTGCAGCCGCAAGGGTTCTTTTTTTCAACTTCATATTTGCACGTTATCCGCTAACACAATAAATTGCGAAAAAATATAAACCTTTCGATAAAACTGGACAATAGGGTGACTTTTGCCAAGAAAGTGTAAAAATTGTGCTTGCTATCAGTAAACCTTTATATATTGGGAATCACCGGCAAAAAAATTTTTTTTTAAGTTACAACTTAATTGACCTGAATCATTATGGTTTGCAATCCTTCTAAATATCACCCAGTTAGTTAATAGGTCTGGGCAAAGCGTACTTTAGGAGTAGATAATGAATAATAATATTACGGCAGAACAGGTAAAAGCAGGCCAAGCTGTTTACACCAAAGAAGTCTTACACTTTTATGATCTTATTGTTCACCATATTTCGAACACCCTGATCTGGAAATGCCCCAGCAAAAATTTAATCGAACACAGGATATCCTCTGATAATCAGCTTGATGTGGGCGTGGGTACAGGTTTTTTGTTAAAGCACTCACGGGAAAAACCTGAACGGCTAGCTCTGATGGACTTAAACCCAAACACACTGGAGTACGCCAGAAAACGATTAGGTCGTCAGGACATTGAGGTATACCAACAGAATATATTGGAGCCCATAACCAAGGACATAGTGCCTTTTGACTTGATCACAATGAACTACCTCCTGCACTGCCTTCCCGGCACCATAGAAACCAAGGCTGTGGTATTCAAGCACCTGAAGAGACTTGCAAAACCAGGCTGCTGGATTATGGGCTCCACTATTTTATCGGAAGGCATAGAAAAAAACGTTCTTGCCAGAAAATTGATGGCTTTCTATAACAGGAAAGGTATCTTTTGTAACCAAGAGGACAGCCTGGAATCTCTATCGCAAGTGCTTGAGGATAATTTTGATAAATATCACTTACGGGTAGAAGGCTGTGTAGCACTTTTTTCGGGAAGGGTTGATAGCAGTCCGAAAGCAAATCACTGAAAACTGGAAGGGCAGGTTTCCCACCAGCCCTCCTCTAAAATTTAATCCGTAGACTCCAGCTGTTTTTTCAGGGCAGTTTTCATTAAACCATCAGCAACCAGCCCAAGGCTATACTCTCCCAACATGCCGGACTTATCCAGCAAGCCGGAAAGCACCAGAGCCCTCACAAGATATTTCTTTTTGCTGTTTTCCAGTGATGTTGAACAGAGTTTTTTTAAAGCTTTAGTGGTATTGGCCTGTCCCGTGTATACCGCCACAAGCATTGCCACCTGGTCGATAGTCAGCGAAGCTCCTGTCTTTGCCAGCTGTATATCATTCAGCTTTCTTAATTGCTTCAGGTTTAAGGACAAACCATTGATGCCCTTTCGCCAGCCTTCATAGTCACTCCCCTCCAGTTCCTGGTCATTACTGTTTAATTCCTGGACAATGGCACCGACCTCTGAGCGGCTATCACTGCTTTTATTCAATACTTCCTGAGCCATTTCCCCTCCCCCCAGTTAGATACCAAATGTAACATTATGGTAATAATACCAATAAGTCATTCCAACTTTTGCGAGTCTTTGGAAAAAATGCCAGCCCCCAGAAAAAAGCCCACCTGGTATGCGGACTACGCCACAACTATGTTCAACCTAGAGGGATAGCAAGAAAGCCTTATCCGCTATTTTCAAACTATCAGTATCCAACAAGTGGTTATTTGCCATGGCCAGCGCATCATCCATCGTGCTGGAAAAATAAATCGCCCCTGCCTCAGCATCAATACCAGCCCGGCGTAGCTTTGAAATCATCGGAGGCTGAAGATTACTGATAACCAGTCCCACCTTATTGGTGGACAGGTTTTCAACAATAGACTCCATAGAAACAATAGCACTCATATCCATCATGGTAACTTCTGACATATCCAGAATAACAACCCGTACCTCAGGTGTTACGGAGGTAATATTTTTCATCGCTTTCTGGGTGGAACCAAAAAACAGGGGGCCATTGATATCATAGATAGCCATTTCTGCTGGAGTATCAGGACTGTGACCTGTCTCAACCTTTAAATTTTCCGTACGAGTGATGCTCTTTCTAATAAAAAAGATCCCTGCCAACCCCATTCCCACGGCAACGGCCACTGTCATATCAAAAATAACCGTGAGCAGGAAACAGGCTAATAGTGTTATCACATCGTCTTTTGGAGCCACCTTTATTGTTCTAATAAAGTGCCGGGCTTCACTCATATTCCAGGCCACCATCAATAATAATGCGGCCATTGATGCCATGGGAATATAGGATAATAAAGGTGAAAGGCAGAGAATGGATGCCAGAATAAACAAGCCATGTATGATAGAAGACAACGGAGAAATACCACCCGCCCTGATATTCGCTGCCGTTCTGGCAATAGCGGCTGTAGCAGGAATCCCACCGAACAGGGGAGCTATCATATTGCCAATACCCTGGCCAATTAATTCATCATTGGGATCGTGTTTAAACCCGGACATACCATCAGCAACAACAGCGCATAACAAGGATTCCAGCGCCCCCAGTACCGCAATCACAATGGCTGAGGCAAACAGGGTATTGATGAGTTCAAAACTGAATCCAATGGGCTGCCCATCTGCACCGGGTAAATTCCAGGGCCAGTCAAGGCCAGGTAATACAGGAGGAACCCCCAGCCCTGAAATGCCATCAATTTCATAATGGAAACGACTACCAATGGTTGCTACAGAAAAATCACTGTTGGCATATCCCAACAGCCATGCAGAGAAAGAACCCACTAAAAGAGCAACCAGGTGGCCTGGAATTCGGTAACGTAATTTTGGCCAGATCGCCAAAATACCCAGCGTCATAAAACCAATCAGAGCCTCTTGCCAGTCAAAGGTTGGCAGTGACTGGAAAATCTGAAACAGTTTATTCAAATAATGTCCATCCAGGCTTTGGATATCCAGCCCCAGAAAATCCTTTATCTGTAATGTGGCAATGACCACACCAATCCCCGAAGTAAACCCCACAACCACAGGATAGGGAACCACTTCAATGAAGCGTCCAAAACGGGCGAGTCCCATTAACACCAGAATAACACCTGCCATAAAGCCGCTAACCAAAAGCCCGCCAAGGCCATATTGCTGGACAATAGGTAGCAGTACCACAACAAATGCTGCAGTAGGGCCTGAAATATTAACCCGGGAGCCACCCGCCAAAGCGATGAGGATACCAGCAACAATTGCCGTATAAAGACCATGCTGCGGAGGTACACCAACAGCGATAGCCAGTGCCATAGAAAGTGGCAGGGCTATAACGCCAACAGTCAATCCGGCTAATAAGTCACCCTGAATACTGGCCAGCGACTTGTTGGTTTTAACAATGGTATGAAAAGCAGAAAACATTAAACTTGCCAAAAAGTAATTTGATCAGATAAGAAGGCCTGTTGATAGACTTCTTCCCGGAAAAGCTGCATGTATCGACATCAGCCTGAGGGAGCCGGGTAAAAGATCACATAATCCCTCCCACAAAAAAATAACGTCAATTGACGTTTATTGATAAAAGAAAGGTGCTATATAGCTATTCATACAGCCACCAACCATGACTCCTATGCCAAGATTCCTGACTTATTTGGAGTGCATCGGGAGTGCTGAATAGTAACGAATTACAAATAAGTTTTATATTGCATAAAACCGACAAAAAGCAGCCAAAAACACTGCAATAAAAAATAAAACCCAATCTAAAGATAGACCAATAAGATAAAAGCAGTTAATTTAACCAGAAAATTCTTTTCCTGTATTCTCTACAAACGGCCAGCCCGGCCCCGAGCCTCCAAAAAGGCATCAGACTTGTCTCCGGACTGGCTGGATACAGCTAGGGTTATCCAGCACCCAGTGAAAGCAAAGTGGCGTTCCCACCGACAGCAGTGGTATTAATGGTTCGCGTTCTCTCTGTGGCAAAGCGTAACAGGTAATGAGGCCCCCCCGCCTTGGGACCGGTACCAGATAATCCCATTCCGCCAAAAGGCTGAACACCCACAACAGCACCGATCTGGTTACGATTAATGTAGGTATTGCCGGTGCGCACCTGCCGTTCGATATAAGTCGCTGTCACTTCATTTCGAGAGTGGATACCCAGGGTCAGGCCAAAGCCGGAACCATTAATTTGTTTGATCACATCATCCAGTTCGGATGCTTTATAACGGATAACATGCAGTACAGGGCCAAAATGCTCTTTTTCAAGCTGATTGAGATGCTTGATTTCAAAAGCGATAGGGGCAACAAAGTGGCCAACGGATGCAGAGGCAGGCAACTCAACCTCAGCCAAAACCTTTGCTTCCGCTTTCATCCGGGTGATATGGCGATTAAGCATGGTTCGGGCATTATCATCAATAACCGGCCCCAGGTCTGTCTCATGAAGCGTGGGATCACCCACACAAAGCTCTGCCATTGCCCCACTCAATAAAGCAATCACCCTATCTGCCACATCCTCCTGAATATAGAGAACCCTTAATGCAGAACAGCGCTGCCCTGCACTGCCAAAGGCAGAATGCACAACATCCTGAACCACCTGTTCCGGAAGGGCTGAAGAATCCACAATCATGGCATTTTGCCCGCCGGTCTCCGCCACTAAGGGCACTATAGCCCCCTGACGCTTGGCCAGAGCCATATTAATGGTGCGCGCTGTTTCCGTAGAACCGGTAAATGCAACACCTGCAATTCTGTTATCCCGCAACAACTGCTCACCTATTGCTGCGCCACTGCCCGGTAATAGCTGAATAACATTTCCAGGGAATCCGGCGGCCAGCATGTATTCAACGGTTTTTCCGGCAATAAGGCTGGTTTGTTCAGCGGGCTTGGCAAGCACTGTATTACCAGCGGCCAGGGCTGCAACAACCTGCCCCAGAAAAATAGCCAATGGAAAATTCCAGGGACTGATACAGAGAAAGACTCCCCGCCCCGTTAAATACAATTCATTGGATTCCCCTGTCGGCCCTGGCAAAACAGATAATGATCCAAAGTTTTTTCTCGCCTCACAGGCATAATAACGACAAAAATCAACGGCCTCCCGAATTTCGTCAATGCTGTCCTGAATGGTTTTACCCGCTTCCCGGTGGCATAGCGCCACCAGTTCGGCTTTATTCTCTTCCAATAGCTCTGCCAGTTTTTCCAGGCATTCTGCACGCTGATCAACAGGCAAGCCATTCCATTCAGGAAACGCATTAAAGGCAGCCGTGAGAGCCTCTTCACCCACCTGCTCAGTAGCCCAGTAAACCTGTCCAACCACTTCATGATTAAGATAGGGACAACTTACATCAATGCGCTCACTGGTCTCCATCAGCTTGCCATTGATAACCGGGCCTTTTCGCCACTGGCGGCTTAAAAACGGTTGAACACTCTCTTTAAAAGCACACCACTGGGAACTGATATCAATATTAATCCCCCTTGAATTACTTCTATCATCACCATAAATAAATTCAGGCAGAGGAATCCGGTCATTGGCCAAAACAACATGACGCCTCAAGATATCCGCCGGGTGTTGCACAAGATCAGCTATGGGTGTCCTGGCATCCACCAGCCTGTGAACAAACGATGAGTTAGCTCCATTTTCCAAAAGCCGCCGCACCAGGTAAGGCAGCAGGTCTTTATGACTTCCTACCGGTGCGTAGATACGGACAGATATATTTTCCTGTTCCAGCACCGTGTTATACAAAGCGTCTCCCATCCCGTGCAAACGCTGGAATTCATAATCCCCATGCCCGGACATGGTCAGAATACTGGCAACAGTTTGAGCGTTATGACTGGCAAACTGGGGCAAAAGCTTGCCCTTCACTGGCGCACTGAGCAAAAAGCGTGCACAGACCAGGTAAGCAACATCAGTGGATTCTTTGCGGGTATAAACCGGGTAGCCATCTAAGCCGCCTTGCTGGCATAGTTTAATTTCACTATCCCAATAGGCGCCTTTAACCAGGCGCACAGGAATACTGTCCCCCTGTTGTGCGGACAAAGCCACCAGCCAGCACAGTACCGGCAAGGCCCTTTTTCCATAGGCCTGAACCACTAGCCCCAGACCTCCCCAGCCCTGGCAGTCAGGATGGTTGTAGAGTTTCTCAAATAACTTTAGTGATAGCTCAAGGCGATCCTGCTCTTCCGCATCAATGGTAATGCCAACACCCAGTGTTCTGGAAAGACGGATCAATTTCAGTACGGAGTCACACAGCTCGGTTAATACCCGCTGCTCCTGGGCCACTTCATAACGGGGGTGTAGTGCAGACAATTTAATGGAAATGGTTGCCGCAGACCTATTTGCTGTGCCTGCCTGCCCGGAACCCACGGATTCAATAGCGGCCCGGTACGCATCATGGTACTTAATGGCATCCTCTTTGGTTAGCGCCGCTTCCCCCAGCATATCAAAAGAATAGCTATAGCCTTTCTCCCGGGGTTTACGGCCATTTTTCAAGGCTTCCTTAATGGTTCTCCCCAGGACAAAATGTTTGCCCATTATTTTCATGGCCTGGTGAACAGCCTGACGAATCACTGGTTCGCCCATTTTATTCACTAACCGGTGAATCACGCCTGAAGGTGAGCCATCTTCCTTGCTATCAAGTCTCACTACCTTGCCCGTTAACAACAACCCCCAGGTTGATGCATTCACCAATAGGGAATCACTCTTGCTGAGATGAGATTCCCAGTCGGCCACACTGATTTTGTCACGAATCAGGGCATCCGCAGTTTCTGCATCCGGAATACGCATCAATGCCTCAGCCAGGCACATGAGCAATATGCCTTCGCGGGTATTAAGGCTGTATTGCTGTAGCAGGGCATCAATCACGTGTACCGCCTCACTACGGGTCCTTACCTGCTCTACCAGCCGGGTTGCCCTTCGAGTAATGGAAACTTTCTCTTGGGAAGAGGGGTCAGCCTGCTCCAACAACTCCTGTAACCACCGGGACTCTTCCACACTATAATGGGGTGAGATCAGTTCCCACAGGGTTTCCGGAGCCTGTTGTATAAATGTCGGCTCAAATGCATTTACGGCCTTGAACATAGGGTATCCCTGTTATCCCGGCATCTTGCAGCGTATATGCGGCCACCGGGAAATTATGCGATTTATTGATAACAGTGGTTGAGTTTTGTTATTACGAGGGGAAGGCTATAACGACTTTTCCATATGGGCAAGTCGTATCCACCAACATTACCGGGAAAACCTTAAACACTGCCAGTTAATAGTCCTCTACTACCTTTCCAGTGCTAGGCAGAGCGCATGTACCCAGCTACCCACTCTTTTTTTAGACTAATGTCCAATTCTTTTATCCCGCTGACTTTATTATGATCCGTAGTCGAAACAGGTGAAAGATACTAAAAAGCGAGGCTCAAACTGGAAAAGGGGGAGATAATTTATGAATCTTACAGGTATACAGCCACAAACTGGCTTTTATAGTAATAATAAAGAAAATATCTCTGCATCCAGTAAACCCTCAAAAAAAACGGCCACTTCAGGCACCACTGGCCTTTGGTAAACGAATCAAAACTGTTGCGCCAACCTGGAAAGACGAAAAACTGATACAGGAGCATAACAGCCTGAAAAAAAACTTGTCAGGAGGGGTTCTTAACAAAGCCCGGGCCGTCCACCATAAATGGCCCAGGGCTGCCATGATTGAATTTGAAAAAGCCATTCTCGAGTGGGACTTAACAGAAGAAAGTTATAAAAAAATAAAGTCGGCCATGGGACTTAACAGCGATGAGTCTATACTTTGCTGGCGTCCTAACCTTGTATTGGGACCTCTTTCCGATAAACGAGTCAACGACCCGGGTAACGCCCTTGATTTGAACAAGAGGCATGGTGAATCAACCCTAAGATCAAAATCAATTGGCGAAATTTTTAAGGTCATCCATGATGGTCAGCCTATCAGCAATAAAAAAATTGATAAAATTTGCCATTTGCTGCGTAAGGCCACTACCCATCACAAACAAAAAGTAGGGGGAATGACTCTGGACATGGACACCTCCATGTGGACTCAAGTCATAGGAAAAAAGCAAGGCTATATCAAGCAGGAATGCAGCTCATGAACTACTGAGGCCTATTTCTACAGAACCTAATCCACCCATTGATCATCAGTCAAACACAAAGGTATTGAGTTTCCTCAGCCACGGCTCAAGCTCCCCTATTTCACACTGAATCCAGTCAGCATCGTAACAAGTATCCAGATAGCGCTGACCACTATCACAAAGCAGAGTTACCACAGCTCCCTTCCGCCCCGCTTTTTTCATTTCTACAGCAATTTGAAGTGCACCGTACAGATTGGTTCCGGTACTGGGACCCACTTTACGCCCAATGACACCTTCCAACCAGTGAATGGTTGCAATGGCTGCGGCATCAGGAATGCGACGCATTTCATCCACAACCCCGGGAACAAACGAAGGCTCAACCCTGGGGCGGCCAATACCTTCTATTCGTGACCCTTTTTTTAAGGTAAGCCCCGGGTCTCCTGTTTTGAAATAGTCATAAAAAACGGAATTATCCGGATCAACCACACACAACTTTGTTGGCAGCTGCCTATAACGAATATAACGACCAATGGTGGCAGAGGTGCCCCCCGTCCCCGAGCTCATCACAACCCAATCAGGAACGGGATGGGGTTCATACCGTAACTGGTCGAAAATGGACTTGGCAATATTGTTATTGCCTCGCCAGTCAGTGGCTCTTTCTGCGTAGGTAAACTGATCCATATAATGACCACCCAGCTCTTTGGCCAGACGATGGGATTCTGCATAGATTTCACAGGCGTTACTTACCCTGTGACAGCGGCCTCCGTAAAATTCAATCTGGCGAATTTTTTTACTGGCGGTACTGTCTGGAATCACCGCAATAAAAGGCAGCCCCAGCAGTCTGGCAAAATACGCCTCTGAAATAGCGGTGCTGCCAGAGGATGATTCGATAATGGGAGTACCTTCCTTAATCCAGCCATTACACAGGGCATAAAGAAACAAAGAGCGTGCCAGCCGGTGTTTCAGGCTACCTGTAGGGTGCGTGCTTTCGTCCTTCAGGTAAATATCCACGCCGTCCAACGCAGCAATATCCATTTTTATCAAGTGCGTATCAGCACTGCGCTGAAAATCCGCTTCAATCTTACTGATTGCTTCGTTGACCCATTGACGACAGTCCTTCATTATTCTTCTCCATAAGATTCGGCACAGTTTATGCGTTATCCGGGTTAAGATGGCTAATAGAATATCAATGAAACTCTTTGAATGAATATGAAAATTTATCTGGTTGGTGGTGCAGTAAGAGATAAACTGCTGGGATTAACAGTCAAAGACAGGGACTGGGTTGTGGTAGGTGCCACCCCTGAAGAGTTAACCGCTAAAGGCTATCGGCCAGTGGGCAAAGATTTTCCTGTTTTTTTACACCCGGAAACCCAGGAAGAATATGCCTTAGCCAGAACAGAGAGAAAATCAGGGCACGGCTATACCGGTTTTGTCTTTCATACCAGCCCTGATGTAACCCTGGAAGATGATTTAATTCGCAGGGATCTCACCATTAACGCCATGGCAGAAGACGAGCAGGGTTCTATCATTGATCCCTATAATGGACAGAGTGATCTTAATAACCGCATACTCCGGCATGTTTCAACCGCCTTCGAAGAAGACCCCCTGAGGATTCTGCGAGTGGCCCGTTTTGCTGCAAGGTTCCATGCCCAGGGGTTTTCTATCGCTCCGGAAACCATGCAGTTAATGAAAAAAATGGTGGCCAGTGGCGAAGCCAACTACCTTGTCCCGGAAAGAGTCTGGCAAGAAACTGTACGCGCACTAAAAGAGAAGTCTCCAGCCGTTTATTTTACTACACTGATGGCTTGTGGTGCTCTCAAAGCAGTAATGCCAGAGTGGCATAATATTCTTGAAGAAAACGCTTCTGCCTTTTCTGCTCTTCAGATGGCCACAACAGCTAATGAAAGTGAACGTGTGCGTTTTAGCTGTCTTTTCCCTCCGTCAAATAGCGCCCACTCCTGTGAACGGCTGCAAGCATTTTTCAAAACCATGCGCTTTCCACTACAATTCACTGAACGCGCCCTATTAGTGAATACCCATCTTTCCGAGTTCATTGATATACAAACCCGTATCAATTCAGAGCAACTGATAGCACTCTTTGAAAAAACCGATGCTTTCCGTCGACCCGAAAGGTTTATCGACGCCCTTAGCGGCAGCTATTACCTGGCTAAAACTAAAGGAAAAGAGTTGGATGCTACTAATAAAAAAATAGTGGCACAGTTATTAAAACAGTGCTGTTCTATTGATGCAAAGCCTATAGTGGCACAAGGCTATCAAGGGAAAGAGATTGGCAAACAACTACGCTCTCTGCGTATCAAAAAAGTTAACTGTTTGATAAATCAAAAAAATTAAGCCGTTACGTCAATTTTCCAGTACTGAAATAAACAGATAGGCGGAACCCTTATAGAATAGCGATACAAAATATGCTGCTATCCGCCATCAAACGAACATAATAGGGATGAAGCGGTACCTGGACGTCCAGGACCAATAAGAGAGAGACATCATCGTGCAGCCTTTACTCCCTACCGGAGGCCAAATCAAGAACCAGCAAGGGGAAACCGTGCTGAAAGCCCAGATTTAGTTTTGACTGGTCTCTTAGCAGTTGGATCAGGCATTGTAGCAGGCATTATGGCACGCCGTTTATTTCAAAGCGATTCAGATTCAAGCTCAAGCTGATATTAAGACAAAGATTAATAGCCGCAATATCTTCAGCTTTGTGTCTGGTATCCAACAGGCTCTAAACCAAAACCAGTGTGGGCACAGGATGCCCTCGGCTGGTTTATTGAGTAAAGCAATGACTAAAGCGCGCCCGTCACGAGCCTGTCAAACTATAACCCTCTAACCAGGCGCGGTTTAGCCCGAATGCTCAACCTGGCTCTGCCAGACCATTCTAACAACTTGCTGAAATAAACCCTGATAATAACAATCCACTGTGGGCAATGCTGTTTCAAAGGGAAGGGTGTCAACCAGGAAAAGGATATCCAGATCTGCCGTGCACTCTGTTCCACCCCTAACACGCCCCAGCTGACTTTCCAGCTCACGACACCAGACTTTTAAGGCATAAGGGTCTACATTGGCCTCAAAACAAACAACACCATTAACATAGTCCGCTGCCTTAACGCCATGGGCGGCCGTTTTCTTCAGACTACTGACCCAGATCCGGCCAAAGCGCTGCCTGAGCGCCTCAACCATCTTCTGGCAGTGATACTCAGGGTTCTCGTTTGATCCGATTCCAATAAAACAGAAGGTCACATTTGCTCCCTGGACCGTTCACACCAGACACTGGCCATTGCGCCCTTGAGCGCCTGAGGCTTGCGGATACGAACAGATACCTTGCTGATAGCTTTATTCTCAAATAGCAGCCTGACAATGCCGCCTGCCAGCGCTTCCAGCAGTGCATAGCGCGACTGCTGACAAAAGGCACGGACACCCTGGCTAATGGTATCGTAATCCAGGGCGTCTTTCAGATCATCACTGAGGAAGGCCCTGGTAAAGTCTGTTTCCATCTCAAAGTCGATAATCAGCGGCTGAGGCGCTTCATGTTCAAACTCATAAACCCCAATGACTGCCTCAGTTTCAAGGTTTTCAACGCGTACTTTATCCATGATCAGTCCAAGCCCTATCTTTATTTCAATCACGTTGGTGCCTGCCAGCCTTTGCGGCAGGCGTTAGATACAGGATTACACCGGTTCCAAATTTTCCATGGGCCAGCGGGGAACCGGCGCCACTTCCAGAGATTCCTGCTGCCCGGCCATCAATCGCTGGCAACCGGCATAGGCAATCATGGCGCCATTATCCGTGCAGAATTCAGGGCGGGCATAACGCAGACAGGCACCTTCCCCCTGCACCATTTTTTCCAGTGCTGCCCTGAGAGAGCGGTTGGCACTGACCCCCCCGGCAATCACCAGTTGCTTGAGACCTGTTTGCCGAAGCGCCCTGCGACATTTCAAGGTCAGTGTATCCACCACCGCCTCTTCAAATGCCCGGGCAATATCAGCACGATCCTGATCTTCAAAGCAGCCTTCTTTCTGGCACTGAGCTACCGTATTTAAGGTGAAGGTTTTTAAACCGCTAAAGCTGAAATCCAGTCCCGGGCGATCGGTCATGGGCCGGGGAAAACGAAAACGTCCCGAGGTTCCCTCTGCCGCCAGCTGGGCAATGGCAGGCCCACCCGGATAGTCCAGTCCCAACATGGCGGCAGCCTTGTCAAAGGCCTCACCAGCGGCATCATCAACAGACTCCCCCAGCAAGTGATACTGGCCGATACCATCAACCCGAACCAGCTGGGTATGTCCACCAGAAACCAGTAACGCCAGAAAAGGGAAGGAAGGCGGCTGATCCTCCAGCATCGGTGCCAGCAAATGACCTTCCATATGATGAACACCAATCGCTGGCACCCCCCAGGCCCAGGCCATGGCACGGCCAGTACAGGCTCCTACCATCAATGCACCAATCAGGCCCGGCCCCTTGGTGAAGGCCACGGCACCGATCTCTTTTTTGGTAATACCCGCTTTTTCCAGCGCCTGGTTTATCAAGGGAATAACCCGACGGATATGATCTCGTGATGCTAGCTCGGGGACAACACCACCATAATCCGTATGCATCTTTATCTGACTGTAAAGCGCATCGGACAATAGCCCGTGGTTGCTGTCATAAAGAGCAATTCCAGTTTCATCACAGGATGTTTCTATCCCGAGAACAATCATATCAAACGACCTATTGTAAGCGACCTGAAGCCCTGCCTGATTATCGTGTGCACCGAAAAAACCAGGCAGGCGAGGAGGGAGCTAGAATAAAAAGCAAATAATCATACAGAAAGGGTTGATATTTTGCATTTACTGCCAATAAGCTTTAAAATTCGCGCCCTTGAAAATACGCGGCTAATCTTGTCTTTTGCAGGTCGTTAAAAAGCCTACATGCCAGCTTAAAGACAGCAAGGCTTTTGACAAGTTCGGCTTGCGAAGTTCGATATCAACTGAATTAACCATATTTATTATAGGAAGGTGAGCTCTGCATGCCTGCTGTTAAAGTTAAAGAGAATGAACCGTTTGACATAGCGCTGCGTCGCTTTAAGCGCTCCTGCGAGAAAGCTGGAGTACTGGCCGAAGTGCGTCGCCGTGAGCACTACGAAAAGCCTACTTCTGTTCGCAAGCGTAAAGCTGCCGCTGCCGTCAAGCGCCATCTTAAAAAACTGCAGCGCGAACAGCGTCGTCGCGAACGCCTGTATTAATCAGCAGCAGCGCGTAGTACTGTACAGATAATGCCAGGCTGACTGTTTCATTCAGCCTTATTCGTGTAATCACAGTCCAAATAAGGAAATGAGCATGAGCGAGTGCAAGGTCAAAGACCAACTGACGGATGCCATGAAGGAATCCATGCGTAATCGCGACAAGGCTCGACTAGGTACTGTGAGGCTGGCACTGGCAGAACTAAAACGCGTTGAAGTTGACGAGAAAGCACTCGACGACAAGCGCGCCCTGGCCGTACTGGATAAAATGGCAAAGCAACGACGCGATGCCATGGCACAGTTCGAATCCGCAGGGCGCACTGATCTCGCAGATCAGGAAAAGCTGGAACTTGAGATTCTGGCGGAATTCCTGCCCGAACAGCTCTCCGAGCAGGCTCTGACCGAAATGGTTAAAAACGCCATTTCAGACAGCGGTGCGCAAAGCATGCGTGATATGGGAAAGGTTATGGCCATAGTCAAGCCTCAGGCCCAGGGTCGAGCAGATATGTCCCTTATCAGCAAGATTGTAAAATCAACACTCTCTGGCAGCTGATGTGACAGCGTTACTCTCCTCAACGCAGCACCCACAATGATAAAGCCGCACATACCCAGCATATTTTACTGACTCAACGGTAAGTCAGTGATATTATGCGGGATTAATCAACCACAAGAACCTGACCGCTTCGCCTGAACTATGGCTGGACGCATTCCACAGCACTTTATTGATGACCTTCTTGCTCGACTGGATATTGTCGACATTATTGATAGCCGGATTAAACTCAAAAAAACCGGCCGGAATTACTCTGCCTGCTGCCCTTTCCACAAAGAAAAAACACCTTCATTTACCGTTAGCCCGGACAAACAGTTTTATTACTGCTTTGGTTGCGGTGCCAGTGGCAACGCCCTTGGCTTTGTTATGGAATATGATCACCTGGACTTCCCGGCCGCCGTTGATGACCTTGCCGGCCAACTTGGGCTTGAAGTACCCAGGGAGCAAAGCAGAAGCCAATCCACACAGCCTGATTACTCGAACCTGTATCAACTGACAGAGCAAGCGGTTAGCTTTTTCCAGGATCAGTTACGGCACCATGGCCAGTCAGCAAAGGCCGACAGCTATCTGGAGCGAAGGGGCCTCAACAGCCAGTGTATTGAGCAGTTCAAGATAGGCTTCGCACCTCCGGGCTGGGATAACCTGCAAAAGCACCTGGGCAGCACGCCAGAACGGGAAAAACAGCTTATCCAGGTAGGTCTGTTAGTTGAAAATGAGGATACCCGCCGAATTTATGACCGTTTCCGGGATCGCATTATCTTCCCCATTCGTGACAGCCGCGGTCGTTATATCGCCTTTGGTGGCCGGGTACTGGGTAATGAAAAACCTAAATACCTGAACTCTCCCGAATCCCCCATCTTCCAAAAGGGCAAAGAGCTCTATGGCCTGTATGAAGCCCGGCAGGCCAACCGGTCATTAAGCAATATTCTCGTGGTAGAAGGTTATATGGATGTGGTGGCACTGGCCCAACAGGGCATCTCCAACAGTGTGGCTACCCTGGGAACCGCAACAACCCCCGAGCACATGCAGCGGCTATTCAAAGTGGTACCCGAAGTTATTTTCTGCTTTGATGGCGATGACGCAGGACGACGGGCTGCCTGGCGAGCCCTTGAGTCTACACTGCCGCAAATGGAGGACGGGCGACAGGCGCGCTTCCTGTTCCTGCCACAGGGTGAAGATCCTGATAGCATAATCAGACAGGAAGGCCCTGAAAACTTCCAGAATCGCATCCGCTCCCAGGCACTCAGCCTGGACACCTTCCTGTTTAAAGAGCTTGAGGAAGGGCTTAACCTGAACACGATGGATGGTGCCGCAAGGCTGGCCAAGCTTGCCCAACCCTACATTAACCAGCTGCCAGAGGGCATATTCAAACAGCTTATACTGAAAAAGCTATCCGGGCTTACAGGACTGGAGACTGACAAACTTTCTTCTCACCTGTCTGAAAACAGTCGGCCCCAGTCACCACAAGAAGAAATAGCAGCACCCTCACCCCAGTTCACCAGTGAAACACGAACCTATTCACCTGGCCCTGACCAGCAAAACCGGTATTTGACCAGAGACCAATACTTTGGCCACGCCAACAGGCCACGTCAGGAAAAGCCTGCCAGCAAAATCAGTAGCCCCGGCTACGCCATACGACAATTATTGTGCAATACCCAGCTTGCAGAAAGCATTGACAACGTAGACAATCTCAAAGAACATCACTCACCTGATAGCCTGCTGTTGGTCAAACTGATAAATACACTGAAACAGACACCAAGCCTGTCAGCCATTGCGCTCATAGCCCGGGAGTACAATACGGAGACAGGAAAGCGTCTCCAGGAACTGGCCACATTTGACCTGGGCAGCAAGGCTAACGAGAAGGAGTTTCATGAAACCCTGGCCCATATCAAAACACAAACACATAAAAACCAGCATAAAGACCAGCTGTTTTCATTTCAAAGTCAGCTCTCCAATACCAAGCCCTCGCAAATGAGTGCGGAACAACGCAAAGAATTACTTGAATGGTTCGCAAAAAAACAGAAATTATTGGGCAAAAACAAGGAAAATAGGGAAAAAAAATGACTGCACAAAAGAAATTATTAGGTATACTTGAACTTCACCATGCCCGGTGGAAAGTCAAACTGGCTTAACTTGCACACTAAAATCCCGGTCTGAAAATACCAAGGAAGGGGAACCCGCGTCATGGAGTGCATTCCGCTACCTCGCTCCGCTAATGATCGAGCAACACCTGCTTTCTGGCGCTCGGTTCGGCTTATGAGCTATAATTGCCTGCTTACGTTTTTTTCGTCCGGCACCTCACTTCGCTGTTGTTAAAGGGTTGATATGTCAGCAAATTCGCAACAA